>NZ_JCAQOZ010000063.1:0-235928 GCF_059567945.1 Paraburkholderia sp. BGA-UO-ETr-F12 | reverse complement strand
TCGGGCAGTTCAGGCAGCGGCCCTCGGGCCGCTGCCTGCGAGGCGACGGTACGTTTCTTCTTCATGATCGGCATATCCATGATTTCCATCCTTCATGATATGCCCCGCCCACGAAATTACGGATAGGTCCCCCCGCACAGGGGCAACGCTAATAGACCGATAAGAAAACAAGGAAAGGCCAAAAGACCAACAACAAGCCAAAAGACCAGACCACGATCACAGCAAGAAAAAGCCCAAAGAATCAGACCAGGAAAAGGCCAACGCCGCAGGCAAAAAAAACCAACCCACACCGAGGCCTCGCCTCAAAAAATCACTTCCCTAATCCCGTCGCAGCAACCTGCTGCTGCACATACTGGGCGAACAGTGCATGCGTATGCGTACTCGGGTGCACCAGATCCGCGAACATGTAAGTCTGATCAGCGCCAGCGACCGTATAAGTCTGCGGTGAGCAGAACAACGACGAGCCGAACTGCGAGCCGTACTGCGCCGGCGTCAACCCATTCGTTGCGGCCGGATTGGCAGTGGCATACGCAGTTGCGTTCGCCACCATCGACGTCAGATTACACGCCGTGCCTGTGTTGGACACCGTGAAACCCAGCGCCTGGTAGTTCGGCAACTGCTGATCCAGCCAGGTGAACGCATCGGCCACAATAACCTTGCCAGTACCCAGCAGGCCGAGGCTGGTCATTTGCTGGACCAGCATGTAGTTATACGCCGCGGTAATCCCCGTCAACAGCGCAGCCGCACCCGGCGAAGCCGCGTTGGCCTGAATGCCTTGCGGCGTATTGCCGATGTCCGGCACCGTCGACACCACCACGTGAGTCGCGCCCGAATTGACAATGGTCTGGACCTGCGCGGCAAGCGCGGCAGCGGCCTGCGCGATCTGCGGGTTGGACTGCTGCTGCAGATAACCGACGATGAACCCGACCTGACCCGCCTGCGTGTTCGGCACGACGCCGTGTGCCAAGGCCGTCTGCAGCGCGGTGCCAAGCGCCGTCAGATTGGCAGCGGTCGAGAACTGGAAAATGTCGTTCGCGCCGCCGTTCACCAGCACGAGCTGGTTCGAGTTGAAGCTGGTGTGCGCGCCCAGGTAGTTTGCCACCTGCGTCACCACCGGCACCGTCGTCGCCGCCATGTTGTTGGGCGCCCAGCCTTCGCCTTGCGGATTGACGACGTCCGAGCCGCCCTGCGCGTAGCCAAACCCGCCCGTCGCGACCAGCGGTTGACCGAAGCCGCCGACATACGCAGCAGTCAATGTGCCGCCGTAGTACTCGGCGACTTTCTGCGTCCACACCTCACCCGGGTTGGTCGTGAAGCGGCCGCCGCCGAAGCTCGCTTGAATCACCGGCGCGTACGTGCCGACGTCCGACAAGCTGTCGCCAAACGACACGACCTGCAATTTCACGCCGCCCGCCGGCGTGCTGCTCGAATTGTTGTTGTCGCTGCCACCGCCGCAAGCGGCCAGTAGCGCAAACGCAGCACTGGCGATCGCGATCTGTGTGACGCGGACGAAATTGCGTTGCTTCGATGCTGTTTGTTTCATTGACTACATCTCCTCGTATGTGTGGCCCTGATGCCATGTGTTGCAGGCGGCGCCCGCCGCGTCGGCGGCGTGACGACAGCTTACAGAATCTTCTACGGCCTGCGCGGGGTTTGAAACGCGGCCGTATGCTTGTCTTCAATATTCGAATTCCCGCCCGACCCCGCGACAAGGGTACTCGCGCCGGCGGCGCGGCGCGCGTGATAATCCGCGGCCCATGCGGGCGGTGCGAACAGCGCGCGCAACTTGTTGCGCCAGCCTCGTACGCTCACGAAGTCGGCCGCCATCGACGCCCATTCGTGAAATGTCGCCTTCAGCGGGTTATACGTGTAAAGCGGCTCGACGATGCCGTACACCGGCGCATCGTGCGGATCTTCCTCGACGTAGCTGCCGAACAGGCGATCCCAGATCACCAGCACGCCGGCATAGTTGCGGTCGATATAGCGGTCGTTGCGCGCGTGATGCACCCGGTGAATCGACGGCGTATTGAACACGTATTCGAGCCAGCCGAGTTTGCCGATCGCCTGGGTATGCACGAAGAACTGAAAGCCGAGATTGATCAGCACGATGGCGACGATCTGTTTCGGCGGAAAGCCCAGCACGGCGAGCGGAATCCAGAAGAGCCACATGCCGGCAACCGGATACATCAGGCTCTGGCGGAACGCGGTCGAGAAATTCATCCGCTCCGACGAGTGATGCACGACATGCGCGGCCCACAACCAGCGCACGCGGTGGCTGCACCGGTGGAACACGTAGTAGAGCAGATCCTGCGCGACGAACAGCACGACAAACGACACCCAGGTCGCCGGCCACGTGGCGACGCGATAGTGATCGTAGAAGAATGCATAAACGGGAATGATCGCGAGCCACGCGAGCTTGTCGGCGGCTTGCTGCATCAGTGCGAGCGCGGCGTTGCACAACGTGTCGCGCCAGCTATAAAGCTGCGCTCCGGGGTGCGTACGCCGCAGGTGCCACGCCTCCCAGCCAATGCATGCGAGAAAGACTGGCGCCATGGCGAGCAGCAGCAATTCGGCATCGAATTGCATGGTGTCTTCCTCCGTGGTCCCTAGCCGCTGCGTTTGCCGCAACGGACGTTGTCGTTTTCGTTTGAGCGGGCCACGCCACCGTAACGGCTGCGCGGCTCGTGCGCTACGCGTTGCGTTTTACGCGCGCCTCAAACACTGCCCGACAGCGTACACGCTTGGGCGCGTTGCGGCGCGCGGGTTCTATAGAAGGAATCCTCAATGGGCGTTGCGCTTGTGCGGGTTTTTCCTGGGCTTGCTGCTGCGCGGTTCGGCAACGGTGTCGGAGACCTTCGTAAATCCCCGGGACGGACCCTGATAGACCCATTCGAGCAAGGCGTCGTGTGCGGCGCGCGCGGCTTCCGAATGCGGGTCGTTGATCAGGCTCACCACCACGTAGCTATTGCCGTCCGCCGAGGCCACATAGCCGGCGATCGCCCGCACGTCGCGCAGGGTGCCGGTCTTGATGTGCGCGTTGCCGCCCGCGCCCTGGTTGGTCAGGCGGTTGCGCATCGTGCCGTCGACGCCGGCAATCGGCAGCGATTCCACGAACACCTGGGCGACCGGGCTCGCGTTGGCCCGCTGCAGCAGATCGGCGAGCGAGAGCGCGCTCACGTGCTCGTCGCGTGACAGGCCGGAGCCGTTGTCGAGCGTCAGATCCTGCATGTCCACACTGTCGCGGCGCAGGAACGCCTCGATGGCTCGTGCCGACTTGGCGGGCGTGGCGGGTGGCCTTTCTTCCGTCGCGCCGATCGTCAGAAACAGGTTGCGCGCCATCGTGTTGTTGCTGAACTTGTTGATGTCGCGAACGATGTCGGACAGCACCGGCCCCTGGTGCGTGGCGACGAGGCGCGCGCCGGCCGGCACCGCGCCTTCGCGGGTCGCGCCAGTGAAGGTGCCGCCGGTTTGCTGCCACAGCGCGAGGAAGCCGCCCGCGAAAAACGCGGTGTGATCGAGCACGGCGACGTTGAGCGTGCGCGGACCGCAGCGCACCGAATACTCGCCGTCGAACGACGCCACCACGGTGCCATTGGGCTGCGGCGTCACGGTGGGCGAGACGGAGGCGGCGTCGCCGCGGCACGGGCCATTCACTGCACGCATATGGTTGTCGATCTGCAACTGCGAGAGCGCCGGCAGCACGTCGATTGTGACGGTGCCGTCCGGGGACGGCGTCAACGTGAACGACAGCGATTTGAACGCGTACAGCAGCGGATCGGGGCCGACGTTGTATGGCGCGGTGGCGTCGTCGTCGAACGGCGGCAGATCGCGCGTCGAGGGGTCGAAGTAACGCTTGTCGAGTACCAGCGCGCCATCCACGCCGGTGATGCCTGCCTTGTGGATCTTCTGCACGAGGTCGATCAGTTCTTCGGGGACGAGTTTCGGATCGCCCGTGCCCTGAATGTACAGATTGCCGTGCAGCACGCCGTTGGCGTCGAGTGTGCCGTCCGCATAGGCATTCGTGCGCCAGCGATAGTCCGGACCGAGGATCGATAGGCCGGAGTAGGTAGTGACGAGCTTCATTGTCGAGGCGGGCATCATCGGCTTGGCCGCGTTCAGCGCGAGGATCGGCGTGCGATCGCCGACTTTTTCGACCACCACGCTGATCGACGACAAGGGCACGTGCGCGCGCTGCAGACCGACCATCACCGATTGCGGCAACACCGTCGTGACATTGACACTCGGATGGGCGGCCTTGACGCGTGCCTGCGCGGCAAGCGGCAGCGCCGCGCCGCTGCCGAGCGCGGCGCAGGCAAAGAGCCATGCCGCCGTGCGCGGCGCAAAGCGGCGCGGCAGAGCGTTGGCAGAGACCGATGAGCGTGGCCCTGGCGCAGCGCGGCGTGCTAAGGAAGGCAAACAGGCGGACAAAAAAGCAGGGAAAAAAACTTGCGTCATGGACGAGGCGAAGAAGCAGGATTTCAGGGCGCGGCGGCGCGCGGCAAACCAGAGTGTGTCGAAGCACTTGTCACGCGCGGAAAACCGCGGCGCGACGCAAAGCGCTCATTGTAGAGACATGCCGCGTGGCTGCGGTGAAAAAGCGTCGCTTGGCGTGCATGGGGAGCCGGGCGCTAGAATGCGGCATCATCAAATGTTTCGGGACCGATTCAACCATGCGCATATTGCTAGTCGAAGACGACCGGATGATCGCCGAAGGCGTGCGCAAGGCGCTACGCAGTGAAGGCTTCGCAGTGGACTGGGTGGAAGACGGCGAAGCGGCGCTCAGCGCGGCGACCGGCCAACCTTACGATCTGGTGCTGCTCGATCTCGGCCTGCCTAAACGCGACGGGCTCGAGGTGTTGCGCACGCTGCGCGCCAAGGGCCACGCCACGCCGGTGCTGATCCTCACCGCGCGCGACGCGGTCGCCGATCGCGTCAAAGGACTCGACGCCGGCGCCGACGATTACCTTGTCAAACCTTTCGATCTCGATGAACTCGGCGCCCGTATGCGTGCGCTGATCCGCCGTCAATCGGGCCGCAGCGATTCGACGATTCGCCATGGCAACCTGACGCTCGATCCCGCCTCGCATCAGGTCACGCTAGACGGCGCGCCGGTCGCATTGTCAGCCCGTGAATTCGCGCTGCTCGAGGCGTTGATCGCCCGGCCCGGCGCGGTGCTCTCGAAAAGCCAGCTCGAAGAAAAGATGTACGGCTGGGGTGAGGAGATCGGCAGCAATACCGTCGAGGTCTACATTCACGCGCTGCGCAAGAAGCTCGGCGCGGACCTGATCCGCAACGTGCGCGGTCTTGGCTACATGATCGCCAAGGACGCCTGAGCCGATGCGTTCGATTCGCCGTCAATTGCTGTTCTGGCTGCTCGCGCTGGTGTTGCTCGGCGTCGGCATTGCGGGTTGGCTGATCTACCGGCAGGCGCTTGCCGAAGCCAACGAACTATTCGACTACCAACTGGAGCAGATTGCCGCGGCGCTGCCGTCGGAACCGTTCTCGCAGGTGCTCGGTTCGCGCGATACCGGCGACGAAGGCATCGTGCTGCAGATCTGGAACCGCAACGGCGTGTTGATGTACTACTCGCGCCCGCGTGCGCCGCTCGCGCCGCGCGCCGAACTCGGCTTTTCGACCGAGCGCACGGAGCGCGGCGACTGGCGGGTGTACGGTGCGATCGTCGGCGATAACGTCGTGCAACTGGCGCAGCCGGTGTCGGTGCGCAACCGGCTCGCGGCAAACGTCGCATTGCGAACCCTCTGGCCGTTGATCGTGCTGTTGCCGCTGCTGGGGCTGGCGGTGTGGGTGACCGTCGGGCGCGGGCTGCGGCCCTTGCGGCGCGTGACCAGTGCACTCGACGCGCGCCACCCCGAAGCGCTCGACCCGTTGCCCGATCAGCGTCTGCCGCTCGAAGTGCAGCCGCTCGTGCGCGCGTTGAACGGCCTGCTCGAACGGCTCGCCACCGCGCTCGATATCCAGAAGGCATTTGTCGCCGATGCCGCGCACGAATTGCGCACGCCGCTCGCCGCCGTGCAGATCCAGACGCAACTGGTGGCTCGCGCGAAAGACGATGCCGCGCGCAGCGAGGCGCTGGCCGATCTGCAGGCGGGTGTCACGCGCGCCACGCGGCTTGCCGAACAGTTGCTGGCGCTCGCGCGTTCGGAACCCGATGGTCTTGCCGTCACCAATACGATCGATCTGCGCGCACTGTTGCAGGACTGCGTGGTGGCGTACGCGCCGCTTGCGCAGAATCGCGGCGTCGATCTCGGTATCGAGGCGAGCGAACCCGCTACGGTGACCGGCGACGCCGACGCGCTGCGCGTCATGTTCAACAACCTCGTTGATAACGCAACCAAATACACGCCGCGAGGCGGGCGCGTCGACGTCAGTCTGTCGGTCGAGGAAGGGCATCCGGTGGTGCGGATTGCCGATAGCGGGCCGGGTATCGAGCCGGCCGAACGCGAGCGTGTATTCGATCGCTTCTACCGGGCCGGCGCCGGCGCGGATCGTGCGCGCACGGACGTGGCGGGCAGCGGTCTGGGCCTTGCGATCGTACGCCGCATCGCGACCCAGCATCATGCGACGGTGACGCTCGACGAGTCCGCCGCGGGCGGTCTACAGGTTGAAGTGTGCTTCTGAAGCTGAGGCTTTCTGTTCGTAAAGTGATTCCAACTGGGCTTAAGCGAGGCTTAAAAACGGACTGGAAGCGATCTGGCGCTGCTTAAGACTCTTTTAAGCGATGCCACGTACGCTTCATCTCATTCCAGAGCCTTTTTCTCCAGTCAGGAGTACACGATGAACGCGAAAACCTTGTCCCGCAGCGCTGTTGCAGTGGCTGTCGCCGTAGCGCTTTCCGCCGGCTATGTGGCGGGGCATCGCGACGTGCCCGCGCCGCAGGTGATTACGCCGGCGCAGGCCGCGATGATGCCTGCTGAAGCCGCCGCGAAGACCGGCATCCCCGATTTCTCGGGCCTCGTTGAAACCTATGGCCCGGCGGTCGTCAACATCAGCGCGAAGCATGTGGTCAAGCAGACGGCATTGCGCAGTAACGGCGGCAACGGCGGCAGCCAGCTGCCGATCGATCCGAGCGACCCTTTCTATCAGTTCTACAAGCACTTCTTCGGCGGCATGCCGGGCATGCAAGGCGGCGACGGCGGCGATGCGCCCGATCAGCCGAGCGCGAGCCTCGGCTCGGGATTCATCGTCAGCAGCGACGGCTACATCCTGACCAATGCCCACGTGGTGGACGGCGCGAACGTCGTCACCGTGAAGCTGACCGACAAGCGCGAATTCAAGGCGAAAGTGGTCGGCGCCGACAAGCAGTCCGACGTCGCCGTGCTGAAGATCGACGCGAGCAATCTGCCGACCGTGAAGATCGGCGATCCGCGTCAGAGCAAGGTCGGCCAATGGGTGGTCGCGATCGGCTCGCCTTACGGTTTCGACAATACGGTGACCTCCGGCATCATCAGCGCGAAGTCGCGCTCGCTGCCGAACGAAAACTACACGCCGTTCATCCAGACTGACGTGCCGGTGAACCCGGGTAATTCGGGCGGCCCGCTGTTCAATCTGCAAGGCGAAGTGATCGGCATCAACTCGATGATCTATTCGCAGACGGGCGGCTTCCAGGGCCTTTCGTTCGCGATTCCGATCAATGAAGCGATCAAGGTCAAGGACGACCTCGTCAAGACCGGCCACGTGAGCCGTGGGCGCCTCGGCGTCGCGGTGCAGGGCATGAATCAGACGCTGGCCGATTCGTTCGGCATGCAGAAGCCGCAAGGCGCGCTCGTCAGCTCGGTCGATCCGGGCGGTCCGGCCGCCAAGGGCGGTTTGCAACCGGGCGACGTGATTCTGTCGGTGAACGGTGAGCCGGTCGGCGACTCGTCGGATCTGCCGTCGCAGGTCGCGGGTCTGGCGCCGGGCAGCAAGGCCACCGTGCAGGTGTGGCGCGACAAGGCCACCAAGGACCTGACGGTGACGATCGGGTCGTTGTCGGATGCGAAGGTGGCCTCGGATAAGGCCGATCAGCCGACCCAGTTGCAAGGCCGTCTCGGCGTGGCGGTGCGCCCGCTCACGCCGGAAGAGAAGAGCAGCGCGTCGGTGTCGCACGGTCTGCTGGTGCAGCAGTCGGGCGGCGCGGCTGAGAACGCCGGCATTCAGCCGGGCGACGTGATTCTCGCGGTCAACGGCCGGCCGGTCGCCAGCGTCGATCAGTTGAAGCAGATGATTGCGAGCGCGGGCAACAGCATCGCGTTGCTGATCCAGCGCGATAACGCGCAGATCTTCGTGCCGGTCGATCTCGGCTAAGGGGGATCGAGGTAACGTATGCCGGTCCTTTTGCACTTACTGCCGACGGACCGGCACTTTTTTACCCATCCTGCCGCTGCGCAGCCGCGAGAAAGGGTGCTCTGAGCCGCACAGCATGGCGCAGCAGCAGTTTCTGGCGACGCGAACCGATGCCTGGCATGCAGGTTGCGTCTATATCTTGATCCGGGCCCACGGGGGACCCCGGACGACAAGATATTAAAAAAGGAGCGAACCGATGAAAACACAACGCAATCAGCAAAGGATCGTAGCCGCCGCGATATGCGCGGCGCTCACGCTCGGTCTGGCGGGCGGCGCGTATGCACAGGCGAGCGACGTAACGGGCGGCACGACCACGGACAACGGCAGCGCGGGCAACGCCAATGGCGCCGGCATGCCGCAAATCCAGCAACAGGGCGACGTGTCGTTCGTGTCGGGCGGCGTCGGTCTCGACGAGTCCACGGCGTTGCGGCACGCAGAGAGCCAGTGGCCGCTGTCGCTGCGCTTCACGGGCCCCGGCTCCGATTTTCTTGCCGACGTCCACGTGCGAATTGTCGACGCGCACGGCGGCGATGTGCTGGGCGCCACCTCGCGCGGGCCGTACATGCTGGTCAAGTTGCGTCCTGGCCGCTACACGGTGCATGCGCAATATAAGGACCGCGATCAGACCCAGACGGTGACGGTCCCGGCGAAGGGCACAGCCAAGGCGGCGTTCTACTGGAAGACGCAGTAAGAAGCACCGGGAGAAGCGCCGCGCCTTCCTGCGCGACGCCGGGTGGGATACGCCGGCGCCATGCATGAAGGCTGCGCATTCGGCAGGAGTTTGGCCGATAATGAAGCCACGGGCCCACCCCGTGGCTTTATTCTTTGCGCGATCGCGCGCGTTGCACACCACTCCGGAGCCGAGACATGAGCGATGCCTTGACACCCCACGGAAGTCCCGGCGCAAGCTCGGGCGCGCATGCCATTACGATTCGCGCCAATGGTCACCGGGTGCGGGTGATTCATGGCGGCGTGACCATGGCCGACACCCAGTCAGGCCTGACGCTCGCGGAAACCGGTCTGCCTGACGTGTTCTATTTCCCGCGTGGCGACGTGAACATGGCGCGCCTCGAACGCTCGACACATACTTCGCACTGTCCGTTCAAGGGCGAGGCCTCCTACTTCCATCTGCGCACCGAAGACGGCCTGATCGAAAACGCGGTATGGAGCTATGAGACGCCGCTCGAGCCAGTGGCACAAATAAAAGGGTATCTCGCGTTTTACGCATCGCGCGTCGACCGTATCGATCAGACATCCTGACCGGGCCGTCGAGCGCTTATCGGGGAGGCTGCCATGGAGCTGAACGACGCGTTGAGAATTCCGCTTGCACCGTCCGACGTTTGGGACGCGTTGCAGGATCTCGCCTTGTTGCGCGCCAGCCTCGACAATTGCGAGTCGTTCACGCGGCTAGGCCACGGCGAATTTGCACTCACCATGACCGTGCCGCTTGGGCCGTTGCGCGCGCGCTACGACGCGCGCGCTCACGTAGCCGGTCAGGATTCCGGGCCGGCGGAGGCACAGCGCCGCACCATCAATTTCAAGGCGCGCGCCGAGGGCATCGGCGCATTGCGCGGACAGATCGAAGTGAAGTTGCGCGCGGACGATGCCTCGCACGGCATCGGCAGGGAGCGGGGCACACGGATCGAGTACACGATCTGGGCAACCTCGTCCGGGCCGCTTGCCGAACTGCCTACGCGCCAGCTCGAACACGCGCTGCATCAACTGGCCGACGATTTCTTCGACGAATTTGGCGCGGTGGTTCGCGCCAAGCACGGGCAAGGTCCGAACCGGGCGCGTGGTTCCGCGGCGCGGCGGCAGCACGTGTTTCTTCGGCCAATCGCGTTGAGCGGCATCGCGCGACGGACCCGCACGGATCATGGCCATACACTGACCGGACGGGCGGCGAGCGCGTCGCACGGCGGCTCTCACGGCGTGTCGCACGGGGTCTCGCATCACGATTCCGCTCCGCATGCGATGCCTAACTGGGCATGGGCGGCGATGATTTTTCTGGTGGCGCTGCTGTTGTACGTGGCGCGCTGGTTCAGCGAACACTGAACGCATGGTCAGCCTGGCCGGCGCCGTGACGAAGTCTTGGTAATACGCTACCAGCGGCGCTGGCGGCGCGGCCCTCATACTCCCTCATACGCCGCGAAACTCCCGCCGCCACGCTGATGGCGAAGTGCGGAACGCCTCCGCGAAATGTTGCCGCAGCGAGGCGGTCGAGCCGAAACCGGCAATTCCCGCGATCGTTTCCACGGACTCATCCGTGCTTTCCAGCAGGTGCTGCGCGCGGGCGAGGCGCTGGGTCAGCAGCCACGCGCCGACGGTTGTGCCGGTGGCGAGCCGGAAGCGCCGCGTAAAGGTGCGACGGCTCATCAAGGCGCGCTCGGCGAGCGTGTCGAGCGTATGCGGCGCATCGAGATTTCCGCTCACCCAATCGAGCAGGCCGGACAAGCGGTCGCCGCGCACATTCGGCGGCACGGGCTGGTCGATGAATTGAGCCTGACCGCCTTGCCGGTGCGGTGGCACGACCAGCCGGCGCGCGACGTAGTTCGCCACCTGCGCGCCGCACATCTTGCGCAGCACGTGCAGACAGCAATCGAGCCCGGCAGCCGTGCCGGCCGAGGTCAGCACGTTGCCATCGTCCACATACAGCACGTCGGGATCGAGCCGCACGCGCGGATAGCGGCGCGCGAAATCGTCCGCCCACGCCCAGTGGGTGGAGGCCGGACGGCCGTCGAGAATGCCCGCGGCGGCCAGCACGAATGCACCCAGACACAGCCCGACCAGTTGCGCCCCGCGCGCATGGGCGGCGCGCAGCGCGTCGAGCAGCGCGGCGGGCGGGGGTTCGTCCGGATCGCGCCAGCTTGGCACGACGATCGTATCCGCGTCGGCGAGCGCCTCGAGCCCGTGCGTGACGGCGATCGAAAAGCCCGCGGTAGTGGTCAGCGCGCCGGTTTCGGCCGCGCAAACGCGGAAGTCGAAGCCAGGCACGCCGCCGCCACTGCGGTCCTCGCCGAACACCACGCACGGCACCGAAAGGTGGAATGGGCTGATGCGATCAAACGCGACAACCGCGACGACGTGGCGGTGCGCGTCGTCGCGGTGCCCGATGGAGGAGCAATGGGTGGCCATAGATTGCGGCGCCGTGAGAAATTGCGTGATGGCCCGATTCTAGCGAATCTTGTCATCTGGGTCACTGGCGGGGAAATAGGTGGAAGCGAACAATGCAGTTCATCGCCGCTGCCTCTTCAACGCCCATTTGGCGCCGTGCAGCGCGAGCCTTAACTGCTCAACCGAAAAGGAGTCTTGCCATGACCGCACCCCGCCGCGCGCTGATCGTCATCGATGTGCAAAACGAGTACGTCACCGGCGATCTGCCGATCGAATATCCTGACGTGCACACCTCGCTCGCCAACATTGGCCGGGCGATGGATGCGGCCCACGCCGCCGGCGTGCCCGTGGTGGTCGTGCAGAATTTCGCGCCGGCCGCTTCGCCGCTGTTTGCTCGGGGCAGCGCCGGCGCGGAGTTGCATCCGGTGGTGGCGTCGCGTCCACACGATCACTATGTGGAGAAGTCGCTGCCCAGCGCCTTTGCCGAGACGGACCTGGCTGACTGGCTCGCCGCGCAGCGGATCGACACGCTGAGCGTGACCGGCTACATGACGCACAATTGCGACGCCTCGACCATCAACCACGCGCTTCACTCAGGACTCACGGTCGAGTTCCTGCACGATGCGTCGGGCTCGGTGCCGTATGAGAACAGCGCCGGCTTTGCGAGCGCGCAGGACATTCACCGGGTGTTCAGCGTGGTCTTGCAATCGCGCTTCGCGGCCGTGGCGAGCACGGACCAATGGATCGCGGCGGTGAAAAGCGGCGCGCCGCTCGAACGCGGCAACATCTATGCGTCGAATCAGAAGGCGCGCGCGAGAAAGACCGTTGCATAAAACGGCCGCCGCATAACACGGCTGCCCGCAGGCCCGCCTCATTTCCCTTCAGCCGGCCTTATTTCCTTTGCGTAACGCGGGACTCAGCCGCAGCGCATCGAACATCCCGGCGATCATCTGCTCGGCATGTTTGCCGAAATCGGTCGCGTCCGGCAGGAACAGCATGTCGCGCAGCGAGCCGCTGACGAACGCATGCACCATCGCCGCCGCGATCCGGGTGTCGAGATCGGCGGGCAATTGCCCTTTGGAGATCGCGTTGCGCAGACCGCCTTCGATCTTCTGCAGCCCTTCGCGCATGTTCGTCTGATAGCGGATCATCACCGGACCCATCTCTTCGACCAGTTCGCACTTCAAAAACAGGATGTCGAACACCCGCCGGCGACGCGGGTCGTTGGCGGTATCGCGCAGACAGACTGTACAGATTTCCGTAAGGCGGCCGAGCGGATCGGGCTCGTTGGGGTCTTGCGAGGCAGCCTTGAGTTCGTCCAGCGGCAGCAGCACGCGGTCGAACATTTCGGTAAACAGATCGCTTTTGTGAGCGAAGTGCCAATAGATCGCCCCACGCGTGACGCCGGCGGCCTGCGCAATGTCGGCGAGCGAGGTGCGCGACACGCCTTTCTCGAAGAAAACCCGTTCGGCCGCGTCGAGAATGCTGTTACGTGTCTCCTGCGCTTCTTCTTTCGTTCTTCTGACCATATTGGTGTGACCTGCGCTGATTGTGGGGGTTTTCCCGGGCGCTTTTAAGTACGCTCGATGACAATCTGTCTGGGGTTTGGCAATTTTCGGATCGATCTTGCAGACCTCCCGCCTGCGAAGATTGAAACGCACTTTTACATCCATTCGTGAATGTATATATAATAGCACCCCACGATCGGATAGCCCAAGCCGTGACGACCGGTTAATATCCGTCACTGTTGCCTTTCAAAACGCTCTTGCGCCGTGCCCCGACGGGCGGCGCCGTGCGGCATTTCTCCGGTATGGCGCATTTCGCTCAGGATGCCCTTGCAGGTGTTTGCATCCTCGGGCTTCCGGTCAGGCGTCGCAAGACGCATGTGTGCGCTGTCGTCCCCGGGGTAGGGATGCGCGCACTTTTTCATTCTCAGTCATTGACAGAGGTCGCTCCATGCGCGTCGAACGGGTTCCATTCCGCTTAATCAGTGCCGCGACGGCTGCCGTATTGCTGGCAGCGTGCGGACCAAAACAATCTGCCCCGCCGCAACAAACGCCCGAAGTGGGCGTGGTCACCGTCCAGCCGACGGCCGTGCCCGTCGTCACCGAATTGCCCGGCCGCACCAGTGCCTTCCTCGTCGCGCAAGTGCGTGCGCGGGTCGACGGCATCGTGCTGCGCCGCGAATTCACGGAAGGCAGCGAGGTCAAGGCGGGCCAGCGTCTGTACAAGATCGATCCGGCACCCTATATCGCAGCGTTGAACAATGCGAAGGCAACGCTGGCAAAGGCTCAGGCCAACCTCGTGTCGACCACCGCGCAAGCCAATCGCTACAAGGTGCTGGTTGCCGCCAACGCGGTCAGCAAGCAGGACTACGACAACGCGGTGGCCGCCGAAGGCCAGGCCGCGGCTGACGTGGCCGCCGGCAAAGCCGCGGTCGATACGGCGCAGATCAACCTCGGCTACACCGACGTGGTCTCGCCGGTCACCGGCCAGGTCGGCGTATCGCAAGTCACGCCGGGCGCGTATGTACAGGCAAGCGCCGCCACGCTGATGGCGACGGTCCAGCAAATCGACCCAATGTACGTGGACCTGACGCAGTCCAGTCTCGACGGTCTGAAGCTGCGCCGCGAAGTGCAGGAAGGACGCCTGAAGACAAGCGGCCCGAGCGCCGCCAAGGTCTCGCTGATTCTTGAAGACGGCCGCACCTATTCGGAACAGGGCAAGCTGCAGTTCACCGACGTGACAGTCGACCAGAGCACTGGCTCGGTGACGGTTCGCGCGATCTTCAAGAACACCGACAAGGTGCTGCTGCCGGGCATGTTCGTGCGCGCGAAGATCGAGGAAGGCGTCAACGAAAACGCGCTGGTCGTGCCGCAAGTCGGCATCACGCACGACCAGAAGGGCACGCCTACCGCGCTGGTTGTAAATAGCGCGAACAAGGTCGAATTGCGCCAGCTCGTTACCTCGGGCACTTACGGTTCGAACTGGGTGGTGGAGAGCGGCCTGAAGGCCGGCGACCGCGTGATTGTCCAGGGCACCGACAAGGCGCACCCGGGGCAGGACGTCAAAGCCGTTGCCGCGCAACTTCCCGCCACACCCGCTTCCGACGCATCCGCTCAGGGTGCGCCGGCCGCCAGCGGTGCTACGCAGACGGCGCAACCCGCTTCTGCTGCATCGGGCGCGTAATAACAGGGAGCCCGCCACATGGCAAAGTTCTTTATTGATCGCCCGATTTTTGCATGGGTGATCGCCATTATTCTGATGCTCGCGGGTATCGCGTCGGTGTTTACATTGCCGATCGCCCAGTACCCGACCATCGCGCCGCCGGCCGTGCAGATCAGCGCAACGTACCCGGGCGCCTCGGCGAAGACGGTGGAAAACACCGTCACGCAGGTGATCGAGCAACAGATGAGTGGTCTCGACCACTTGCTGTATCTGTCGTCCACGTCGGACGACTCCGGTACGGCGACCATCACGCTGACGTTCGCGGCCGGCACCAATCCTGACATTGCGCAGGTGCAGGTGCAGAACAAGCTGCAGCTCGCCACGCCGCTGTTGCCGCAAGCCGTGCAACAGTTGGGCACCAAGGTCACGAAGTCGAGCAGCAGCTTCTTGCTGGTGATGGCGTTCGTGTCCGAAGACGGCAGCATGAGCAAGTACGACCTGGCGAACTACGTCGCGTCGAACGTCGAAGACCCGGTCAGCCGGATCGACGGCGTGGGTACGGTGACGCTGTTCGGCTCGCAGTACGCGATGCGGATCTGGCTGGATGCGAACAAGCTGACCAACTTCGGCCTGACGCCGGTGGATGTGCAGACGGCCTTGCAGGCGCAAAACGTTCAGGTCGCGGGCGGCTCGCTCGGCGGCACGCCGTCGGTGCCGGGGCAGGTGCTGCAGGCAACCATCACGGAAGCCACGCTGCTCAATACGCCTGAACAGTTCGGCAACGTGCTGCTGAAGGTGAACCCCGATGGGTCGCGGGTCCGTATCAAGGACGTGGGGCGGATCGAGCTCGGTGGCGAAAACTACAACTTCGATACCAAGTACAACGGTCAGCCTACGGCTGGTTTCGGTATTCAGCTCGCCACCGGTGCTAACGCACTGGCAACCGCCAAGGCAGTGCGCGCGAAGATCGACGAACTGTCGAAGTACTTCCCGCACGGTCTCGTCGTGAAGTATCCGTACGACACCACGCCGTTCGTGCGCCTGTCGATCGAAGAAGTGGTCAAGACGCTGCTCGAAGGTATCGTGCTGGTGTTCCTGGTCATGTACCTGTTCCTGCAGAACCTGCGCGCCACGCTGATCCCGACGATCGCCGTGCCGGTGGTGCTGCTGGGCACGTTCGCGATCATGGGGCTGGTGGGCTTCTCGATCAACACGCTGTCCATGTTCGGGCTCGTGCTGGCGATCGGCTTGCTGGTGGACGATGCGATCGTGGTGGTGGAAAACGTCGAGCGGGTGATGGCGGAGGAGGGCTTGTCGCCTCGAGAGGCGACCCGCAAGGCGATGGACCAGATTACCGGCGCGCTGGTCGGCGTGGCGCTCGTGCTGTCGGCGGTGTTCGTGCCCGTGGCGTTTTCGGGCGGTTCGGTCGGCGCTATTTACCGGCAGTTCTCGCTGACGATCGTGGCGGCCATGGTGCTGTCCGTGCTGGTTGCGTTGATTTTGACGCCGGCATTGTGCGCGACGATTCTCAAGCCGATTCCGAAGGGCCATCACGAGGTCAAGAAGGGCTTCTTCGGCTGGTTCAACCGCACGTTCGAGTCGAGCCGCGACAA
Source organism: Paraburkholderia sp. BGA-UO-ETr-F12 (assembly GCF_059567945.1). Lineage (NCBI taxonomy): Bacteria > Pseudomonadati > Pseudomonadota > Betaproteobacteria > Burkholderiales > Burkholderiaceae > Paraburkholderia > Paraburkholderia sp. BGA-UO-ETr-F12. The sequence continues at coordinate 219,690 of NZ_JCAQOZ010000063.1, read as the reverse complement.
GTACCACAGCGGCGTGCACCACGTGATCAAGCGCTCGGGCCGCTGGCTCATCATCTATATGGTGGTGATTCTCGCGGTCGGCCTGCTGTTCGTGAAGTTGCCGAAGTCGTTCCTGCCTGATGAAGACCAGGGCACGATGTTCGTGCTGGTGCAAACGCCGTCCGGCTCGACGCAGGAAACCACGGCGCATGCGCTGAAGGACGTCTCCGACTACCTGCTCAACAGCGAAAAGAGCATCGTCGAATCGACCTTTACCGTGAACGGCTTCAGCTTCGCCGGCCGCGGTCAGAACGCGGGTCTCGTGTTCGTGCGGATGAAGGACTACGCGGAGCGTCAGCATTCGGATCAGAAGGTGCAGGCGCTGGTTGGCCGCCTCTTCATGCACTTCGCGGGCTACAAGAACGCGCTGGTGTATCCGGTCAATCCACCGTCGATTCCTGAACTCGGCACGGCTGCCGGCTTCGACTTCGAGTTGCAGGATCGCGCGGGCGTCGGCCACGAGAAGCTGATGCAAGCTCGCAACATGCTGCTCGGCATGGCCGCGAAAGATCCGACGCTGGCTCAGGTGCGTCCGAACGGCCTGAACGATACGCCGCAGTTCAAGGTGGATATCGATCACGAGAAGGCTGCCGCGCTCGGCGTGTCGCTGTCGGCGATCGACCAGACGTTCTCGATCGCATGGGCATCGCAGTACGTGAACAACTTCCTCGATACCGACGGCCGGATCAAGAAGGTGTATCTGCAGGGCGACGCCCCGTTCCGGATGAACCCGGAAGACCTGAACGCCTGGTACGTGCGCAATTCGGCGGGCACCATGGTGCCGTTCTCGTCGTTCGCGAGCGGTTCGTGGACCTACGGTTCACCGAAGCTCGAACGCTACAACGGTATCTCGGCGGTGGAAATCCAGGGCGCGGCTGCACCGGGCAAGTCGACCGGTCAGGCCATGACGGCGATGGAAGCACTCGTAGCGAAGCTGCCGGCGGGTATCGGCTACGAATGGACGGGCTTGTCGTTGCAGGAACGCCAGTCCGGTTCGCAGGCGCCGATTCTGTACGGCATCTCGATCCTCGTGGTGTTCCTGTGTCTCGCGGCGCTGTATGAAAGCTGGTCGATCCCGTTCTCGGTGATCATGGTGGTGCCGCTCGGCGTGATCGGCGCACTGCTGGCCGCTACGCTGCGCGGGCTCGAGAACGACGTGTTCTTCCAGGTGGGTCTGTTGACCACGGTGGGGCTGTCGGCGAAGAACGCGATTCTGATTGTGGAATTCGCTCGCGAGCTGCAGCAGGGTCAGGGCATGGGGCCGGTCGAGGCCGCGCTTGAGGCGGCGCGTCTGCGGTTGCGTCCGATTCTGATGACCTCGCTCGCCTTCATTCTCGGCGTGATGCCGCTCGCGATCAGTAACGGCGCGGGCTCGGCCAGCCAGCACGCAATCGGTACCGGCGTGATCGGCGGGATGTTGACGGCGACGTTCCTCGCGATTTTCATGATCCCGATGTTCTTCGTCGTGATCCGCGCGAAGTTCGGCGGTGAGACAGAAGACCCGGATGAGGCGCTCGCACACTACAACCAGCACCATCCGCATGACGACCAGGGTGGCGGTTCGGCTGGCGGGTCGACGGATGCAGGCTCGGGCAAGGACGGACATTGAGATGCAAAAACACTCTTTGATTGCAGTGGCGGTTGCGTTGTTCGCCGCGGGGTGCACGATGGCGCCGAAGTACCATCGCCCCGCCGAACCCGTGACGGCGACCTTCCCGACCGGCGGCGTGTACGACACGCAACCGGGCGCGGCGGGCGCCGCGCGCACCGCGAATGGTCAGGCGGCGGCCGATATCGGCTGGCGCGATTTCTTCGTCGACGCGCGTTTGCAGCGGCTGATCGAAATCGCGCTGAAGAACAACCGCGATCTGCGCGTGTCGGTGCTGAATATCCAGGCATCGCAGGCGCAGTACCAGATTGCCCGCGCGGCTCTGTTCCCGACGCTCGACGCAGCGGCGTCGCAAAGCAAACAGCGCACGCCTAAGGATCTCTCCTTCAACGGGCAGACGATCAGCAACAGCTATTCGGTCGGGCTGAACGCTTCGTGGGAAATCGATTTCTTCGGGCGGATTCAAAGCCTGAAGGATCAGGCGTTGGCGCAGTACCTGGCCACCGCACAGGCGCGCAAGGCGGCGGAAATCGCGCTGGTCTCGCAAGTGGCCAACCAGTACATGACGGTGCTCGAACTGGACGATCTGCTGAAGGTCACGCAGAACACGCTGAAGACCGCGCAGGAGTCGTACCGGATCGCCAAGCTGCAGTTCGACAACGGCACAGGTTCGGAACTGGATCTGCGCCAGTCGGAAACGGTGGTCGAGCAGGCGCAGGCGAACCTGCAGTCGCAGGCGCGTCTGCGGGCACAGGCGGATAACGCGCTCGTGCTGCTGCTCGGCGAGCCGTTGCCGGATGACCTGCCGCCGGGCATGCCGCTGGATAGCCAGAATCTCCTGACGGATATTCCGGCGGGCTTGCCCTCCGATCTGCTCACGCGCCGTCCGGACATCATGGAGGCCGAAGAGAACCTGCTTGCGGCCAACGCCAACATCGGCGCGGCGCGCGCAGCGTTCTTCCCGAAGGTCTCGCTGACCGGCAGCTTCGGCACGCTGAGCCCGTCGCTCGGCGGTCTGTTCAAGCCGGGTTCGGCGGCATGGAGCTTCGCGCCGTCGATCACGTTGCCGATCTTCGAAGGCGGCCAGAACAAGGCCAATCTCGATCTCGCCACCGTACAGAAGAACATCCAGATCGCGACATATGAAAAGGCGATCCAGACGGCCTTCCGCGAAGTGGCGGACGCACTGGCGGCGCGCGGCACGTACGACCAGCAGATCAAGTCGCTGGAACGCAATGCTTTTGCCGAACAGCGCCGGCTGGATCTGTCGGACCTGCGTTATAAGAACGGCGTCGACAGCTATCTGTCGGTGCTGACCGCGCAGACCGATCTGTATTCGGCGCAGCAGTTGCTGGTGACCGCACGCATGCAGCGTCTGCAGAACCTGGTCACGCTGTACCAGGCACTCGGCGGCGGCTGGATCGAACGGGCCGGCGATCAGCCGCGTCCGGCCGATGCACCGGTCGATTACGGTGCGGCGAGCGCGCCGGTGGCCGCTTCGGCAGCGACCGCGGGTTGAGGTTGGTCGTCTTGCAATAGCAGGCGCGCAGGGCGGCTTTCGGTTCTATCGGAAAAGCCGTCTTGCGCAACTGGTGATAAAAAAAGCCACGGCATGCCGTGGCTTTTTTATTGATGCCTGGATCGAACCTAATTTGGCCCGGCGCCCCGGCGCTCAGCGCGATCTATGTCGCACGGCGCCGGTTCCAGTCAGACGCTCAGTGCGCATCCGCGGCGCGCAGCAGTTCGTCGCCCGCGGGCGGTTCATTGCCGCCGCGCCCGTCGAAATCATGTCCGGCCCGGCGAATTTCGCACTGTGCTTTCTTCTCGCTCTTCACACCGTTGAAGATCAGGTTCAGCACGACCGCCGACACCGACGCCAGCAAGATCCCGCTATGCAGCAGCGGCGACAGCGCCGGCGGCAGCTTCGAAAAGAATTGCGGCGACACCACCGGCACCAGACCCATGCCGATACTGACCGCGACGATGAACAGGTTGTGGTGGTTCTTCACGAAGTCGACCTTGGCCAGTACCTTGATGCCGTTTGCCGCGACCATGCCGAACATCACGATGCCCGCGCCGCCCAGCACGAAGGCCGGCACCGAAGCAACCACCTGCGCCATCTTCGGGAACAGACCCAGCAACACCAGGATCACGCCGCCCATCGCGCAGACAAAGCGGCTCTTCACGCCGGTCACGCCGATCAGGCCGACGTTCTGCGAGAACGAGGTATGCGGAAACGAGTTGAAGATGCCGCCGATCAGCGTACCCAGACCGTCCACACGCAGACCGCGCACCAGCGTCTTCTGATCCACCGGACGATCCACCATATCGCCGACCGCGAGGAACATGCCGGTCGACTCGATGAAGGTCACGAACATCACGGTGACCATGGTCGCGATGGCGAGCGGATCGAAATGCGGCAGGCCGAAGTGGAACGGCATGACGAAACCGACCCACGGTGCGTGCGTGACGCCGTCCATGTTGACGCGGCCCAGTGCCAGCGCGATCACGAAACCCGCGACGATGCCGAGCAACACGGAGATATTCGCCATGAAGCCCTTGGCGAACTTGTTGATCAGCAGAATCAGCATCAGCACGACCAGCGACAGGCCGAGGTAGATCGGATTGCCGTAATCAGGATTGCCGACACCGCCGGCTGCCCAGTTGATGCCCACTTCCATCAGTGAGAGGCCGATCACCGAGATCACCACGCCGATCACCACTGGCGGGAAGAAGCGCAATAGCTTGCCGACCGCCGGCGCGAGGATGATGCCGATCACGCCGGCCGCGATCGTCGAGCCGAAGATATCGAGGATACCGAGCGAGGGATTCGTGCCGATCGCGACCATCGGACCGACGGCGGCGAATGTGCAACCCATGATGACCGGCAGACGAATGCCGAAGATCCACAGACCGAGCGTCTGAATCAGCGTAGCGATGCCACAGGAAAACAGATCCGCGCTGATCAGGAACGCGATCTGGTCTTTCGGCAGCTTCAACGCGGCGCCAATGATGAGCGGCACCGCAACTGCGCCTGCGTACATCACCAAAACGTGCTGAATGCCGAGCGTCAGCAACTGGCCCGCGGGCAGTCGCTCGTCGCACGGGTGAACCGTGTTCGATTGCATTTTGTCTCTCTCCACCATCTCGTTTTGGGATGACTCCAAGGTATGCGGAACGAAAAAGCGCAACAAGACCACTGGGGCCTATTCCGGCATTCCCGGTGACGATATGCATGAGACTCGTTTGAAAGCAAAAAGAAATGACCGCACCGCACAAATCGGCCGTCAGGCCCATGCAGTGGCGATGGGCGCTCATGCGCGGCGCGCGCTCGCCTCAACGTGATATGTGTGAGAATCAATGGGGTGTATCTCGCTCAACGCATAGTGCTGTTTTTGTACAACTCGCGACAGGGCGGGGTTAACCCGCGATTTCCGGTTTTCAGCGTGCATCGGGGTGCGCTTCCGAAACGACGCAGCGGTGATTGAAAATATGCCGTTCCAGACATCTTTCGCGTGCTTGTCTCCACGCTCAAATTGACGTTCTATCGCCCATGAGTTTTCTTGGCATCGACCTCGGCACCGGCTCGCTCAAAGTAGCAATCGTCGACAGAAGCGGCCGCGAACTGGCTGCGGCAAGTGTCGCGTACGCACTCGAAACACCGCTTCCGGGCTGGGCCGAAACTTCGGTGCAGACCTGGTGGCGCGCGCTTCGCGAAGCGGCGGCGCGTTTGCCCGAGGATTTGCGCCGCGAGGTGCAGGCAATCGGTTTCTCCGGACAGATGCATGGCGTGGTTCTGATCGACGCGAATGGCGAAGCAGTGCGCCCCGCGATGCTCTGGCCCGACACGCGCGCCTTGGGTTTGCTCGATCAATGGCCCGAGCCGCAGCCGAATCCGGTCGCGCCCGGCATGGCCGGTCCTTTGCTGCGCTGGATCGTGCAGAACGAACCGCAAGCCGCGCGCAGGACGCGTTGGGCGCTGCAACCGAAAGACTGGCTGCGCGTCGCGCTGGGCGGTGTGCTCGCAACCGATCCTTCCGATGCCTGTGCGACCGCGCTTGCCGATCCGGCAGGCGTATGGGACCTGACGCTGCTCGACCGGTTCGCGTTGCCGCATGAATGGTTTGCGCCGCTCGCACCTTCCTATGCGGCGGGCGGCACGCTGTCGCGCGAAGCGGCACAGGAGCTGGGCCTGCGCGCCGGCATCATGCTCGCGATCGGCGCGGCCGATACGCCGTGTGCCGCGCTGGGCAGCGGTCTCGCGGGCGACGGCGACGCATTGCTCACCACCGGCACCGGTGGCCAAATCGTCGTGCTCGCCGAACACGCACCGCCAGCCGTGAGAGGCCTGCATCGCTATCGCGCCGCGAGCGATCACTGGTATCGCATGGCGGCGATGCAAAACGTCGGCGTCGCGCTCGAACGCGTGCGGGGCTGGCTGTCGTACGAGTGGGCCGATGCGTATCGCGACGCGTTCGATGATGCGGCCGGCGCTAACGCACCCGCCACGACCGCAACCGGCCTCACCTTTCTGCCGTATCTCACCGGCGAGCGCACTCCATGGCTCAACCCGGCGGCACGCGGCGGTTGGCTCGGCCTCGCGCTCGACCACACACGCGGCACGATGATGCGCGCCGCGTTCGAAGGCGTCGCCTTCTCGTTGCGCGCCGGGCTCGACGCGATCCGCGCGAGCGGCGCTACGGTGACGGCCCTGAAACTCGCGGGCGGCGGTTCCGTCGATGCGCGCTGGCGGCAGTTGCTTGCCGATGCGCTGAACGTCGAACTCTACGCGGTGGATTGTCCCAACGCGGCGCCACGTGGCGCGGCCATCCTCGGCGGTTTGGCGAGCGGACATTGGCACGCGAGGGATCTCGCCGCACTTGCCCCAGGCGCGACGCGCGTTGCCGGACCGCAAGGCGACGCGGCGCTTGCCGAACGTTATGCGTGCTTTCTGGATTTGTATGGCCGCGTCGAATCCTGGTTTGGCGAACGGCCGCTTCGATAACCCCAGCGATGTCAGCTACGGACAATGCCGCGACGCACTTTGCAATACCATGACGGCTTTTGCAAGCTAAGGTGTAGGCCGGCCCGTGATGGCGGACGAAAGCAGCATCGTCCGTTCATCGATCGGCACAAGAATTAGCTGCGGCAGGCGAACCTGCGGCAGGCGAACCTGCGGCAAGCGACCCGCGACACCGGCGCGCCGCGCGATATTTCAGCGCGACGCGCCAGCCATTCACAGACTTACAGGAGTATTCACCATGAAGACCAAAGCAGCAATCGCATGGAAAGCCGGCGCCCCGTTGACGATCGAGGAAGTGGATCTGGAAGGCCCGCGCGCCGGTGAAGTCCTGATCGAAGTGAAGGCCACCGGGATCTGCCATACCGATTACTACACGCTCTCCGGCGCCGATCCGGAAGGCATCTTCCCGGCGATTCTCGGCCACGAAGGCGCGGGCGTGATCGTCGATGTCGGTCCGGGTGTCGGCACGCTGAAGAAGGGCGACCACGTGATTCCGCTCTACACGCCGGAATGCCGCCAGTGCAAATTCTGTCTGTCGCGCAAGACCAATCTTTGCCAGGCGATCCGTTCGACGCAAGGCAAGGGCCTGATGCCCGACTCGACCTCGCGTTTCTCGCTGGATGGCAAGCCGCTGTTTCACTACATGGGCACATCCACGTTTTCGAACTACATCGTCGTGCCGGAAATCGCGGTGGCGAAGGTGCGTGAAGACGCGCCGTTCGACAAGATCTGCTACATCGGCTGCGGCGTGACGACGGGCGTGGGCGCGGTCGTGTATTCGGCGAAGGTCGAGGCGGGCGCGAACGTGGTGGTGTTCGGTCTGGGCGGCATCGGCCTCAATGTGATCCAGGGCGCGAAGATGGTCGGCGCGGACAAGATCATCGGTGTCGACCTCAATCCGGGACGCGTCGAACTGGCGAAGAAATTCGGCATGACCCACTTCATCAACCCGAACGAAGTGGAGAACGTGGTCGATCACATCGTGCAACTCACCGATGGCGGCGCGGACTACTCGTTCGAATGCATCGGCAACACCAAGGTGATGCGTCAGGCGCTGGAGTGTACGCACAAGGGCTGGGGCCAGTCGTTCATCATCGGCGTGGCGGCGGCGGGCGAGGAAATCAGCACGCGCCCGTTCCAACTGGTGACGGGCCGCGAGTGGAAGGGCTCGGCATTCGGTGGCGCACGTGGGCGCACGGACGTGCCGAAGATCGTCGACTGGTACATGGAAGGCAAGATCAATATCGACGATCTGATCACGCACCGTCTGCCGCTCGAACGCATCAACGAGGGCTTCGACCTGATGAAGAAGGGCGAGTCGATCCGCTCGGTCGTGCTGTACTAAAGCGGGAGTTTCGCCATGCTCGAACTATTGTCGTCGCATGCCTGCCATGGCGGCGAGCAGCGCATCTATCGTCACGACTCGCAGACCGTCGGTCTGCCGATGCGTTTCTCGGTGTATCTGCCGCCGCAGGCCTTGCAGGCCAACGCGAATGTGCCCGCGCTGTTCTATCTCGCGGGCCTGACCTGCACGGAAGAAACCTTTCCGGTCAAGGCGGGCGCGCAGCGCTTCGCGGCGCAGCACGGTATCGCGCTGATCGCGCCGGACACCAGTCCGCGCGGTGCGGGCGTGCCGGGCGAAAGTGCAGCATGGGACTTCGGCGTGGGTGCGGGCTTTTACGTCGACGCGACTCAGCAGCCGTGGGCGAAGCATTACCGGATGTACTCGTACGTGCGCGACGAACTGCGCGAAACGGTGCTCGCGAATCTGCCGGTGGACGGCGCGCGTCTGGGCATTTTCGGGCATTCGATGGGCGGTCATGGCGCGTTGATGCTGGCGCTGCGCAACCCGGAGATCTACCGCTCGGTGTCGGCGTTCGCGCCGATCGCGGCGCCTTCACAGTGCCCGTGGGGCGTGAAAGCGTTCAGCGGATATCTGGGTGAAGACCGGGAAGGGTGGCGCAAGTACGACTCGAGCGAACTCGTCGCTCACGCGTCGCGCAAGTTCAAGGAAGGGATTCTGGTCGATCAGGGACTGGCGGATCAGTTCCTTGCCGAGCAGTTGAACCCGGATGTGTTCGAAGCGGCCTGCAAAGCCGCGGGGCAGCCGCTGACATTGCGCCGTCACGCAGGCTACGACCACGGCTACTACTTCATCTCGACGTTCATCGAAGACCACGTCGCGCATCACGCGAGGGTGCTCAACGCCGCCGCAACAGACTCCCGCCATACACCACCGCCGACAGCACCGTGATCCAGAAGCTCGTCGGCCAATCGGTATAGAACGCCAGCGTCAGACCCAGCCACGCCTGAATCAGCGCAAACACGGCGGCGAGTACGAGACCGGTCGAGAGCCGCGTCGTCATGTTTTGCGCCGCGGCGGCCGGTCCCACCATTAGCGTGAACACCAGCAGCACACCGACAATCTGCGTGCACGCCGCCACAGCCAGGGCGGCGATTGCGAGAAACAGCACCGACACCTTGCGCAGCGACACGCCCTTGGCTTCGGCCAGTTCCGGTTGCAGCGAAGCGAACAGCAAGGGCCGCATGATCGCTGCAAGCGCCAGCAGGCTGACAATACCCAAGCCCGCCAGCACACCGAGCGTCGACGCATTCACGCCGAGAACATTGCCGAACAGCAGCGCGGTTACCTGGGTCGCGTACGCGGTGAAGAAGTGCAGGAACAGCAAGCCGAAGCCTAGCGACAGCGACAGGATCACGCCGATCGCCACATCGCGTCCGGCGAGCCGCTCACCGAGCGCGCCCATGCCGATGCCCGCGGCGAGCGTGAAGCCGATCATCCCCCAGATCGGCGAGATGCCGATCAGCACCGCGCCGGTCGCACCTGTGAAGCCGACGTGCGAGAGCGCGTGGCCCGCGAAGGTCTGCCCGCGCATCACCAGAAAATAGCCCACCACGCCTGCCAGCACCGCGACGATCCCCGACGCCGCGAACGCGTTCACCATGAAATCGTATTCAAACATCGTGCGTGTGTCCGTCGCGTGAGTCGTGCTGGTGTGAGTGGCCGTGTGCGTGGCCATGGCCGTGCGAGTGTGAATGGCTATGGCCGCCGTTCTCGTCGTGTTCGTGCTCGTGGTCGTGTTTTTCGACTTCGACGTCGCCCGACATCACGAAGATGCGCCCGTTCACGCGCATCACGTCGATCGGCGAGCCGTAGAGGCGCGACAGGACCGGCCGCGTAATGACTTCGTCGACCGTGCCGAGCGCGGCGACGCCGCTACCGAGATACAGCACGCGATCGAGCGCGTGCAAAAGCGGATTCAGTTCATGCGCGGAGAACAGCACGGCGATGCCGAGTTCCTGCTGAACGCGCCGCACCAGTTCGACGACGCTTTTCTGATGATGCGGATCGAGACTGATCAGCGGTTCGTCGAGCAACAGCAGTTTGGGGTTGCCAAGCAGACATTGCGCGAGCAGCAAGCGCTGACGCTCGCCGCCGGACAATTCCGACAACGGCCGCTCGGCCAACTGGCGGCCGCCCACCAGATCCAGCACCCGCTCGACGTCCGCGCGGGTTTTGCTGTCTGCATGGGGCAGGCCCCAGCGGTGTCCGTCGGCGGCCATCGCCACGAAGTCGCGGCCGCGTACGCGGCGCCCGGCCAGCGCGCTGCGTGTCTGCGGCATATAGCCGATCGACGCATTGCCGCGCTCGACCGGCTGCCCCAGCACGCGGATCGCGCCGCTCGCGGCCGGCACGAGACCGAGCACGGCGCGCATCAGCGTGGTTTTGCCCGCGCCGTTCGGCCCGAGCACACCGATGAATTCGCCTTGGTTCACCACGAGGCCGGTGTCGCGCAGAATCGTGCGGCCACCGAGTTCGAGCGTCACGTGCTCGAGTTCGAGCACGGGCGCCGTGCTGCGTCCGCTGATTGATGCATTGTTCGATGCATTAGCTGGCGTGCCGCGGCCAGTCTCGGTCATTGGGTTTTTCCTTTGGGCGCCGTGGCCGCCGCATTCGCTGCACTCGCATCGCCCGCAGCCAGCGCCGTGGAGAGCGCGTCAAGCTGCGTCAGCATCCACGTCTGATAGGTCTTGCCGGCCGGTTCGGTTTCGGTGACGCTCATGGTCGGCACCTTCGATTGCTGCGCGAGCTTCAACATGCGTTTGGTCAGGGCCTCGGTTGCCTGGCTGTTATAGATCAGAACGCGCACGCGCTTTTCGCGCAGATCGCGTTCGAACGCGGCGATATCGGCCGCGCTTGCTTCAGTGTCGTTCATCGTCGCCATCTGGAAGCGCAAATTGCGCATCGAGAGGCCGATCGCGTCGGACATATAGCCGAACACCGGCTCGGTCGCCGTGACCGGCACGCCGGCGTAGCGGCCATGCAGATCGGCGACCTTGGCGTCGATCGGCTTCAGCGAATCGAGAAACTTCGCGAGGTTCGCATCGTACGCCGACTTGTGCGCCGGGTCAGCCGCGACGAGCGCATCGCTTACCGCGCGCGCCACTTTCGGCATGGTTTGCGGGTCGTACCAGAGGTGCGGATTATCGCCGGCTTTCTTGCCGACCAGGTCCGCGGCGACGATGGTGGTGCGCTTCGCGCTCTTCGAGGCGGCCAGCAATTTTGCCATCCACGGATCGTAGTCGGCGCCGTTGTAGACCACAAGGCTTGCATGCTGCAGCGCGCGCGCCGTCTTCGGGCTGGCTTCGAACAGATGCGGGTCCTGATCCGGATTGCTCAGGATGCTCGTGACATCGACACGGTCGCCGCCTAGTTGCTGCACGACGTCGCCGTAAAAATTCTCTGCCGCCACCACCGGGATTTTCGCATCCGCCGCAAACGCGGCATGGCTGAGCGTGAAAGCAGCAGCGGCCGTCGCGCCCACGGCCACGGTCTTCGACAGCGTCAGCGCGCGGCGCGCCCCGTTCAACATCGAGCCGAATTTCTTCATCGTCGTTTCCTGCTGCGTGAGAGTTGAATGAATGACAAACGTAAGGGACGGTATGCCCCGGTGTTCTTGCACTCGCTCGAGCGCATGCGCCGGCGCGGCATGCGGAGGCCGCGCCTACGCTGAAGGGCAGAAGTCGAGCGAGTTCGAAATGATATAACGTATCTCGATTTTTTGGCAGCGGCGTCGGCAACAGGCTGTCTTACCGTCTGCACTTCTTCGGTCCCGCAGGCGTGCTGGACGAGGCGCGCAGTGGGTTAGCCGCGGACATATCAGGCTTATAGGGGAGGCCTGCCGCGCTGCACCATCGAAATCTGATCGAGCGCCTTGACATGACCCGGTCCGTATCCGATCATTCGATCACTAACAGAGCAATTGTTCGCGCAACGAGCGTTCGCTCACCGCGCCTCAAGAAGCGAAACGAACCGGAGACAGGCAGTGGCGGCACGATTGCAAGACAAGGTGGCCATTCTGACGGGCGCGGCAAGCGGAATCGGTGAAGCCGTGGCCCGGCGCTATCTGGACGAAGGCGCGCGTTGCGTGCTGGTCGATGTGAAGCCGGCCGACAGTTTCGGCGACGCGCTCGCCGCCGCGTATGGCGACCGCGTGCTGACCGTCAGCGCCGACGTGACGCGCCGCGAGGACATCGAACGCACTCTTGCGAGCACACTGGAGCGCTTCGGCCGCGTCGATATCCTGTTCAACAATGCAGCGCTCTTCGACATGCGCCCACTCCTCGACGAATCCTGGGACGTCTTCGACCGCCTCTTCGCGGTGAACGTGAAAGGCATGTTCTTCCTGATGCAAACCGTCGCCCGGAAAATGGTCGAGCAGGGCCATGGCGGCAAGATCATCAATATGTCGTCGCAAGCCGGCCGGCGCGGCGAGGCGCTGGTATCGCACTACTGCGCGACCAAAGCCGCCGTGCTCAGCTACACGCAGTCCGCCGCCTTGGCTCTTGCGCCGCATAAGATCAATGTGAACGGCATCGCGCCGGGCGTCGTCGATACACCGATGTGGAAAGAGGTCGACGCGCTCTTCGCCCGCTACGAAAACCGGCCGCTCGGCGAGAAGAAACGCCTGGTCGGTGAAGCGGTGCCGCTCGGCCGAATGGGTGTGCCGGACGATCTGACCGGCGCTGCCCTGTTTCTCGCGTCGGCGGATGCCGACTACATCACCGCGCAAACCCTGAACGTGGACGGTGGGAACTGGATGAGCTAAGCGGACAGCAGCGCTGGATGAGCCGAGCCGGCTTGACCAACCCGCTTCACCCTTCGTCATTTTCGTAGAACAAACGCAGCACTACATAACGTACGAGAAAGGAGACAACACATGAAACCAGCTACTCAATCCGCGCTGAAGGCGCTCAGTGCCGGTGCTCTGGCGTGCTTTGCGTTGAGCGCGTCGGCGGCCACGGTGACCATCGCCACGTTGAACAATCCGGACATGATCGAGCTGAAGAAGCTCTCGCCCGCTTTCGAGCAGGCCAATCCGGACATCAAGCTCAACTGGGTGATTCTCGAAGAAAACGTGCTGCGTCAACGCGCCACCACCGACATCACGACCGGCAGCGGCCAGTTCGACGTGATGACGATCGGCGCGTACGAAACGCCGCAATGGGGCAAGCGCGGCTGGCTCACGCCGCTGACGGGGCTGCCTGCGGATTACGATCTGAACGACGTCGTGAAGACGGCCCGCGACGGTCTCTCGAGCGGCGGCCAGTTGTACGCGCTGCCGTTTTACGTCGAAAGTTCGATGACGTATTACCGCAAGGATCTGTTCGCGGCCAAGGGCCTGAAAATGCCCGATCAGCCGACCTACGACCAGATCGCGCAGTTCGCCGACAAGCTGACGGACAAAGCCAACGGCGTCTACGGCATCTGCCTGCGCGGCAAAGCCGGCTGGGGCGAAAACATGGCGTACGCGACGACGGTGGTGAACACCTTCGGCGGTCGCTGGTTCGACGAAAAGTGGCAGGCGCAACTGACTTCGCCGGAATGGAAGAAGGCCATCAGCTTCTACGTCGATCTGTTGAAGAAAGACGGCCCTCCGGGAGCGAGCTCGAACGGCTTCAACGAAAACCTCACGCTGATGTCCTCGGGCAAATGCGCGATGTGGATCGACGCCACGGTGGCCGCCGGCATGCTCTACAACAAGCAGCAGTCGCAGATCGCCGACAAGGTGGGCTTTGCGGCGGCGCCGACCCAGGTGACCCCGAAGGGTTCGCACTGGCTGTGGGCGTGGGCGCTGGCTATTCCGAAGTCGTCGAAGCAGGCTGACGCGGCGAAGAAGTTCATCGCGTGGGCTACCTCGAAGCAGTACATCGAGCTGGTTGCGAAGGATGAAGGCTGGGCATCGGTGCCGCCGGGAACGCGTCAATCGACCTACGCGCGCCCTGAATACAAGCAGGCAGCTCCGTTCGGCGACTTCGTACTGAAGGCAATCGAGACGGCGGATCCGGATCACCCGACGCTCAAGCCGGTACCCTACACCGGTGTGCAGTTCGTCGGCATCCCTGAGTTCCAGTCGTTCGGCACGGTGGTCGGTCAGAGCATCTCCGGCGCGGTTGCCGGTCAGATGACGGTCGACCAGGCACTGGCAGCCGGGCAGGCCACGGCGAATCGCGCCGTGCAACAGGCCGGTTATCAGAAGTAAGCCGCGCTTTTACACTCCCGGTACCGAAGCCAGGTACCGGCGCGCGTAACGTGAAACGCGCCGGCTGACGCCCGTCAGCCGGCTCACGCAGCACAGCGGGCCGTCCCCGGCACTTGTTGCCGCTTATATGCCGGTCAATTGTCATTCATGCGCCGCGACATCGGCTGGCGTCGCGGCGAGTGATGTGGCTAAAGCGCGGCTAAGGCGGTGTCTTTGCCGGACAACCCGCGCATTACCGAACAGGTGGTCAATCATGCGTCCTCTGCGCCTACCTCTCATGCATGCCCATCCCCAGACAGAAAAAGAACGCGAAACCCGCAAAGCCAATTCCGCCCGCTGGCTGGTATCGCCCTCCGTCGCGGTACTCGTGCTGTGGATGGCGATTCCGCTGGCGATGACGATCTGGTTTTCGTTCTCGCGCTACAACCTGCTGAATCCGGATCTCAAAGGCTTCGCCGGATTCGACAACTACAAGTATCTGGCCACCGATCCGTCATTCGGACCGTCGATCGGGCACACCCTCGAACTGATTATCTCGGTGCTGGTGATTACAGTAGTCGGCGGCGTGCTGATGGCGATCCTGTTCGACCGCAAGTTCTATGGTCAAGGCGTTGCACGACTGCTGGCGATCGCGCCGTTCTTCGTGATGCCGACAGTCAGCGCGCTGATCTGGAAGAACATGATCCTGCATCCGGTGTATGGCCTGATCGCCCAGGGCATGCGCGCGATCGGCATGCAGCCGATCGACTGGTTCGCCGACTATCCGTTGACGGCGGTGATCATGATCGTTGCGTGGCAATGGCTGCCGTTCGCGTTCCTGATCCTGTTCACCGCGATCCAGTCGCTCGATCAGGAGCAGAAGGAAGCGGCGCGCATCGACGGTGCGGGTCCGTTCTCGATGTTCTTCTACATCACGCTGCCGCACCTGAAACGGGCGATCGCGGTGGTGGTGATGATGGAGACGATCTTCCTGCTGTCGATCTTCGCCGAAATCTATACGACCACGGGCGGCGGTCCGGGCACCGCGACCACCAATCTGTCGTACCTGATCTATTCGCTCGGTCTGCAACAGTTCGACGTCGGTCTTGCTTCGGCGGGCGGCATTCTGGCTGTGGTGCTGGCTAACATCGTGTCGTTCTTCCTCGTGCGGATGCTCGCGAAGAACCTGAAAGGGGAGTACGAAAAATGAGTCACGTTGCCTCTACACCGGCGTCGAGCACGACGTCCATTGCCGTGCCGGCCAAGTCGCCGTTCGACGCGATTCGCCGCGGCATTCCCGGCGTGATCGCTTGGCTGGTCGCGCTACTGCTGTTCTTCCCGATCTTCTGGATGACGATCACCGCGTTCAAGACGGAGCAGCAGGCGTATTCGTCGTCGCTGTTTTTCGTCCCGACGCTCGATAGCTTCCGCGAGGTGTTCGCGCGCAGCAATTACTTTGCGTTCGCGTGGAATTCGATCCTGATCTCGTTGGGCGTCACGGTGCTGTGCCTGCTGCTCGCCGTGCCGGCCGCGTACGCGATGGCTTTCTTTCCGACGCGCCGCACGCAGAAAGTGCTGCTGTGGATGCTGTCGACCAAGATGATGCCGTCGGTCGGCGTGCTGGTGCCGATCTATCTGCTGTGGAAGAACAGCGGGCTGCTCGATACCGTGTCGGGTCTGGTGATCGTCTACACGCTGATCAATCTGCCGATTGCGGTATGGATGTCGTTCACGTACTTCGCTGAAATTCCGCGCGACATTCTCGAAGCCGGACGGATCGACGGTGCGGCCACCTGGCAGGAAATCGTCTATCTGCTGATGCCGATGTCGCTGCCGGGGCTCGCCTCCACCGCGCTGCTGCTGGTGATCCTGTCGTGGAACGAGGCGTTCTGGAGCATCAACCTGTCGAGTTCGAATGCGGCGCCGCTGACGGTGTTCATCGCGTCGTATTCGAGTCCTGAAGGCTTGTTCTGGGCGAAGCTTTCCGCCGCGTCGCTGCTCGCGGTCGCTCCGATCCTGATCGTCGGCTGGCTGTCGCAGAAGCAACTGGTGCGCGGCCTCACGTTCGGGGCGGTCAAATGACCGCCAGCACGAATGGAAGCCAGTTCGCGCTGATCTGCGATTGCGACGGCGTGCTGATCGACAGCGAAGCCGTGGCGGCGCGCATGCTGGTGCACGAACTCGAAGCGCGCTGGCCTGATGCCGATGTCGAACCGGTGGTGCTGCCGCTGCTCGGCCTGCGCATCGAAAAGGTGCTGCAAGGCACGGCGGCGCAACTGGGCAAGAGCCTCGGCGCAGAAGATGTCGAAGCAATCCGCCGGGCGGTGGAAGCGGCGGCGATGCAGGCGCCGACAGTCGCAGGAATCGAAACCGCGCTGGCCCAGGTGCCGCTCACCAAGGCCTGCGCGAGCAACAGTTTCCGGCCGTATGTGGAAAGCGTGCTGGCGCGCACGGGTCTCGTGAAGTTCTTCGGCAATCGGCTTTTTTGCGCCGACGCGGTGCCGAATCCGAAACCCGCACCGGACGTCTATCTCGCTGCCGCGCAAGGTCTCGGCCTCGCGCCGTCGGCCTGCCTCGTGGTGGAGGACAGCGTGACGGGTGTGACGGCGGCGAGCGCGGCGGGCATGACGGTGCTGGGTTTTATCGGCGGAGGTCATGCGAGCGACGCGCAGATCGACGCATTGCACGCGGCCGGCGCGCGCCACGTTTTCGACGACATGCTGCAGTTGCCGGAACTGGTCGCGCAATGGACGCTGAGCGCGACGGCCGCGGCGCCGTAAGCGCGGCCGCGTTGGCGCCGCGTCTGGCACAGCCCCTGGACAAACGAATTAACGCTGTAAGAGCAACACACGGAGACACATCATGGCAAGCGTAACTCTGCGCAATATCAGAAAGGCTTACGACGACAACGAGGTGATGCGCGACATCAACCTCGACATCCTGGACGGCGAATTCGTCGTGTTCGTAGGCCCGAGCGGTTGTGGTAAATCGACGTTGATGCGGATGATCGCCGGCCTCGAGGACATCACCGGCGGCGATCTGACCATCGACAACGCGCGCGTGAACGACGTGCCGCCCGCCAAGCGCGGTATCGCGATGGTGTTCCAGTCGTACGCGCTGTATCCGCACATGACGCTGTACGACAACATGGCCTTCGGCCTGAAACTCGCCGGCACCAAGAAGCCCGAGATCGACGCCGCCGTGCGCAATGCAGCGAAGATTCTGCACATCGACCATCTGCTCGATCGCAAGCCGAAGCAGCTCTCGGGCGGTCAGCGTCAGCGGGTTGCCATTGGCCGCGCGATTACGCGCAAGCCGAAAGTGTTCCTGTTCGACGAACCCTTGTCGAACCTGGACGCCGCGCTGCGCGTGAAAATGCGTCTCGAATTCGCGCGTCTGCACGACGAGCTGAAGACCACGATGATCTACGTGACGCACGATCAGGTCGAAGCCATGACGCTGGCCGACAAAATCGTCGTGCTGTCGGCGGGCAATGTGGAGCAGGTCGGCAGCCCGACCATGCTGTATCACGCGCCGGCCAATCGCTTCGTCGCCGGTTTTATCGGTTCGCCGAAGATGAATTTCATGGAAGGAGTGGTGCAGTCGGTGACGCACGACGGCGTCACGGTGCGCTACGAAACCGGCGAGACGCAGCGTGTCGCGGTTGAGCCGGGCGCGGTGAAGCAGGGCGACAAGGTCACCGTCGGCATTCGTCCGGAGCACCTGCACGTGGGTATGGCCGACGACGGTGTGTCGGCGAAAACCATGGCGGTCGAATCGCTGGGTGACGCAGCGTATCTGTATGCGGAATCGAGCGTGGCGCCGGACGGCCTGATCGCGCGGATTCCGCCGCTCGAGCGCCACAGCAAGGGCGAAACGCAACGGCTCGGCGCGACACCCGAGCACTGCCATCTGTTCGACAGCGAAGGCAAAGCCTTCCAGCGCAAGATCGTCGAAGTGCTGGCTGCGTGATTCCGTGAAGGGCAAAGCGGCGAGGTCGCCGCTTTGCCTCAATCACGCGTCGAGCGCCGCTCGCGCGCACAACTCGTCGGTCACCAGTCCCGACAGCCAGCCGCCTTTGAGCACGGCGATCAGCGCTTCGCGCTTGCGCTCACCGCCGGCAAAGCCGATGGTAGGGCGCCGCGGCGGCGAGTCGAGCGCGATGCTCGTGACCCGGCGCCCGGTCGGCGATTCGACGTGCGCGCCGGCGGCATCGATCGGCAGGCCGAGCATTTCCGCCACCGCACGGTTCTGCATCAATTCCTTCACCTCCGCGGAGGTGATGAAGCCGTCTTCGTGCAACGGACATTTCGGCCCGATATTGCCGACGCCGACGAACGCGACATCCGCGTTGGCCAACAGCGATTCGACGATCCGGTAAAGCCGGTGATTGCACCACTGCGCGCGTTCGGCCTCGCTATCGGCGAGTAACGGCGCGGGCAGCAGAAAATGCTTGCCACCGGTCTTCTCCGAAATGTGCAGCGCGACGTCATAGCGGTTCGAGGAGCCGTCCTGGGCGATCGCCCCGACCATGGATACCAACCGGTGCTGCGGACGCTCCAGTTGCGCGATCTGATCGACCGCGGCCTTCAGCGTACGGCCGCTGCCCACGGCGACCACCATCGGCTTTTCTTCCACCAGATAGCGTTCCATGACCTGCGCGCCGGCCACCGCCAGTTTGCGGTCGACTTCCTCCGAGGTGTCGCTGTCGATCGGGACGACTTCGCACATGCTCAGGCCGTAGCGCTTCGAGAGCTGGTCGGCGAGCGCGAGGCAATCGGCCAGTTTGTGATCGACGCGCACGCGAATCAGGTTCTTTTCCACGGCGAAAGCAACCAGCCGTTGCGCGACCGGGCGTGACACCTGCAGTTTCTCGGCGATCTCGTTCTGGGTGTTGCCAGCGACGTAATACAGCCACGCGGCGCGGGTAGCTAGATCTAGTTTTTCTGTGGACTTGGGCACGGTGACGGTTCGCTTGAAGTGCGCCGATGATAGCAGCCGGTCCCCGCGTCTCAACGGGCACCGGCTGCGGTTTGCCGATCAGGCGAGCGGTGGGCGCGCCGGGTCGAACAGCGGCCGCACGTGGCGATAGAGCGCGCGATACGCCTCAAGCCGGCTGCGCAGTTCGGCGTGCCGTCGCGGGTTCGGCGTGAACTCCTTTTCGATCGGCGGCTTGGTCAGCACTTTGGCCGGATCGCCGCCCGCGGCCAGCCAGCCGAGCCGTGCCGCGCCGAGCGCCGCGCCGGTTTCGCCGCCGCCGTGCTTGCGGGTGGCGGTGTCGAGCGCGTCGGCGAGCAGTTGGGCCCAGTAGTCGCTGCGCGCGCCGCCGCCGAGCAGGGACAGCGCCTTCGCTTCGGTGCCGGCCGCGCGCAACGCGTCGAGGCCGTCAGTGAGCGCGAGCGTAACGCCTTCGAGCACCGCGTAGCCGAGCAGCGCGCGATCGGTCGCGTGGTTCATGCCGAAGAACACGCCCTGCGCGTACGGGTCGTTGTGCGGCGTGCGTTCACCGGACAGATAGGGCAAAAAGAGCGGCGCAGTGGTCAATGCTTCCGCCGGCAGTGCCTCGATTTCGGCGAGCAACGTCGGTTCGTCGGTCGAGGTGAGCTTGCAGACCCAGCGCAAACAACTGGCCGCCGACAGCACCACGCTCATCTGATGCCAGCGATCCGGAATCGCGTGGCAGAACGCATGTACTGCCGACGCGGGGTTCGGCCGGAAGCTGTCGCCGACCACGCACAACACGCCGGACGTGCCGAGCGACACGAAGCCGTCACCGGGTTGCGTCGCGCCGATGCCGATCGCACTCGTGGCGTTGTCGCCACCGCCGGCTGCGACGATCACGCCGTCGCTCAAGCCGAATTCGCGCGCTACGGCGGGGAGCAGGGTGCCGGAGGGCGCGCTGCCTTCGCACAGGCTGGGCATCTGCGCGCGCGTCATGTTGCAGGCGGCAAGCAGCGAATCGGACCAGTCGCGTTTGGCCACGTCGAGCCACAACGTGCCCGCCGCATCCGAGGGATCGGACACCTTGCCGCCCGTCAGTTGCAGGCGCAGGTAGTCCTTCGGCAGCAACACGCAGGCCGTGCGCGCAAAGATTTCCGGCTCGTGGCGCGCCACCCAGAGCAGCTTCGGCGCGGTAAATCCGGGCATCGCGAGATTGCCGGCCACGGTATGCAGCTCCGGCGCGCGCTCGGTCAGCTCGGCGCACTCCTTATCGCTGCGCATGTCGTTCCACAGGATCGCGGGCCGCAACACGCGATTCTCCGCATCCAGCAGGACGGCCCCGTGCATTTGCCCCGACAGGCCAATGCCGCGAATCTGCGCGAACTCATCCGGATGTTTGGCGCGCAACGCGGCCAGCGCCGCGCGCGTGCCGGCCCACCAGTCTTCAGGATTCTGTTCGGCCCAGCGCTGATGGGGGCGCGAAACGGTAAAGGGTGAGCCCGCGGTGCCGATTACGCGTCCATCGGAGGCGAGCAGCAGGACTTTCACTTCGGACGTGCCGAGGTCGATGCCGAGATACATGGGCGCGAAACCTTCGTCGTTAGGGATGCGCTACTTTAGCCGCAAGCGCCAGGCGCTGCCATGCGCATTAAGCCTGGCACCGGCGTGGTTCGGGTGGTTCGCTTGGTCCGACACCGCGCGGCTCAAGCGGCGCCGCGTTTGGCGAGCCATACGTCGACACGCGCCAACGCGCCCGCCAGGGCCGATTCCAGCTCCGGTGTCTGCGCCATGCTGCCCCATAGCAGGCGATCAGCGGCGAATGCCTTGAGCGGATCGGGCGCGCTGAAGAAACCGCGCGCGACCTGCTCGTCCATCACGCCGTCCTGATACGCATACGGCAGCGTGCCGGCGTTCCAGCGCTCGAGGAAACGGAAGAACAGCGCCGGCAACATCGCCGTAGCCGTGGGCTTGACGCCGCGTTCGAAGCATTCCGAAAGCGTCGGCGCGATAAAGCCAGGCAGCTTCGAAAAACCGTCAGCCGCGACGCGCTGGTTCGTGTCCTGGATGTAGGGATTGCCGAACCGCTCGAGCACTACGTCGCGATAGCGTTCGAGGTCGAGCGGGCTCGGCGTGAGGCACGGAATCACGTCTTCGGTCACATAGTCGAAGGCGAATTTGTTGATGTCCGGATCGAGCGTGCCTTCGTGGATGTAGTTCAGTCCGACCAGCGTGCCCGCCCATGCAATGCAGCTATGCGTCGCGTTGAGAATGCGGATTTTCGCTTCCTCATACGGCAGCACCGAGTCGACCAGTTCCGCACCGACCTTTTCCCACGCGGGGCGCCCGGCGATGAAGCGGTCTTCGATCACCCACTGGATGAAGGATTCGCCCATGACGGGGCAGGCGTCGTCGACGCCGGTAGCGGCTTTGACGCGTTCGCGCACATCCGGCGTGGGACGCGGTGTAATGCGATCGACCATCGAACTCGGGCACTCGGTGTTGTCGTCGAACCATTGCGCCAGTTCGTCTGCGCCGCGCCGCTCGAGAAACTCGCTCATACCCGCATGAAAACGCTCGCCGTTGCTGCGCAGGTTATCGCAGGTCTGCAGCGTGACCGGGCCGCCGCCGCGCTTCATGCGGGCGTCGAGAATCGCCGCGAGCGCGCCGTAAATGGTGGTATGGCCGCCTTGCAGGTCAACCGCGAGATCGGCATTGGCCGTATCGAGTTCGTCCTGTTCGTCGAGGTAATAGCCGCCTTCCGTGACGGTGAAGGCGATGATCTTGCAGGCCGGGTCGGCGCCCGCTTCGATCAGGCCGTCGAGACTTTCGGTCCACGGTAAGACACGCTCGATCGAGCGAATCGTTTCGTACGCGCGCTCGCCCTGCGGTGTGACGGTCTCGAGCGTATAGACGCCGTTCTGCGCGGCGAGCGCGTCGAGCACGGCGTTCATGTCGCTGCGGATATTGCCTACCGTGAGCGACCAGTGCGGCTCGCCCGCCACCTTCGCCTCGTTCAGCCGATGGAGATACCACGCCTGATGGGCGCGATGAAACGATCCCGCGCCGATGTGCAGGATCACGTGTGCGGTCGCGCCGCTGCCTTGTCCGCTGCTCATGTACGTCTCCTGAATGTCTTCGCTCGCCTGGCTCGGAGCCCGCGTTTTTCTTGAATTGGAGCATTTGCTCTGTCTGTGAGCGAATGATCGTACCCGGTGAAACGAATGTCAAGGCAAGCTCAGCGGCTTTTCGTGGCGCAGCGCGGCGTGGCGGGCGTTCTGGCTGTAGTCGCGAGGTGCCCGTGCGTTGTGGGACGCGTGTCGCGGTGCGTATTGCATTGCATCAAATTTGACTTTCTCTGCGTCAGGACTAACCCGAATGCAAAAAAGTATCGGTCCGCGGTTTGATTTTTAGTGGTGGATCAGGTCGTAGAAGGCTACTTTTCGCTATACAAGACGAAGCTCAGCGGCACTCGCAATACGCCGCTTCATGGAGGAAGACGCGAATGCAACCCGATCTGGAAGTCGTCGCCGTACGGCGTGACGAATCCTTCAAAGCGTGGTCGCACGGCTATCCGTACCGTACGGTGCGCTGGCACTTTCACCCCGAATACGAAATCCATCTGATCGTGGCGACGACGGGCAAGATGTTCGTGGGCGATCACATCAGCAGCTTTACGCCAGGCAATCTTGTGCTGATGGGGCCGAACCTGCCGCACAACTGGGTCAGCGACGTGCCGGAAGGCGAGACGATCGCGCAGCGCAATCTGGTCGTGCAATTCGGCCAGGAGTTCGTATCGAGTTGTCTTGAGAGTTTTCCGGAGTGGCGCCAGGTCGAAGCGCTGCTGGCCGACTCGCGCCGCGGCGTGTCGTTCGGCGCGCACACGAGCGCCGCGATCAAGCCGCTGTTCCTCGAATTGCTGGCCGCGCGCGGATTGCGCCGGCTCGTGCTGTTCATGTCGATGCTTGAGATTCTGATGAACGCCGACGATCGCGAGATCCTGGCGAGCCCCGCTTATCAGGCCGACCCGACCAGTTTCGCGTCGACGCGCATCAATCATGCGCTTTCGTATATCGGCAAGAATCTGTCCAACGACCTGCGCGAATCGGACCTCGCGCAACTTGCCGGACAAAGCGTGAGTGCGTTCTCGCGTTACTTCCGCCGTCATACGGGGCTGCCGTTCGTGCAGTACGTGAACCGCATGCGCATCAATCTCGCCTGTCAGCTGTTGACGGACGGAGAACTGAGCGTGACCGATATCTGCTTCAAGGCGGGCTTCAACAACCTGTCGAATTTCAATCGGCAGTTCCTCGCGGTCAAAGGCATGGCGCCTTCGAAATTTCGCCACTATCAACAATTGAACGACGCGAGCCGCGACGCTTCCGAACAAGCCGCCGCGCGCGGCGCGGGCATCGACAATGCGCCGGCGATCGTGCTTGCGCCGGGCTTGCCGCGCACCGCGGCGGCCGCCTATCCGCCGACGAGTCCCCATACGCCACGCTAAAAGCCGAAGCGTTCAAATTTATCCGCGTTTCAACACCCGTCGCGCTGTCTTCGCACAGCGTGAGGGACGTGCTCACTTCATCGAACAGTTTTAATAACGGAGACAACCATGACGCAATCCATTTCGAAGCCGACATCGTTGAAGACCTTCGCGCGCAACACGGCAGCGCTCGCGACGCTTGCAATCGGCCTGTCGTTGAGCGCCGCGCCCGCAGCACAGGCCGCGCCGCTGAAGATCGGTATGACGTTTCAGGAACTGAACAACCCCTATTTTGTGACGATGCAAAAGGCCCTGAACGATGCCGCCGCGTCGATCGGCGCGACGGTGGTCGTCACCGACGCGCACCACGACGTCAGCAAGCAGGTCAGTGACGTCGAAGACATGCTGCAAAAGAAGATCGACATCCTGCTCGTGAATCCGACCGATTCGACCGGTATTCAGTCCGCGGTGACGTCGGCCAAGAAAGCGGGCGTGGTGGTGGTCGCGGTCGATGCGAATGCGAACGGCCCGGTCGATTCCTTCGTCGGTTCGAAGAATTTCGACGCCGGTGAGATGGCCTGCGACTATCTGGCGAAGGCGCTTGGCGGCAGCGGCGAAGTGGCGATTCTCGATGGCATTCCGGTGGTGCCGATTCTCGAACGCGTGCGCGGCTGCAAGGCGGCGCTCGCGAAAGCCCCCGGCATCAAACTCGTGGATACGCAGAACGGCAAGCAGGAGCGCGCGACGGCCTTGTCCGTCACCGAGAACATGATTCAGGCGCATCCGAATCTGAAGGGCGTGTTCAGCGTGAACGACGGCGGCTCGATGGGCGCGCTCTCGGCAATCGAATCGTCGGGCAAGGATATCAAGCTGACCAGCGTCGACGGTGCGCCTGAAGCGATTGCGGCAATCCAGAAGCCCGGTTCGAAGTTCATCGAAACGTCGGCGCAATTCCCGGCCGACCAGGTGCGAATCGCACTCGGCATTGCGCTCGCGAAGAAGTGGGGCGCGAATGTGCCGAAGGCGATTCCGGTCGACGTGAAGATGATCGACAAGAGCAATGCCAAGGGCTTCAGCTGGTAAAGCGAACGCTCGCCGCCGTGCTTCTTTGATCGACATGGCGGCGAGCAGCAGAGGAGGACCCCGTGGACACGATACTCAAGCTCGACAACATCACCAAAAGCTTTCCCGGTGTGAAAGCGCTGCAAGGCATACACCTGGAGATCGCACGCGGCGAGATTCACGCGCTGCTCGGTGAAAACGGTGCGGGCAAATCGACATTGATGAAGATCCTGTGCGGCATCTATCAGCCGGACGAAGGCACGATCACGATCGCCGGCGAGGCGCGCCATTTCACGAACTATCACGATGCGGTCGCCGCGGGTGTCGGTATCGTGTTTCAGGAGTTCAGCCTGATCCCGTATCTGAATGCGGTGGAGAACATATTTCTCGGCCGTGAGTTGAAGAACGCTTTGGGTTTGCTCGAACGCGGCAAGATGCGGCGCGCGGCCGCCGCGATTTTTGAGCGCCTCGGCGTGGCAATCGACTTATCGGTACCGATTCGCGAGTTGTCGGTCGCGCAGCAGCAGTTTGTCGAAATCGGCAAGGCCCTGTCTTTGGAGGCGCGCATTCTGATTCTGGATGAGCCGACCGCGACACTGACGCCCGCCGAAGCCGAGCATCTGTTCGCGATCATGCGCGATCTGAAGCAGCAAGGCGTCGCGATGATCTTTATCTCCCATCACCTGGAAGAGATCTTTGAAGTATGCGACCGCATTACCGTACTGCGCGACGGTCAATACGTCGGCATGACCGAAGTTGCGCTATCCGATGTGAACCACCTTGTGGAAATGATGGTGGGGCGCCGCATCGAAAACAGTTTTCCGCCGAAGCCGCCGCTGCGTGCCGACGCGAAGATCGTGCTCGAAGTCGACAAGCTCCAGTTGCTCAAAGACAGTCCGATACTGCGCTTCACGTTGCGGGAGGGCGAAATTCTCGGTTTCGCGGGACTGGTCGGCTCGGGCCGCACGGAAACCGCGCTCGCCGTGATTGGGGCCGACCCGGCTTACGTGAAGGAAATTCGCATCAACGGTACGGCCGCGAAACTGTCCGATCCCGCCGATGCGTTGCGCGCCGGCGTCGGCATTCTGCCGGAGAGCCGCAAGACCGAAGGCCTGATCACCGACTTCTCGATCAAGCAGAACATCTCGATCAACAACCTCGGCAAATACCGCTCGCTGCGCTTCTTTATCGACCCGCGCAGCGAAGCGCGTGCCACGGCCGACATCATGAAACGCGTCGGCGTGAAAGCCCCGACGATGCACACCGAAGTCGCGACGCTCTCCGGCGGTAACCAGCAGAAAGTGGTGATCGCGCGCTGGTTGAATCACCACACCAACATTCTCATCTTCGACGAACCGACGCGCGGCATCGACGTCGGCGCCAAAGCCGAAATCTATCTGCTGATGCGCGAACTCACTGCGCGCGGCTACTCGATCATCATGATCTCGTCCGAACTGCCGGAGATCGTCGGCATGTGCGACCGCGTTGCCGTGTTCCGGCAGGGCCGCATCGAGGCGATGCTCGAAGGCGAGCAGATCGACTCGAACGCCGTGATGACCTACGCCACAGCCGGTACCCGTGGAGCAACTCATGAACATGCCTAATCGTTCTTCATCGCCGAAAACCTCGGCCGTCAGTAGCGACACACCGGGCGCGCCCGTGCGCTTCACATGGGCGGCGTTGAAACGCTCGACGCTCTTCTATCCGTTCATCGGCTTGCTGGTGGTCTGCATCGTGATGGTGTTCGCGAGCGACAGCTTCCTTTCCGCCGCCAATATCGAGAATGTGCTGCGCCAGGTGTCGATCAACGCGATCATCGCCGTGGGGATGACCTGCGTGATTCTGACCGGCGGCATCGACCTGTCGGTCGGCTCGGTCATGGCTTTGTCCGGCACGCTCGCCGCGGGCCTGATGGTCGCCGGGATGAACGCCGTGGGGGCGTTGGCGATCGGCATCGCGGTCGGTTTGGGCTTTGGCGCCGCGAACGGTTTCTTCGTTGCATTCGCCGGCATGCCGCCGATCATCGTCACGCTTGCCACGATGGGTATCGCTCGCGGCCTCGCGCTGATCTACACGGGGGGTTATCCGATCGATGGTCTGCCGGATTGGGTCAGCTTCTTCGGCAGCGGCAAGATTCTCGGCGTCCAGGCGCCCGTGGTGATCATGCTGGTGATCTATGCGATTGCCTGGATGTTGCTCGAACGCATGCCGTTCGGCCGCTACGTGTATGCGATTGGCGGCAATGAACAGGCGACGCGTCTTTCCGGCGTGCGCGTGGCGCGCGTGAAACTGATTGTTTACACGCTCGCCGGTTTGACCTCCGCTTTTGCAGCGATCGTCCTGACCGCGCGTTTGATGAGCGGCCAGCCGAACGCGGGCGTCGGCTTCGAACTCGATGCGATTGCCGCGGTGGTGATGGGCGGTACGTCGATCTCCGGCGGACGCGGCTCGATCATCGGCACCCTGATCGGCGCATTGTTGCTCGGCGTACTGAACAACGGCCTGAATATGGTCGGCGTGAATCCGTATGTGCAGAACGTGATCAAGGGCGGAATTATTTTGCTCGCGATCTACATCAGCCGCGACCGTAGAAAGTAACTCTCCACTGACCCATTTTTCCCAGCAGGACCATGCAATGACTCAAACTACCCAATCCGATAAGCAGGACATGACGGCGATCGTCTGCCACGCACCGAAAGACTATCGCGTCGAACAGGTAGCCAAACCCAAGGCACGCGCGCACGAACTGGTGATCCGCATCGCCGCGTGTGGCATCTGCGCGAGCGACTGCAAATGTCATTCGGGCGCGAAGATGTTTTGGGGCGGCCCGAGCCCGTGGGTCAAGGCGCCGGTGATTCCGGGGCATGAGTTCTTCGGTTTCGTCGAAGAAATTGGCGAGGGCGCAGCCGATCATTTCGGCGTGAAGCTGGGCGACCGCGTGATCGCCGAGCAGATCGTGCCGTGCGGCAAGTGCCGCTATTGCAAATCCGGCCAGTACTGGATGTGCGAAGTGCACAACATCTTCGGCTTTCAGCGCGAGGTCGCCGACGGCGGCATGGCCGAGTACATGCGTATTCCGCCGACCGCGATCGTCCACAAGATTCCCGACGGCATTTCGCTCGAAGACGCCGCGATCATTGAACCGCTCGCGTGCGCGATCCACACGGTGAACCGCGGTGACCTGCAACTCGACGATGTGGTGGTGATTGCAGGCGCGGGTCCGCTTGGTTTGATGATGACGCAAGTTGCGCATCTGAAAACGCCGAAGAAGCTGGTCGTGATCGATCTGGTTGAGGAGCGCCTGGCACTCGCGCGTGAATATGGCGCGGACGTGACCATCAATCCGAAACAGGACGACGCGCTGGCGATCATTCATTCGTTGACCGGCGGTTATGGTTGCGACGTGTACATCGAAACGACCGGCGCGCCGATCGGCGTCAATCAGGGCATGGAGATGATCCGCAAGCTGGGGCGTTTCGTCGAGTTTTCCGTGTTCGGCGCGGATACCACGCTGGACTGGTCGGTGATCGGCGACCGCAAGGAGCTCGATGTACGTGGCGCGCATCTCGGCCCATACTGTTATCCGATTGCGATCGATTTGCTGGCGCGTGGGCTCGTGACGTCGAAGGGCATTGTCACGCATGGCTTTTCGCTGGAAGAATGGGACGAAGCGATCAAGATCGCCAACTCGCTCGATTCGATCAAGGTGTTGATGAAACCGCGCGCCTGAGGGGGGCGAGTGGAGCGCGGGCCTCGGACGAACGGCACATAAACGGAGACTGTATGGATTACGTCATCGGCGTCGATATCGGCACGCAGAGCACCAAGGCGTTGCTGGTCGATCAGCACGGCGCGATCGTCGCGCAGCATGCGTCGAGCTATCAGCCGGATACGCCCAGGCCGCTATGGGCTGAGCAATGGCCGGCGGTGTGGTTGAACGCGGTGGTGGAATGCGTTGCCGCGTGTGT
Source organism: Paraburkholderia sp. BGA-UO-ETr-F12 (assembly GCF_059567945.1). Taxonomy (NCBI): domain Bacteria; kingdom Pseudomonadati; phylum Pseudomonadota; class Betaproteobacteria; order Burkholderiales; family Burkholderiaceae; genus Paraburkholderia; species Paraburkholderia sp. BGA-UO-ETr-F12. The sequence continues at coordinate 191,024 of NZ_JCAQOZ010000063.1, read as the reverse complement.
CGATAAGGCGAAAGCGGCAGGCGTCGCGGCGAAGTCGATCAAGGCCGTATGTGTGAGCAGCCTGTACGGCGGTTCGGGGATTCCTGTCGATAGCGAGATGCGGCCGCTCTATCCGTGTTTGATCTGGATGGACCGGCGCGCAACCGACCAGGTCGAGTGGGTGCGTGCAAACATCGACCTCGAGCGCCTGTATGCGATCACCGGCAATGGCGTGGACAGCTATTACGGTTATACGAAGATGCTGTGGCTGCGCGACTATGAGCCGGATGTGTGGGCGCATACGCGTTACTTCCTGCCGCCTAATGCTTATGTGATTTACATGCTGACCGGCGAGGTTGCCGTCGACCATAGCTCGGCGGGCAATATCGGCGGTATCTACGACATAGCAAAGCGTGACTGGTCGGACGAGGCGCTCGACATGCTCGGCATTCCCGCGACGATGATGCCCGAGCGACTGGTGGAATCGTCGGACGTGGTGGGCGGGCTGCTGTCGCAGTGGACCGGACAGCTTGGCCTCGAGCCGGGCACGGCGATCGTGGCGGGCGGAGTGGACGCGGCGGTGGCGACGTTTGCCGCCGGCGTCACGCGCGCCGGGCAGCACGTTGCGATGATCGGCACGAGCATGTGCTGGGGATATATCAACCAGAGCGTCGACGCGAGGCATGGGTTGATCAGCATGCCGCATGTGTTCAACGGTCAGCACGATATCTACGTGTTCGGCGGCGCGATTACGGCGGGTGCTTCGGTGACGTGGTACCGCGAGCAGTTCTGTCACGCGGAGACTGAAGCCGCGCGGGCGATACCGAATGGGGACCCGCATCGCTTGCTGGAAGAGAACGCGTCGCGGATTCCGGCAGGGTCGGACGGCGTGATGTTCCTGCCGTATCTGATGGGCGAGCGAAGTCCTGTTTGGGACGCGAAGGCGAGTGGGGCGTTTGTCGGCTTGAGCCTGTTTCATACCCGGGCGCACCTGTATCGGGCGGTGTTGGAGGGCGTGTCGTTCGCGTTGAAGCACAACATCGAGGCGGGGCGTAAAGGCGCGCAGTCGTTGGATGACAAGCTGATCGTGGTGGGCGGCGCCGCGCACTCTGATCTATGGATGCAGATCATCGCGGATGTCACCGGCTATCCGGTCTACACGATCGAGCAGGATGTCGAGGCGGCGATGGGCGCGGCGTTGCTGGCCGGCCTCGGCGTCGGTCTGGTTTCGCGTGAAGAGGCGCACAGAGGATGGGTCACGCTGTTTGAACGCGCGGAGCCGAATGCGCAACGGATGGCGCTGTATGAGCAGCGGTTCGGTGTTTATACGGATTTGTATCCGGCGTTGAAATCGGTCATGCATCGGTTGCAGATATCATGAATGCTACTTTCGATTTTTCTGGCCGCTCGATTCTGGTGACAGGCGCATCGAGCGGAATTGGGCGAGCGACGGTGGAAGCGTTGTGCGCTTCCGGCGCGAATGTGGTCGCTGCGGCGCGCAATGTGAATGAACTCGCGCGTTTGGCAGAGGAGACAGGCTGCGAGCCGTTGATGCTTGATGTGAGCGATGAAGAGGCCGTAGACGAGGCATTGAGCTCGCTCGAAGCGTTCGATGGGCTTGTGAACTGCGCGGGGATCGCTTTGCTTGAGCGTGCCGTGGATACGACCGGTGCGAGTTTCGATCGTGTGATGGGAGTGAATGCGCGTGGGGCGGCGCTGGTGGCCAAGCATATGGCGCGCGGAATGATCGAGGCGAAGCGTGCCGGCAGCATCGTGAATGTTTCCAGTCAGGCTGCGCTGGTGGCGCTTGACGATCACTTGAGTTATTCGGCTTCGAAGGCGGCGCTCGATGCGGTTACGCGGGCCTTGTGTATCGAGTTGGGGCCTTTTGGTATTCGGGTGAATAGCGTCAATCCGACGGTGACGTTGACGCCGATGGCCGTGCAGGCGTGGAGCGATCCTGTGAAACGCGATCCTGCTTTAAAGGCGATTCCTTTGGGGCGGTTTGCCGAGTCTGCTGAAGTCGCTGCGCCGATTATGTTTTTGTTGAGCGACGCGGCGTCGATGATTAGTGGGGTTTGTCTGCCGATCGATGGGGGGTATACGGCGAGGTGAGGGGTTTGCGCGTACTTCAATAAAGAAGGCGCGAACAAGTCGCGCCGTTTTCTTTGTCGCAGCATGGTCGCCGCTATTTCATCCTAGTGCTTCACTGCTGCCCGCTGCGCATCAGTTCGCGCACGTGCGGCGGTCTTGATTCGCTCCTGCTTACACGTCGCAGCTTTATCTGGTGTTGCTTCGGCTTCGACCGCTGCTTCCGCTGCATCTCGCCCCGCCTCCGCTGCATCCGAAAGAAGTTTCGCCGCATGTTTGGCGGTGATGCAACTGTGAGGAACGCCCTTCGCGTCGAGCGCGATTACCTGGTAAAGCTCTCGGTCGCATTCAACTTCCTGCTGGTATTGCTCGACGGTGTGAAGCAGGTGTTCCAGCAAGTTGCGCTCACGGCGTCTTTCGTCAACCGTCGTAGCCGGGCATCGTGTGATGCTTGCCGCGAGATTGATCAGTGTTTCAAGCTGCCGGATTTGCCGGTCGCATGCGCCGAATGCCGACAGTGCGAGCTTTTCGTATTGAAGCGCATCAACAGGCGGGCGTGACGCAGGTTTAGTTTTTTTGGTGTGTTTGCTCATGGCGCGGTTTCCGGTGAGTTCCTGAATTGCCCGACACTCGCTGATATAACAGATGGGGTGAGCGGGCACGTAGCGAGTTTGAGAGACCGGGCGTAAAACCGAAACCGGCGAGCCTCGCGGCTCCCTCACCACAGCCCGCCCGTAGAAACAGACGTGCATGATGGGTTGCGCACTACCTACTTGCGCAGGTAGTGCGGGTTTACGCTGCGGGCTCTCATACCCGGCCGCTTTGTAACGGCGGGAACAATTTAAACCAGATATTTTTTAAGACGAGCAACCACGCAGGCTAAACGCGCGAGTTATAACGAATCTTTACATTCGAGCCGGGGCACTCGCGGATCAACGCGAGTCACGCAAACGCGACCGATTCATCGCGCATGTCGACAGCGAGACGCACAACGCTGCAATCGCAAATTTACTTAACATGGTTGACTCGCAAAAAAGCATGAATAAAAGTTTGGTCCCACTCAGAACTGAGCCGTAGCCTGCACTCCCACCGTCACGCGCGAGGTCGGAAATCCGCTGGGTTTGTAGACCGGCGTGCCGACGAACAGGTCGTAGGAGAGACCAGCAAAGCGTGCAGGCAGACCACCGCGGATGCCGATCACCGCACCCGCCAGTTGTGTTCCGGCCAGAAACGCGGTGTTCGGTCCGAACACGCGTCCGTAGTCGATTCCCGCGTACAACGCCTGTCCGGTCTTGCCGATGGACCATTGCAACTCGTTGCGCCAATAAAAACCTTTCTCTGCCGCCAGCATGGTTTCGCCGTCGAAGCCGCGCACCGTGTATCGGCTGCCGATGGTGAGGTCGTCCAGATAGAACAGTGTGTCAGTAGTGAACTGCGCGTGAACGGTCGCGACATACCGGACGTTTTGGCTGGCGACGGCAAACGGGACCGACAGGTTCGCGTCCAGCACCGCCATGTGGTAACGGTAGGTCGGACCCTCGGGGTACGGGTCGGACGTCGCGCCCAAGCCGCCGATGCCCTGGCGGTAAGCGAGCGTGCCGTCGAACTGGGACGCGCCGAAGTAATGCCGGTCGGTCAGGCCCGCTTCGATGAACGTGTTGTTGCGCTTCTGTTGCGGGATGTGGGTGTCGTCAATGAAGCTGTCGCCGAAACGCTTCGATAACTGGAACTCCACGCCGAATACGTCGCTCTGGCTGCGGCTCAGCACACGCGCGAGTCTCAGTGCGGCTGTCTGCGAATTGCCGCTGGACACGAAGGTCTGGTTCACGCCCGCGATGTTCTGGTAGTACGTGTTCGTGTTACCGGACAGTGTGGCCGTCCAGTACCCCCATGGCACGGAATACGAGCCGTTGAATCCGTGCGAGCCGAGTGACTTGTTGCCGAACGACAGATCCTGATTTGCGCCGACTGTGAAGATGTCGTTGAGTCCCAGCGGATTGTCGACGCCGAGGTTCACGTTGCCCTGCCACTTGCCGGTCGCGTCTGTACCCGAGTTATCGACGGATGCGACGAAGCTCCACGGTTTCGAGCGCTTCACGCTCACGACGACATCGCTTTCGCCTGGTGTGTCGGTCGGCTCGATTTTCATGTCCACGTCCTGCGACGCCACGCGCTTCATCTGCTCCAGCCCCTGCTCAAGGTCGCGCAGGTCCAGCAGGTCGCCGTCGCTTACCGGGAATGCGGATTTCAAGGTGCCGCGCGTTTCGGGATCGACAAAGCGGAGCTGGTGCACGACGCCGGGAACGAGCGCAAAGGCCAGCGTGCCGCTGGACAGGTCCTGCTGCGGGACGAGTACGCGCGTCGTGACATAGCCACGGCTCAGGATGGCCTGCTGCAGCCCCTTCGTCAGTGTGTCAATGCCGGACTTGCCGATGCATTGGCCCCTGTAGTGATCGAGCCATTCGCGAGCGAAGGCGAACGGGTCCAGTGATAGGGCCGAGGTGCCCTTGCTGCGCACGGCATCGGGCAGAGTCGTCGGAATGTCGAGTGCAAATCGGGCGATGCGGAAGCATGGTGTCTCGACCGGCAGCTGTGGGTAGCCCTCGAATGTCGGGAGGGTCGAACGCACGGCGGGTGCCTGCACAATTGCGTCGCGCTGCTGTGCATCGCGTTGTTGCTGTATCTGCTGGTTCTGCCCGGCGTTGGCCCGTGCTGCGGCGGCTTCATCGGCTGGCGTCGGCGAATGTTGCGCGTTCGACGCGAGCGATACCAGGGCTGTGAGCGGGAGTGCCGCCAGCCGCGTTCTGATTTTCATGGGTGTTTCATTCCGTGATTCGATACGGCATGCAGCAGCGAGTACCCAACCATGCCCGTGCCGGCGATAGCTGTACTCACTGGATTGTTATTCACCAGATCGTCATAGGCCTGCTGATTACCTGCAATGTAATGACGGTTGCAGTCGTGATTTGCGTATTGCGGATCGGTCTTGTAGCCGTCGCAGTTCAGGCTCTGGCATCCGATGATCGCGTGAACCTCATAGTCCTGCACGCCACCGGATGCGTTCGAGGCCCGGTGGTCCAGGTTGCGGAATATTTCCGCAACGATTTGGCTTTCCGCTTCCTGTTTATTGATGCCGAACTTCTTTGCAACGACTTTTGCATCCTTCTTTTCCATTGCGTATTCGTCGGGGTGCAACGGCCGGTTCGAGCGAACACCACACCCCGACACGCCCGCCGTTGTCGGTACAGGGTTCCTCCTGACGCAACAGGAACCTGCAAACCGGTTTTTCCTGATTCGCGTCGCCATCCGAAATTTTTGCCCCGACACGGGTTCTGGCCAGAAGGCGCGAGTTTGCCAGAGGACGCCTTGCGCCCATCTCAATTACATCGCATCACGAAACAACTTCGTCTCGGCGGGTTTGATTGAGCACGCAGTGCGACGGCAAACCAGGCGGAATAGGACCGTTGTGCTCCACTGTTCAACAACCGCGCTGACCGTTGTTACGCGGTAACGACGCCTCGCTTACCCCGGGCGCTTACTCCGTCAAGGCCGCGCGCGAGCGCGCCGAAGGGCAGCCGTCTGCCGATGTCTTGAAGAGAATGGCTGTTGCGCTGCATGTCACCGCAGATTTTCTGCTCTTCGATGAACACGAGCGCGGCCCCGACACTGACCTCACCTTGCAGTTCGAAGCCGTCAACCAGTTTTCAAAGGAAGAGAAACATGTCGTGCGCGAACTGCTTGGGGGTTTGATCCTCAAGTACGAAGCACGACGATGGAATAACCGGACCCCGGAACAGGGCCGTTATCGAAGCGCGGGGCATGAGTGTTACCAGCACTCATGCCCCGCTGACCGCAACCAGTTCACTTGGAGAACTGATCATGGCTGATACCAATCTTAAACCACGTCGCGCACGCGGCGAACACGCCACGCGCATTTCCGTGGCACTTGAAGCAGATAGCACGTCCGAACACGGCAGGCGCACCGCCTTCCCCTGGATGCAGGTCACCAATGCCATGCTCGAACACGCCGGCTTCCTGCCGGGGAACCAGGTCCTGTTCAGCATCGACTACCGGCACGGGCACATCACTATCACCCCGGACTATGACTACAGGGTCGCCGGCCGGTACATGACCGCGACAGAGGCCAACGCCATGCTGCAACGACGCAGCAAACGAAACTGAACAACACCCGCAAACAACAAACTCGGCCAGCGCCGGGTTTGTTGTTACTGCTACAGCCGATTTCTCACCCTGAGATACTGCAGAATTGCCACGATCCAGAAGACTAAGGCCACAAGCGAACCGCGAATCAACACAAACCGTATGTCCTCAACTCCCCATCGATACGCTCCGCCATAAAATACAACAGCCATCAGGACAGACGATACTTTGATCGCCGCGAAGCACAGCAGTGACAGGGCATAGGCCAACATCAGCAAGAGCACTAGACGCATCATTTTTTCGCAGGCCCCATTTGATTCTTGACACCATTTATTGCGGCACCCGCCGCCTCAGAACCTGAACCGCCGGCTACGCCAGCCCCGATTACGGCCAAATTGTTCGGTATAAGGAAGTTCAACCCCGACGGCCCAGCCCATTTTCCGACATCCGCCCAGCCCGAACTGTTGATCGTTGGCCGCAGGATGGAGTTGATCCCTGTCTCCATGCCTTTGCCGACACCATAACCGAAGGCCGCGCCAGCGCCGCTCACTGCGCCGCCAAACATGATGCTGTCGCTCTTACCGTATACGGCATTATTGATCGCCGTGCCAGTCGCACCACCCACGCCATTCACGAACACGTTCCATCCCAGGCCACCGTACGCGCCAGCACCTCCCGATATCGCGGCAATTGCCACGTCAACAGGATTGACCGTTCCATTCTGGTAATACTGCGAGCCTGCATTGATGCCCGCGCTAATCGCGCCGGTTCCCGCCGCCGAAGTCCATGCAGTCGAACCCAATGCCCCGTCAATCCCGAAGATCGGCGCACCGGGTATTGCTGCCAGTGCAGGTAGGACTGCCGGTGCCGCCAACGCGCCCGCAATAGCGAGCCCGAGTTTAGGATTAGCTACGGCTCCAGGCAATGCCCGTTGCTCCGGCGTCAGTGACCCATCTTTGTTTCCGTAGAGGAAGGGACTGTTGTATTCGGAATTAGTGGCGGTGAACATACCGTCCGCGTTCTGACTGATAAACGCCACCGCAGTCGCATCGCCACCAGGTCCCTTGCTTGCCGCTGCATCGACCAAACGATACCCATTGGCCAACAGCACCTGCTGCGCCTGATCGGGCGTGATCGACTGGCCAGTCTTGTCCTTATAGAACTGCGCGAACTGCTTCGCGTTATCTTTCGCCCATTGCCGTTCTTCCGGATGCAACTGTCTGTTAAACCGGTCTGTGTTCACGGCTTGAACCAAGGTCCGAATCTCTCCGGCTCATCACTCAGTATTCCTGCCTTGCGTAGTGGTTTCGGTAAAAACCTGATTAAGACAACCAGCAAGATAAGAAACATAGGCAACCCGATTGCCAAGAGGGCAATATTTTCATCTAGCTTGAACATTAAGCGACATAACCCGGCAACCAGAAACGACCAGGAACTCGCCCCGATCGCCGATGTAAGGCAGACCATGAACCAAATTTGGAATGCGGCGTATGCTCGACGCCAATTCATTTTTTTTCTCCCGCGTTGCGGACGTCATTAACAAAGGTCGCGGCCTTGGTGCCCACTCCAAGCCATAGAGAGGCTTGGTTAGCACTAACGGACGGTCCGATAAACGGGACTGACTTTGCATTGTTAATGTTCGGCACCATGACGTCGAACATAGAAGTGGGTCGGTTTAGGCCATCTAACGTTCCTACGTTAAGTGGAACCGGTACTTTTAACGCAACGAGAGCGGTCCCGAGGTTGATGCCGTCATATATGGTGTTTCCCCAAGTCGGCGCGAGTGCACTAAAACCTGACCGCAAGGGGTTCCATCCAGAGGCCGTAATTCCATCATAGCGATTGGCTAGGCTAGTTGCCCCCTCGATTGCATCACTTGTGCCGAACACGAACATCCAGCCTCCCACCGCACAACCAGCAGCGCTTCCACAGAGCAAGCCACCAGTCTTCGCTGTTACAGCTCCCAGGCCAACCTTCAATGCATCCTTCCCTACACCCAGGGGATCGCTCTTCACCATGTCTGTGATCTTCTGCCGAGGCGTGTAGTTGAACAATCCTGCTTCCTGCTGACGGGTCACCCACGCAACTTCAGGCCCGAGCTGCGTTGCCTCAAGCTGACTCACGTAGTTCTTGTTGTACTCGTCGCTGCCCACGGGATATTCTGCCCAGCACTTCACCGCAAGGCATGCCGCCTTCGTCAATTTGTCCTGTTCGGCCTGGTCGCCGTTCGCCTGCTTCGCTATTGCGCTCTTTTCTTCAGGGTGTAGTTGCCTATTAAACCGAACACTGCCGTGTAGGCGCAGTTGGCGGCCCTACATATCGATTATTTGCATATCTTGCTTGTGGTGGCGTTGTACCTCATGGATATGAGAACAGTTGACGTGTTCTTGTAATCCCCAACATTTTCCTGAATCTCCGCAAGCACGCCCTTCTTACAGAAAGAAGCGGGGCTAGTCGGCATCTGCTGCCAGCCGAGATCAACCAGGGTTTTGATGTCCCTATCCCGAAGCTGCTGCGACCACGAATCCGTGCGAATCAGGAGCGATAACAGCGCTCCGCCGAACTTCGCATTCTCATTTCGATAGACGATCGCTCCCCCGTTTCCAAGCATCGTCGCCATATCGGCTTTCATCATGCTCATCCTTACACTTGCGTCAGTCGTTGATGGATTTTTTATCACGGCATAAATGAGGATGAGCAACCACGACACCACCGTCAGCGCTACTACGTAGTGCTTGGCGGGGCGGCCCCAAATTTGATTATCTGGCATGGTCCATTTATTGTGATGAGGGAAGTTTGAACACAGGCAAAGATACTCCCGTGCTCGCACTCCCGCCGAGATTTATCGCTTTTGTCGACGCGCCAATTCCCAAGCCAACCTCGACAGCCGTAGCGCCACCAATGGCATGATTCCCGCCAAAGCAGGCACCGTAAGCGCAAGCAGCGACCGAGTAGGAGCCGCCCCCCAGGAGTTGATCGGTATTCTCCCCTTGCACTGCGTTGGGCAGCCCGTAGTTCGACGGCAGCCAACCCAACGTGACGCTCGCGCTAGGAGCCACAGGCACAGAGCCGCCAGCTCCGACATAGACTTGACCGTTATGCAGATTCATTGAGAGTGAGCCTGAGAGGCCCAGAGCGTTGCCATTGACGGCGACGTAGTCAGGTGCGGGGATGCCCGGCTGCTGAAATCCAACCGAATTGTCACCGGTGTTCCATCCCGGTGAAAACGGTCCATACGGATCGATCTTCGGCGTTGCCGCTTGAGCGGTTGACGTTCCCCAACTGTACGGTGAGCTAGCACCACCCGTGTTTTGCGTGATCAAGTCCTGCACATTCTTAGACGGTGTCGCCAGCATCGACGGGTCCTGCACCAGATAATTACCCGTACTGTCCGTCGCCAGCTTCATGCCCGTTGTGTCGTAGACGGCGCTTGCAGGCGTGTTCGCGTTCAGCGGCACCACGACGCCTGTCGCAGCGATCTCGCCGTACTGGCTGTTGCTGGCCGCGCGCATTGCGTTCTCAATCTGGTCGGTTGTGATCGGCGATCCGTCCGGGTTCGTTATACCTTGCGCCGCTGCATTCGCCGCTATCTGCTTGGCTGCGGTCTTTTCCTGCGGATGCAGTTGCCGGTTGTACCGGTCAACGTTGTAGCCTTCGAACGCACCCGCATTGCCGCCTACCGCCGCACCGGCACTCGTAGCGATTACGTTTGCCACGATGTTGCCGAGCGCCTTGTTCATATCCGAATTGCCAGTCGGGTCCGATCCCGCGATTGCGTCGCTCAGTCCGTTCAACTTGCCCGCAGCGATTGAAGCGATACCCGCGCCAGCCGCACCGCCGAGCGCGTTGCCGCCGGCAAGTCCCGTTACCAGCGCTGCGCCTGCCGCCTGCATCGCGGCGCGATACGTGCCTCCTTCGGCCCACTCAGGATCGCCTGTCGCCCTGGCCTGACGGTCGGCGTAGTCACCGATGCGCCGCGAAACCGCTTCTCCCGCTGCGCTCGCCGCCGCCATCATGTCCGCCTGCCGGTCGAGCAGGTTGTTCACGTCAGGCAGTTTGGCAACCGTGCCGTTCGTGTTCGACGTGTCCCGGTTCAGGCTTGCGATGTCCTGCATCTGGCTGGCTGCATCGGTGACACTGACCGTGCCCGTACTGATGCCGCTACGCGTGGCCGCGCTGTCGCTGCCGCTGTCGTTCTGGCTCAACATCGGCCCACCGCCGCCTGCATTGGGCCCGTTCGCCGTTGAACCCGGGCCGTGAGTACTGTAATTCGCGCCACCGTCACCAGTCGTCACGCCTGCACTGAAGCCGCCCGAGTGCGCGTCGTAGCTCGACTGGTTCTGGATATCGCTGAAGGTCAGTGTCCCAGTGGACAGGTTGTTCCTGGACGCGTCCGCATCGCCAGCAATCACCGCCCCCTTGAGGTCGGTGTTCCCCTTGACGCTGATACTGAACCCGCCGTCACCCGCCTGGATGCCCGCCTGTTCGTTCACGCCCGCGTAGCTGCCGTTGGCGTTCGCGTTGGTGTGGCTGAAGCTCGCGCTGCCGCCACCCTGGCTGATTGCAAAGCCGCCGCCCGAGCTCTCCTGATGCGCGGCGCTCGCCATCGTGTCCTGCACGCTCGCGATGTTCAGAAAACACGCACCTGACGCGCCCGCCGTTGTCGAAACAGGTTTTCTCCTGACGCGACAGGAACTTGCAAACCGGTTTTCCATGATGCGCGTTTCCATCTGCAATTTTTTGCCCTACGCGGTTTCTGGCCAGAAGGCGCGAGTTTGCCAGATGAGGCATTTTCCTTATCCCAATTACATCGCATCACGAAGCAAACCCGGCGGAACAGGGCCGTCGTGTCGCGTCAACCGTCTGCCGATGTCTTGAAGAGAATGGCTGTCGCGCTGCATGTCACCGCAGACTTTCTGCTCTTCGATGAACACGAGCGCGGCCCTGACACCGACCTCACCTTGCAGTTCGAAGCCGTCATCCAGTTTTCAAAGGAAGAGAAGCATGTCGTGCGCGAACTGCTTGAGGGTTTGATCCTCAAGTACGAAGCACGACGATGGAATAACCGGACCCCGGAACAGGGCCGTTAACGAAGCGCGGGCCATGAGTGCTGGTAACACTCATGGCCCGCTGACCACAACCGACTCAATACAGGAGTTGACCATGGCTGATGTCCATCTTAAATCACCTCACGCTCATCCGGAGCGCAGCCTCACCATCCAAGAGTCTTGGCGTTATCAGCAGATCACGCTCGGGCGCATCCGCAAAGATCCACCTCTTTATCCATGGATGAAGCTCGCTGGCCGATGGATCGAACACGCGGGCTTCCTTCCTGGCCAGCGCGTTCGTATCGTCGTCGAACATCACAGGATTATCATCACGCCATTCCCGGAGTGATTCCACATACAACAAACCCGGCCAACGCCGGGTTTGTTGTTTTAGCGGAAGAATCAGCTCACCAGTAAAGCGTACGCGACTGCCGTTGATGCCAACGTTACAAGCGCGGCCATAAATATCCAGTACCTGAGTCGTTCCTTCTTACTCATTTGCTTCCATTGATCGAGTGAAGGGCCACCACCTGCTGCCATATTTAGCTCCTCATTTACTCTTTCTGCCTATTTGTTTGGCATGACTCCACGGTACAACACCGAATGTTTTGCTACCAGGAGGACTAACACCAAGCTCAATTGCCGTCGCCCCACCGTATGCATGCGTAATCGCCGCATAAACGTTGGCACCAAATGGGGTTGGCAACGAAACGAAGAATTGATTTGCATCGCCATTTAAGAATGCATTCGTCAATTGTGCATTGGAGGAACCTATGATCCACCCGAGTGCTGCGCTGCCGCCCGGTATCCAAGACGTTGCTGACGGGTTCGCCTGAGCTATTCCGCCAGATGCATGTACAGACCCATCGTAAAGGTTTGCTGCGATGCTGCCCGTGGCGGACAAGACACCACCGCCGACGGTTGCGTAGTTAGGCTGGAGAGTAGCCGCCGCTGCATCTGCATTCGCACTCTGCGCCTGAATCGCCGCCTGCAGCACCGCCACACTACACTGCGCACCCGCACCGCATATCTGCGACACCAGATCCTTTGATACAGATCCATCGTGAACCGATCTATTGTAGAGATCGACATTCGATCCCGAGAATGCACCCGCATCACCACCCACTGCCGCACCCGCGCCCGTAGCAATCGCGTTCGCGACGATGTTCCCGAGCGCCTTGTCGATGTCCGCATTGCCGGTCGGGCGTGATCCCGCAATCGCGCCACTCAGTTCGTTCAGTTTGCCCGCTGCGATCGAAGCGATGCCAGCGCCTGCTGCGCCGCCAATCGCATTGCCGCCGGCAAGTCCCGTCACCAGCGCCGCACCAGCGGCCTGCATGATGGCCCGACTCGTGCCGCCTTCCTTCCACGCGGCCATCCCAGCCTGGTCGCCGTTGTCTTTTGCCTCGTCGTATTTCGACTGCGCAAAGTCGCCGATGCGCCGCGAGACTGCTTCACCCGCCGCGCCCGCTGCATTCATCATGTCCGCCTGCCTGCCCAGCAGGTTGTTCACGTCCGGCGTCCTGCTGACCGTGCCGTACGTGTTCGACGTGTCGCGCTCCAGGCTCGCAATGTCCTGCGACTGGTTCGCCGTATCGGTGATCGTGACGGCACCCGCGCTGACGGCGCTTTTCGTCGTCGCACTGGCGCTGCCACTGTCATGCTGACTAAGTGAGGGCGTGACACCACCGGCGTTGTGCACGGAACCCGTACCAGTTGTCGCATAGTTATTGCCGCCATCGCCAACCGATCCGCCCGCCGACAATCCGCTGCTTTTAGCATCGTAGTTCGAACTGTTCGCGATATCGGAGAAGGAGAGTGTGCCCGTCGTCAGACTGTTTTTATCCGGCGTGGCCGTACTGGCAATGACTGCCCCCGTCAGCTCCGTATTGCCCTTGACAGCAATATCAAACCCACCCGTACCCGCGTGAATCCCTGCCTGTTCATTGACACCCGCGTAGCTGCGGTTGGCGTTCGCGTTCGTATGGCTGAAGCTCGCGCTGCCGCCGCCCTGGCTGATCGCAAATCCGCCGCCCGAGCTCTCCTGATGCGCGGCGCTCGCCATCGTGTCCTGCACGCTCGCGATGTTCAGGTTGCCGCCGACATCGGCGTTCACCTGGCGACCATTCACATTCGAGCCGATGATGTTCGTATCGCCGCCCGAAATGATCGTCGCCGTGTTCGCGGCCGTCACGTGCGTGTTGTTCTGCATGGCGGCATCGCTGTTGCCGTTGCCGCGCGCCTTCGACATCGACGCATCGACTCCCCAGCCCTGCGTGCCAAAGGAGACACCGACACTCGCGCTGCTGGACTCGTTGCTGCTGCGCGTCGAGTCGGTATCCGTCGTGTTCACGAGATTGACCTGATTCCTTGCTGCAAGGATCACGTCATTCGCGTTCACGTTCGAACCCGCAATCGTCAGGTTGCCACTTCCCGCGCTGTTGCCAGATGAGCCGTCGCCGGGCGCCACAAATGCAACCGTGCCGCCCGCCGTGACACCTGAGCCGCGACGGGTCGTGCTCTCTTCCGTGTAGGTGTTCCTGCTGTGGCTGCTGCCGTAACTGAGTTCGATCTTTGCTTCCGGCTTCTCGCCGCCGGCGAGCGCGCCCGCTGCGGCTCTGCCTGCGCCGATTGCATCCACCGCGCTACTTGCCGCCGCCATGCCGTGCAATGCCGCAGCACGGTCATCCTGACTGTGGCTCGCCGCATGCGCCTCGTCAACCGCGCTGGACACCGCGTCAACCACCGGAGCCTTGATCGCGAGCGTAAAGCCGCTCTGTTTGACCTCATGCGTCTCGTCGCGATGCATCGTATCGACGGCAGAGTCGATCGTGACGTTCGCGCCGGTACCGGTGACATTCTGCGCGGCAACCAGATCACTACCCGTGACATGCAGGTCCTTTCCTGCGGTAAGGTTCAGACTGCCGTTGAGCGAGCCGATCGTGCTGCCAGTGTTCGTTACCGTAACGTCGTGAGCGGTATCGGTCTGCGTCCTGCTGCCCACCGATATGCCAATTCCGCCGCTCGTGCCAAAGCCGGACTCGTGCTTCTGGTAGTAGCTCGATGTGCTCTGCGTATCCTGTGAGGTCGTGATGTTCACGTTGCCCGCCGCAGCCAGATTCACGTCGTTCGTGCCCGCGACGGTCGAACCTTTCACGCTCAGGTCCTTGCCCGCACTGACCGTGACCGTGTCGCCGGACACAGTGCTACCCACGCCGATGTTCGCCTGCGTGTTCCGCATCGTGTCGGTGGTCGAGCCATGCACGAAGCTGCCACGCTTCGATTCGGTCGCCGCGTACGAATCGTGTTCCTCGCGGCCTTCGTTGATAGTCACGTCACCCGTGGCCGCAATGGTTGCGGCGCCGCTGCCCGCCGCCAGCGACGAACCCGTGAGCGTGACGCTGCCTTTGCCGGGATCGGCACTCAGGGCCGCGAGCGTGGCATTGCCGCCCGCGATAAGGTTCGTGCCGACTGCCTGTTCGTCGTAGCTGCGGTCGGACTGCTTGCGGGTTTTGTCGTCCGCGGCGACATTGTTGTAGGTCGCGGTGTTGGTCACGGTCGTGGCCGTCAGGTTGCCACCCGCGACAACCGTCATATCACCGCCCGCGCTGAGCGTCGCCCCTTTAAGCGTCGTATCGTTACCGCTCTGCATCGCAAGGTCGCCTCCAGCACTAATGCCGCTCGTCTGGTTGAGCGTGCTGCTGGCTTCCCAATGATGCTGGTCGCTCTTCGTCACGGACTGCGACGTGTCAGACTGCACGGTATCCACCGTAATATCGTGACCCGCTGCGATCTGCGCGTTGCCGCCAGCGGCGATGTTTGCACCGTGAACTGACAGGTCATTTCCCGCCACGACAAGCAGGTCACCCGTCGATGCAATCGTGCCCTGTGTGCCCAGCAGGCTCTGGCTGATCTTGCTGTCGCCCACCGCCGAACTGACGCCCACGCTATCCACCAGCGTCGTGTTCACGATGTCATGACCGGCAAGCACGGCGACCCGGTTGCCGGTGATGCGTCCCGACGCGTTGACGACATCATTGGTCGCCGAAACTACGGTCGTGCCGCTGTCCGTGCTGCTGCCCGAACCGTTACCGATGGAGCCACCCCGGTTCAGGATGCTGGTCGCGGCAATAACGGTCTGTGTACCGCCCCTGATAACGCCTGAGTTGGTCGCGCTGCCCGTCGCGTGAATTTCCACATCATCGGCGGCGATCAGCGCACCGCCCGGCTGCAGGTCGTTCGCGTGGGCGTGGGCCAGATAGACGACCGGGGCCAGCACCGTTTGCGTCGTGCCATCGGGCAGCGTGACGCTCTGGCTGACCAGCCAGACGATATCGCTCGTCAGCGCATCCATCTGCGCGGCGCTCAGTGCCATGCCCGGTTCAAGATTGAATGCCTTCGCGACGTTCACGCCGCTGTTCATCAGCGCGCGATACTCGTCCTCGTTGCTGGTGTAGCCCTGCAGGTAGACCCGGCCCGTGAGCTGCGTGATCTGGTTGCGTACCATCTGTTCTTCGTATGCGCCGTCACCGAGCCGCCTGATGGTCTTCGACGGATCGAGGCCGAGCGCTCCCAGCATGTAGTCGCTCGATATGAAACTCGTGTAACTCGTCAGGCGCGGATCGGTGACCACCAGATACGACGCGCCGGGGGCCGTGTTAAAGGTGTACAGGCCGCTCGACGGCAGCGTGATATTCAGCGTACCGCCCGGTCCGGCGATGGACTGCGGCGCGTTAATAATTTGTGTCTGGGCGGTGGCGAGGTCGACGGTCTGCGCGCCTGTGCCGGTGATGCCGCCCACGGTGCCGTTCGCGCCCAGCGTGCCGCCCGTCGCGCCGGTTGCGGAGTTGGCCGCCGCCACGTTCGTGTTGTCGATGTCGGTCGCGCTGATCTGCACGGTGTTGTTTGCGATGATCGTCCCACCCGTGCCGCCAATGGCAACCGGCGACAGGACAATCGACGGCTCAACCACGGTGCCGACATCGCGCGAAATGTTCTCGTTCCACGCGTAGGTCGAAACAATGTCCTGCTTCTGGTACTGGTAGAGCGTCTGGCCGATGTTGTTCACCAGCGTGCCGCCATAGTTGCCGCTCGCCACGTCGCCGGTTGCATCGGTGCTCGCGTCGGCGCTGCCAATCTGGATCGAGCCGCCCGCGCCAATGGCGCTGTACTCATTGTTCAGCGTGCCGACGTTCGCAAGCACCATGTTGCCGCCCGCCACGATCTGCGCCTGCTGCGCCTGCGGGCCGCTTACCTGGTCCTGCTGCGTGGTGGTGGTCGTGTCGCGGGCGATCTCGACACGCTGGTAACCCTTGTGGGCGTCGTTGCGCGACGCGTATTCGGTGCCAGGATCGTAGTTGACGTGCGGATCGTAGCCGTCCCAGTAGCTGACGGTGATCGTGCCGTCGGTGTTAGCCGCCAGGGTGTTGTACCAGATCGTCTGCGGCTGGCCGTTGATGTTCACCACCAGCACCTTGTCCGTCGCATTGGGACCGGACGCCTGCGACACAACGTCCGCGCTGGAGAAGGTCGCGTTGACCGGCGCGATATAGCCGTTGTCCCACATGGCCTGTGTACAGTAACCCTTGTCGGCGTTCGTCGTCGTACAGGCCATGTACTTCGAGCGCTTGGTCTGATGTTCGGCTTCAACGCCGGTTGTCACCGTCTCGACGGTGGGCGCGGGGCGCGTATTGGTCAGCGTCTGCGTGGCAATTTCGATGCTGCCCTGCGCCTCGATCGTGGACTGGTCGTTGGTAACGGAGTAGCTGCGGTTCGCGAGCAGGCCGTTCGCATCGCGCGTGCCATCTGCAGCGATGTTGATGTCGCCGAGGCTGAAGAGGTTCGCGCCGCCCGAATTGGAGATATCGCCGGGCGAATGCAGGTTCAGTTGCGAAGCCGCGGCCATTACGGCGGCAGTGCCGGTGTTGGCGATGGAATGGCTGGCGTTCAGCGTGACCGTGTTGCCGATGATCGCTGCCGCGTTGACCAGTGACCCGCTATGTGTCGTAACGGTATCGCCTTCGATGCGGCCTTCGTTGGTGATCGCGTTCGCCGCATTGACCGTCGTAGCCGACGAATTCAGGTCCGCGCCCGCCTGGTTGTCCACGTTCGCCGCGTTCACCGTCAGCGCGTTCACCGCGCCGAGCGTGCCCTGATTTGTGAAGGTGCCTGCTGTCGTGAACGTCAGGTCATGGTTAGCCTGGATCTGGTTGCTGCCGGTGAGCGTGTAGTCGTCGTTGACCGTGACCGCACCGTCGTTTCCGGCAATGATCCTGCCGTCCCCCGTAAGCTGGTTCGCAGTGACACCCAGATTCTGGTCACTGCCGATTGCGCCGTCCTGGTTTGCCAGCGTGCCGGCATTGACGGATATCGAGCCGCCGCTGCCCGTGTCATTACCAATGCGGCCAGATGTGTTGTCGAGCGAAGCCGCATTCAGCGTAATCGCACCGTTGCCGTGAATCGAGCCGCCCGCATTGATGACCCCTGCGTTTGGGCCGTTGAGGGTGACGTTGTTTGCGCCCGAGAGCGTCGCGTTCGTGTTGTCTGCAAGCTGCGCGATAGTCAGCGTGAGGTCGTGGCCCGACACAAGCTGCGCGCCATTCGTGTTCGACAGCGTGTCGGCGTTCACGCTCAGGTCGCCGTTGCCACCGATGGTGCCCGCACCAGCGACACCGCCCGTATTGCTGTTCGTGACGGTGGCCGCGCTGACCGTCGTCGCGCCTGATCCGGTGTTCGCGATACGCCCGTTCGTGTTGTCGAGCGATGCACCTGTCACGGCGAGCGTGGCAGCAGTGCCGTCTGCCTCGATCTGCCCGCCCGTATTGTCGATGGCGCCCAGGGTCGACACCGACACGATATCCATACCCTGAATCAGGCCAGCCCGGTTATCGAGCGTGCTGCCGGACTGCACCGTGGCCGCGCCACCCGCCGTGACGGTGCCGCCCGCATTGCCGATGCTGCCGCCCGATACCGATACATCGCCGTTGCCGCCAATCAGTCCGTTGGTCGTGTTCGTGATTGCACCGCTGGCGCTAACCGTCGTCGTGCCAGTACCGCCGTTCGCGATGGAACCGCCATCGTTGGCAACCGACTGTGCGGAGATGGACAGCGTGTCATCGGCCTGGATTGTGCCGCCCGCGTTGTTCACTGCGCCCGTGCCCGACACAGAAACAGTCTGCGCGCCGACGTAGCCGCCAGCGCTGTTGTCCAGCGAGGCGACGTGTAACGTCGCGCCCGTCTGCGCGGCCAGCGTGCCGCCCCGGTTCGAAGCCGCACCCGAGCGGACATCAAGCGCACCATTCGTCGCGATGGTGCCGCCATTGTTCGACAGTGTTCCGGTATTGACCGTTAGCGTGCCGGCGCCGGAGCTGGCAATCGTGCCGTTGTCGTTGACGAGCGCAGCGGGGCTGAGCGAGAGGCTATCGCTGTTGGTCTGCAGCGTTCCGCCGGAATTGTCGAGCGTGCCGGTCACGTCAAGGGTCGTCGTGCCCGTGCCGGTCTGCGTGATAGTGCCGCCGCGGTTGACCAGGTGCGACGCATGCAACGCGAGCTGGTCCGCACCGAGGTTGCCGTGGCTGTTGTCGAACGTCGCGGCAGAAAGCGTGACCAGACGACCTGCCGCGATGGTGTTCGCATTCGTCAGCGTCGAACCTGTGGCCAGCGTGACATTGCCGTTCGCCGCCAGCGTGCCGCCGTTGAACAGGCTCTGCGCCGCGCTGGCAATCAGCGACTGCACCGCCGTAATCGAACCCGCGTTCGCGATCTGACCGGCCTGCACGTTCACATTGCCGTTGCCGCCGATGGTGCCAACCCCGGTCCCACTCGCGCCGTTGTTCAGCAGGCCGGTTGTGGTCAGCGTGAGGCCGTCAGCGCCTAGCGCCGCAACATGGCCTCCCGTGTTGTCGAGCGAACCCGCGTTGACGGAGAGTGCGCCTGCTGCCTGCAGCGTGCCGCCCTGGTTCAGCAAGTCACTAGTTGCAGTGACGTTGAGCGTGCCACCCGAGGCGATCTGGCCACCGCGATTGGACAGTGCGCCGGCCGTGACAGTCTGCGCACCGCCCGAGGACAGTACACCGCTGTCGTTCGTGAGCGTCCCGGAGGCGCGCGTGTCCAGCGCGCCGCCCGCCGTCACCGTTGCGCCCGACAGGTTCAGATCACCGCCGCTCGCGGTCAGGACCAGCGCTCCGTTAGCCGAGGTACGGCTTCCGGCGAGATTGACCGCCGTGCCATTCAGCGCCGCATTGCCGCCCGCCGCGTTATGTCCGGTCGCGGTCAATGTGCCGCCTGCCGTCACAGAAAGGTCGCCCGCCTGCGCCAGACTGCCGTCGCCGTTCACACCTGCGCCGAGCGTGCCGGTCGAGGCGACACTACCCGCATTGACGGTCGTATTCTGCTGCGCGGCCAGCACGCCACTGTTCGTGAGCGCGCCAGACGTGCTCGCTGTCACGTTATGCTGCGCATAGGTGGTGCCGCTGTTGTCGATACCGTCGCGCGCTGACAAGGCAAGGTTACCGCTCGCGCTAGTCTGCCCGGCAAGCGTCAACAGCCCATTGGTGCTCAATACGAGATCACCTGCCTGCGCGGCGAGAACCCCTTTATTCGACACGCCGACGCCATTCTCCGTGCCGACCAGAACGATCCTGTTCGCGTACATTCCACCAAGCTGGCTCACGTCGATGGAGACACCGGGCGCCGGACCATCGCCCGCGACAGGCGTTGCATCAAGCGTGTCATGACTGATGCTGTTCGCACCGGTCACGACATTCAGGTTCTTCGCGTAAGTTGCGGCGTTCGCCTGGACGGCGCGCGAGAGCAGGTCCACCTGATCGGTATCGCCCGCGTTCAGCCCCGAACCCTGGATGCTGATGTTGCCGCCCGTGACGTTGAAACCGGCGAGCGAACCATCCGGCGCAAAGTTCGGGGTGCCCGTGGTCAGGATGGTTCTGGACGTATTGATAAAGCCGCCGCCGTTCACGGCAATCCCGCTTCCGTTCGCGATGACAACTTCCGCGCGCTGGCCCGCTACTTCCAGATGTCCGTTGATCTGGCTCGCCGCGCTGCTGTTGACCTGGTTGACGATGACGCGCGCCGACTGGCCAGGGCCGAAGTTCGGATTGCCGTTGATCATGCCCGCCTGCTGCGTCTGCACGATCGCAGGCGAATTGTTCAGGATCGCGCCTTTCGACGGCACGTCGAAGCGGCCATAGGTGTTCATCGAGACGCCCGCACCGGAGGGCCGGTTGATGTTCACCTGATCCAGCCCGTTCTGTGTCTGGACCACGGACGGTGCGTGCGCGCCGCCCGGAACGATCTGCGCGCCCGACAGCGAGGGCAGCGCGCCGATGAGTGCGAGCGCGGCGAACGCAATCTGTCGTAACGAAAAAACCACACCCGGTGATGTTCTGCTGCGTACCGTGGTTTGTCCTGCCTCCTTACCCATTGCCGCAGCAGTTTCCCCGACGGCGACAAGCATTCCTCTGAGTCGGCTGTACACCAGCCTGTATGTCTTCCGGTTCATTTTTATGCTTCGTATTACGGACTATTAACCGGCCGTAAACTAGCGGAGATCGAACCAATGGAATGTCCACAAATCGTAAAATTCGCGGCACAGCAACGTTTGCATCAATTCGGACTGTTCCGATGGAACCGTCCGGGGAAATGGCCTAACGCGCGCAGGCATGATGCGCACGGGCAAACACGCGGATAAAAAAAGCCCGCGCGATGCGGGCTGAACAACCAGGTCAACGGGAGGGGGCAACAGGGACCGGGATAGACAGAGGAATACGCTGGGCTTAAGAGGCCAGTTAAAAAAGGCTGCTCCGTACGCCTGAAGATGTTCCAGCAGACGAGGGCGCAGCCGAATTTCAGGAATGCTTGGTGAACTGGCGTCTTAAAGCATCGTCCTCACATGCCAAAGCTCAGGAAACAGAACCACATCCAGCATCTTGCGCAGATAAGGCGCGCCGCTCGTGCCGCCCGTGCCTTGCTTGAATCCGATGATCCGCTCGACGGTCGTCACGTGCCTGAAGCGCCACTGGCGAAATGCATCCTCGAGATCGACAAGTTCCTCCGCCATCTCGTACAGCTCCCAATGTTGCGAAGGATTCCGATAGACCTCCAGCCAGGCTGCTTCGACAGAAGCATCATGGACAGTCGGCTGTGTCCAGTCTCTCTCCAACCTGGACGGTGAAATTGCAAACCCACGCCGCGCCAGCAAGCGCACGACTTCGTCGTAGAAAGAAGGTGATTCCAGCGAGGCCTTAACCTCTGCGAATACATCGGCCCGATGCGCATGCGGCTTCAGCATCTGCTCATTCTTATTGCCGAGCAAAAACTCGATCTGCCGATACTGATAAGACTGGAATCCGGAAGAGCTGCCCAGGTAAGGCCGCATCGCCGTGTACTCGGACGGCGTCATCGTCGCGAGAACGCTCCATGCCTGGACGAGCTGCTCCATGATCCGCGACACGCGTGCGAGCATCTTGAACGCTGGCGGCAACTCGTCGCGATGCACGGCCTTCAACGCCGCGCGCAGTTCATACAGCGCGAGCTTCATCCACAACTCACTCGTCTGGTGCTGGATGATAAACAGCATCTCGTTGTGATCCGGCGACAACGGATGCTGCGCGTCCAACACCTTCCCCAGCGAAAGATAATCGCCGTAACTCATCGACTCCGAAAAATCGAGTTGCGCGTCATGCCAGCCATCGCCGGAATCTGCAGCAGCGGCCGTAGCGGAGGCCGTCTCCGGAGCCGAATGGACAGCCCCACTGCCGTGCCCAAACGGACAGCCTTGCGCCGGCTTCTCTTCCGGCAATCCCGGCGTTTGCATGTGATCGGTCATTACGTGTTCCTCAGGTCACTGCGCCGCGTGCGGCAAATTCAGGTGCTCGCCAGCTCTCTTGCGTAAGCACCTCGCGCAGCGTCTCCACTGCATCCCATACATCGACAAAGCGCGTATACAGCGGTGTAAAACCAAACCGCAGCACATGGGGCTCACGATAATCGCCGATCACGCCACGCGCGATCAGCGCCTGCATCACTTCATAGCCATGCGGATGCTCGAAGCTCGCGTGCGAACCGCGTCGCGCATGCTCACGCGGCGTGACGAGCTTCAAGGGAAACTCGCCGCAACGCGCCTCGACCAGCTCGATAAACAGATCGGTCAACGCGAGCGACTTGGCGCGGATCGTTTGCATATCCGTTTGCAGGAACACATCGAGTCCGCATTCGACGAGCGACATCGACACCATCGGTTGCGTGCCGCACAGGAAGCGGCCGATGCCGTCATCGGGCTGGTAGGCCGGGTCCATCTTGAACGGCGCGCGATGCCCCCACCAGCCGGACAGCGGCTGCGCGAAATCGTTTTGATGGCGCTTCGGTACCCAAACGAACGCCGGTGAACCGGGGCCGCCATTCAGATATTTATACGTGCAGCCGACTGCGTAGTCGGCGCCGACGCCGTTCAGATCGACCGGCACCGCGCCCGCCGAATGCGCGAGATCCCACAGCGCGAGTGCGCCCTTGTCGTGGATGAGGTTGGTCAGCGCGGCCATGTCGTGCATGTAGCCGGTGCGGTAATTCACGTGCGTGATCATCGCGATTGCGGTGTCGTCGCCGATCGCGGCGGGCAACTCGGAGGGATCGTCGACAAGGCGCAATTCATAGCCGCGGTCGAGTTGTTCGATCAGCCCTTGCGCGATGTACAGATCGGTCGGGAAATTCGAGCGCTCGGAAACGATCACGCGACGCTTCGGATCGCGCGCGTTTGCGAGGCGCACGGCCGCCGACAAAAGCTTGAACAGGTTGATCGAAATCGTGTCGGTGACGACCACTTCGTTGTCGGCCGCGCCGATCAGCGGCGCGAGCTTGTTGCCGAGACGGCGCGGCAATTCGAACCAGCCCGCAGTGTTCCAGCTGCGGATCAGGCCTTCGCCCCATTCGGCGCCGATCACAGTCTGCGCGCGTTGGGCGGCGGCGGCCGGCGGCACGCCGAGCGAATTGCCGTCGAGATAGATGGTGCTCGGCGAGAGTGCGAACTGGTCGCGCAGCGGCGCGAGCGGGTCGGCGTTATCGAGCGCCAGTGCTTCGTCACGAGTGTTCATGTTGGTCCAGTCAAAGGGATTGGGAGAGTTCGGTGAATGTGATTCAGTTTCGGCAGGCACCAGCAGCGCCTTTAGCGCCCGTGTTCACCGCGATTCGGGCAGCGCCCGCAGCACGGCGCGCACAGGGCTCGCGTCGAGCGAGGTCAGCTTGAGCGGCAGCGCGATCAACTCGTAGTCGCCGGGCGCGACCGCATCCAGCACGATCCCTTCGAGGATCGCCATGCGGTGCGCGCGAATCCGGTGATGCGCGTCCATCGTCTTCGATTCCTGCGGATCGAGCGACGGCGTGTCGATGCCGATCAGCTTCACCCCTCTCGCTGCCAGCAAGTCGATCGTTTCCGGCGCGACCGCGCAGAATGAGCTGTCCCAGACCTCGGTCGGCGCGTTTTTGTAAGTGCGTAGTAAGACTCGCGGCGGCAGGTCGTCGAGCGAGCCGCTCAGGTGTTGTGGCGTCACAACAGGCGAAGCGCCGATGCAATGAATCACGCGACACCGTCCAAGGTACGCATCGAGCGCAACCTGGCCGATTGCCGGGCCTTCGGCGTCGTAGTGAAGGGGGGCGTCGGTGTGGGCGCCGGTGTGCGGCGACAGTGTCAGGCGCGCGACGTTGACGGGCGAGCCCGCCTCCATGCGCCACACGCGTTCAATGCCGACCGGCGTATCGCCCGGCCAGACGGGCGTCGCCGTATCGACGGCGGGGGTGATGTCCCAGAGTGTGTCCATGTCTCCATCGGCGGATTGTGTCTATCCACAAATGATAGGTGGCTTGACGCGAAATGTGATTGCGAAAAAATCTCCTTCTGAGCCGTGTCTTGGAACATAATTTGAGTCAAATGGGAAAGGGAGACCGAATATGAACGCGATCTCGCTCGACGCCACCGATTGCCGTATCTTGACGGTGCTTCAGCAAGAAGGACGGATCAGCAATCTCGATTTGGCGGAGCGTATTTCGCTTTCGCCGTCGGCCTGTCTACGACGCCTGCGTCTGCTGGAAGAGCAGGGCGTCATCGAACATTACCGCGCGTGTCTGAACCGCGAAGTGCTGGGTTTCGAACTGGAAGCGTTCGTGCAGGTGTCGATGCGCAACGACCAGGAAAACTGGCACGAGCGTTTTGCTGAAGCGGTGAGGGATTGGCCGGAGGTCGTCGGCGCATTTGTCGTGACCGGCGAAACCCACTATCTGTTGCGGGTGCTCGCCCACAATCTCAAACACTATTCGGATTTCGTGCTGCAACGCCTCTACAAGGCGCCGGGCGTGATGGATATTCGTTCGAATATCGTGCTGCAGACGCTGAAGGAAGATTCGGGCGTGCCGGTGTCGCTAGTGACGAAAAGCAGCGGTCATAGCGCGACGCATAGCTGAATGCGGGCGGCGGGGCCGCTTACGCGTGCCTGTATCTGGGCGCGTGGAGGCCGCCGATCCCAAGGCGCCGCCGTCCGTTCAGAACGGCTTGAGCCCGTGAAACTGGCCGTTCTGAAACACCAGCGGGGCAATCTCCGCAGCATGCTCGTGAACCCCGCAGCGCTCCACTTCGCCGACGAAAATCACGTGGTCGCCTTCCTCGTAGCGGCTGCGGTTATGGCATTCGAACCAGGCGAGCGCGCCGTCGAGCACCGGCATACCGGTGTCGCCCTCGGCATGCGAGACCCCTTCGAAACGATCTCCCTTCACCGTCGCGAAGCGTTTGCACAGATCGAGCTGCGACGCGGCCAGCACGTTGACCACGTAGTGACTGTTGGCGCGGAACACCGGCATCGACGCCGAGCGCGTGGCGAGGCTCCACAGCACCAGCGGCGGATTGAGCGAAACCGAATTGAACGAGCTGGCCGTGATGCCGATCAATTGGCCGGACGCCGCGCGTGTCGTAATCACGGTGACGCCGGTGGCGAATTGACTGAGCGCCTGTTTAAAGGCGGACTGGTCGAAGTTGGGCGGACTGGCGCGCTTCATTGGACGTAAGCCTTTGCGTCAAACCGGGTGAGCCCCGGTCCGGACCCATCGTGCATGCGGCCAGAAACAAATGATTCAAAAGTCATAGTGAAAATCGTCGATTTGTCCCAATTTTAACTGCAATCGCGGTGGACTGGCCGCGCGCCCTGCCAGCTAGTGGAAAAACCGCTAAGCTGGAAAGTCTGGGCGGTGGCATGAGCGTTGCGGTGAACTGGGACCGGCATTGGCCGGCTATGGGTATCAAGGAGCAAGCAGCATGAGTCAGACAGGCGAAATCGCCACCCTCGGTGGCGGGTGTTTCTGGTGTCTCGAAGCGGTGTATCTGGGCGTCGAAGGCGTGAACTCAGTGGAGTCCGGCTATGCGGGCGGCCACACCCAGCGGCCGACCTATGAGCAGGTGTGCGACGGCGTAACCGGCCACGCGGAGGTCGTGAACGTCGACTTCGATCCGGCGAAGATCAGCTATCGCGAGATTCTCGATATTTTCTTCGCGATTCACGATCCGACCCAGTTGAACCGGCAGGGTAACGACGTCGGCACGCAATACCGCTCGGTGATTTTTACCCATTCCGACGCGCAGCGCGAAACGGCCTTGCAGGCGATCCGCGAGATCGGCGAACAGGGTATCTACGATGGCCAGATCGTCACCCAGGTGCTGCCGCTCGACGGCAACTACTGGCCGGCCGAGGCATATCACCAGAACTATTTCGCGCAGCATCCGAATCAGGGCTACTGCTCGTTCGTGGTGGCGCCGAAGGTCGCGAAATTCCGTCAGAAGTTCGCGCATCGGATCAAGGCGAGCTGAGCCTTTGGCGGCGGACCGGCGGACCGGCGGTCCGATGCGGCTTGTTCTACCTGCGCCGACAGCTCAGTTCTGGCTGCCGGGCTCGGCGCCTTCGTCCCGCTCACTCGGGTCCGATTGCGGCTCAGCTGCAGGCGCCGCTTGCGTGTCGTCGTGGTCGTGCTCATGTTCGTGAGCTAGCCGCGCGTACGCCTCGATAATCTCCCGCGCGAGTTCCACGCAGCTTAACGGCGCCGAGCCTTCCGCCTTGTTGTTGACGGCGATCACCACCGGCTGGCCGGCCAGCGCGTAGCGCGCGGCCAGTTCGGCGAGCGCGGCGCGGGTGCCCGGGTCCTGATCGACCAGCCGGTCGAACGGTTCGTACTTGGCTTTCGCCTGCTCGTATTTGAAGCCGCCGTGCAAACTCCAGCGCACGATCAGCGGGCCGGCCGGCTCGCCGTCCAGCAGCGCGAGCGCCGCCGCCTGACGTAACGGGTCCGGCATCCGCGCATGAATCCCCACGCAATACCGCACCCCTGCCGCTTTCAGCGTGCGGATGAAGCGTGGCGTGAGCAGACTTGCATCGCGGATTTCGATCGCATAGCAGGTGCCGCCGGGCAGCTTGGGCAACGCTGCCATGAATTCCGCGAGTCGCTCGATGAACGCCGCCGGTTGCGCGAGCATCTGGTCGGGCAGCGGCGAGAGCTGGAACACCAGCGCACCGGCTTTGGCACCGAGGCCTTCGAGGCATGGCGTGACGAAGTCGTCGATCGCCATTTGCGCGTTCAGAAAGCACGGATTCAGCGAGACCGGCTCGCCGCGTTCGGCGCGCACGGTGGCGTCGGTGATCGTCATCGGAGCTTTGACGATGAAGCGGAAGTGCTCCGGCACCTGCTGCGCGTAGCGCAAGTATTCGGTGACCGTGAGCGCCTGGTAAAACGACCGGTCGATGCTGACAGTCTTCAGCAGCGGATGCGCGCCGTAGGCCGTCAGGCCTTCGCGCGAGAGTTTGCTATTGCTGTATTCGTCGCCGTAGACGATGCCGTTCCAGCCCGGAAACGACCATGTCGACGTGCCGAGATGCACCTGCGGCGGCAGTTCGGCAGCGATCGCGAGGAGTTCGGCAGAGGGCGGTGCGGCGAGAACGTCGCGTGAGCGGCGTTTCCTCGGCGTATCGGCCGTTGCCGGTGCGGCATTGGCTTGCGTAGTCGCACGCGGTGGTTTTGCTCCGGCGTCAGGCTTCGGTGCGGATGCCGGTGCCGATACCGGCTTCTGTTCCACCGGCATCCCGAACAGATCGAATTGCACGGCGCCGGCCTGCACCTCATCTGCGCCGCTCACCGGCTGTTCAACTTCGCTTGTCCCGCTCTGGTCCATCTATGTCCGACCTGCTGTCGTTTAGGGTTTGCGCCGCGTCGGCCTGCCTATGCAGTGTCCGTAGCCCCGGCACGCGGCGACGGTAGATCGCCACGGCGCAACCGTATCACAACGTTTTGTCGTACATATAGCGACGCGACCACGGCAAGGTTTTCGCGCTGCGGCCGGCTTTGCGGCACACCACCTGGTAGATCGAGACGTCGTCGTTTTCGAATGCATACGCGCAACCGGCGAGATACACGCGCCAGATGCGGAATTTTTCGTCGTCGACCAGCTTGCGGGCTTCGTCCGCGTGCGTTTCGAAGTTATCCGCCCAGATGTCCAGCGTGTGCGCATAGTGACGGCGCAGGCTTTCGACGTCAACCGCTTCAAGGCCACCGCGCTGCATCGATTCGAGCGCAAGGCTGATGTGCGGCAGTTCGCCGTCCGGGAACACATAACGGTCGATAAATTCGCCGCCGCCCAGCGCGGTTTCGCCGCTATCCGCATCGCTCGACGTGATACCGTGATTCATGGCGATGCCGTCGTCGACGAGCAGATCGTGGATCTTCTGGAAGTAGCCCGGCAGATTCTTGCGGCCGACGTGCTCGAACATGCCGACGCTGGTGATGCGATCGAATTGCCCCTCGACGTCGCGATAATCCTGCAGACGAATCTCAATCTGGTTTTCCAGGCCCGCGGCTTTCACACGCGCGGTCGCGAGATCGAACTGGTTCTGCGACAACGTCACCCCGACACACTTCGCGCCGAATTTCTGCGCGGCGCGCAGGACGAGTGCGCCCCAGCCGCAGCCGATATCGAGCAGGCGCTGCCCCGGTTGCAACTGGATCTTGGTGAGGATGTGATCGATCTTCTTGATCTGCGCGGTGGCGAGATCTTCATTGCCGTTTTCGAAGTACGCACACGAGTACACCATATTCTCGTCGAGCCACAGCTTGTAGAACTCGTTCGAGACGTCGTAGTGATACTGAATGGCCTTCTTGTCCGACGACTTCGAGTGATTGAAATAGCGTCGCACGCGCGCCAGCTTGCTTGCGCTCGTGACGGTGTTGCGCGCCAGCTGATAGCCGACGTTGATGATATCGGACAGCTTGCCTTCGATATCGATCTTGCCCTTCACGTACGCCTCGCCGAGATTGTCGAGGCTCGGTTCGAGCAGGTAAGGCAGCGCCGTAGCGCTTTTGACATGTAGCGTGACCTGAGGCGCGGCGAACTGCCCGAAGTCATGTTGCTGACCGTCCCACAGCACAAGGCGTGCTGGCAGGTTAGCCTTGGTTTTTACCTCTTCCACCCACTGCGCCAGCTTTTTCTCCCAGAACATGTGAACTCTCCGTGTCCGTTGAACTAAAGCAAAGCCTGTGCGGATTGCGTCTCCGTGCGGCGCAACTCCTATGCCGCGAGACGCAGTCCTTCCGGCGCGCGCTGCTGCGTTGGCAACGCGCGTATGGTGTTGTATTCCGATTCAAGGCGATAGGCGGGAGATTTGCCAGTCGCTGTTTTCGCTTGAACGTGTGTAGAGCAACCGGTCGTGCAAACGCGACGGCCGGCCCTGCCAGAATTCGATTGCTTCGGGTACCAAACGATAACCGCCCCAGTGCGGCGGGCGCGGTGGATGGTCGCCGTATTGCAGGCCAATTTCACGTTCGCGCGTCTCAAGCTGCGAACGGCTTTCAATTACCTGACTTTGATTGGATGCCCACGCACCGATGCGTGAGCCAAGCGGGCGCGACGCAAAATACGTATCGCTTTCTTCCGCGCTGGTTTTGACGATGCGGCCTTCAATACGCACCTGGCGCTCGAGTTCGATCCAGTAGAAGAGCAGGCTTGCGTAGGGATTGGCGGCCAGTTCGCGGCCCTTGCGGCTTTCGTAATTGGTGAAGAACACAAAGCCGCGCTCGTCGACCCCTTTGATCAGCACGATGCGCGCCGACGGCCGGCCACGCGAGTCGACCGTGGCTAGCGTCATGGTATTCGGCTCGGGCAATTGGGCGTCTACCGCTTGCTGAAACCACGTCTCGAATTGACGAAACGGGTTGCGGTCGATATCGGCCACGTCCAAAGAACCCAGCGAATAATTTTTTCGAAGTTCGGCGAGGGAGGTCATATTCTTATGCGAACGCTTCAGTCCAATCAGTATAGCCAGGGCTTGAAGTTTTTGCCCGCAACCAGATCAAGGCCCGCGGGGCTGTGTGGATATGCACGCTACAGCCACGTTACAACGTTAGCCGCCGTTTGTCCTCCAGATTGGCGTGGTCATGCCGATTGACGCGATCAGGCAAAATACGGGCTGGGAACGCTTGGGCGCGCCCGAGCGTTTTCATCACTTTGTGCTTTGCCTGCTTTGAACGAGCCTTCCACTATGTCCAGTACCGCCGCGCCTTCTGATCTTACTACCAGCCTCGACGGGAGCGAAACCGCCGACCGCGCGCGGCGCTTCGGCGGCGTTGCCCGGCTGTACGGCGCGCCGGCGCTCGCTGCATTCGAAGGCGCACACGTCGCCGTGATCGGCATCGGCGGGGTGGGTTCGTGGGTAGCAGAGGCATTGGCGCGCAGTGCGGTCGGCACGCTGACCCTGATCGATCTGGACAATGTCGCCGAGAGCAACACTAACCGCCAGATCCATGCGCTGGACGGTAACTACGGAAAACCGAAAGTCGAAGCGATGGCCGAACGCATCGCGGCAATCAATCCGTTCTGCGACGTGCGGCTGGTTGAAGACTTCGTCGAGCCGGACAATTTCGCGGCAACGCTCGGCGGCGGTTTTGACTACGTGATCGATGCAATCGACAGCGTGCGCACCAAAACCGCGTTGATCGCGTGGTGCGTCGAAAAGAAACAGCCGTTGATCACGGTAGGCGGCGCGGGTGGCCAACTGGACCCAACGCGCATCCGGATCGACGATCTCGCGCTGACCATCCAGGACCCGCTGTTGTCGAAAGTGCGCGGGCAGTTGCGCAAGCAGCATGGTTTCCCGCGTGGTCCGAAGGCGAAGTTCAAGGTGAGCGCGGTGTACTCCGACGAACCGTTGATCTATCCGGAAGCCGCCGTGTGCGATATCGACGAGGAAGCGGAGCATGTGACCACGTCGCCGGGGCATACGGGGCCGGTGGGTCTGAACTGTGCGGGATTTGGATCGAGTGTGTGCGTGACCGCGAGTTTCGGGTTTGCCGCGGCCGCGCATGTGTTGCGGGCTTTGGCAAAGCAGGCAGCGGGTTGATGCCAGGGGTAATACGGCAATAGGCCGGTAGGGCGGTAGGACGCCAGGGCGGTTTATGCCGCGTGTGCGGCAGTGCATTCAGACGCGGCTGCCGCGCCGCGCCTGAATGCAAAACGGAACAGGTCTAAAACCAGCCTAGAACAGCAGCGCGCTCAGCTTGCGCCGCCATTGCGACACCAGTTCCGGCTGATGCGCGGCGAGATCGAACACCGAAAGCATCGTCTTGCGGCCGATGTCTTCGCGGAACGTGCGGTCGCGTTGGACGATAGCTAGCAGCTGCTCGAGCGCGCCTTCGTATTTGCGGCGGGCAATGAGCGCACTCGCCAGATCGAAGCGGGCTTCGAGATCGTCAGGATGCGCCGCGACTTTGGCTTCGAGCGCGTCCGTAGGCGGCAGATCGGCCGCTGCATCCACGGCGTCGAGCCGGGTCTTGATCGCGTTGAAGCGGGCGTCGATCCCTTGCGTGGTCTTCGGCGACAGCAGGTCGACTTCATTGCGTGCTTCGTCGATACGTTGATCTTCGAGCAGCATCTCGATGCGATCCATGCGCGCCTCGTCGAAGCCGGGGTCATAGGCGAGCGCTGCTTGCAGTGCGTTGTAGGCATCCTCGCGGCGGCCTTCAGCCAACGCGGCTTGCGCTTCAAGACGCGCTGCTTCCGCGCCTTGTGGCACGAGGCGCTCGATGAATTCGCGCAACTGGCTTTCCGGCAGCACACCGACGAATTGATCCACCGGCTGGCCATCGGCAAACGCCATGACGTGCGGAATGCTGCGCACCTGGAAGTGCGCGGCCAGTTCCTGGTTCTCGTCCACGTTCACTTTGACGAGCTTCCATTTGCCGGCTGCTTCGGCTTCGAGCTTTTCCAGCATCGGGCCGAGCGTCTTGCAGGGACCGCACCACGGTGCCCAGAAATCGACCAGCACAGGGGCCAGTGTCGACGCCGTGATGACGTCCCGTTCGAAAGTGGCCAGCGTGGTATCCATTACGTCCTCGTCGATAAAACAGTTGATGGCTAAATGGGGGCGTGTGCAGCGAATTCAATGACTCAGCGCGGCGAATGCAGGCCGCGACCACGCTGGCTTATTTTTTCAGCGGCAGCGGAATCCACTCGGTTTCACCCGGCACTTTGCCCATCTCCTGATTGGTCCACGCCAGCTTCGCCGCTTCGATCTTCTCGCGCGAGCTGGCGACGAAATTCCATTCGATAAAACGCTCGCCGTCCAGTTTTTCGCCGCCGAGCAGCATGACACGCGCGCCGTGGGTGCTGGCAAGCGTGACGGTTTCGTCGAGTGCGAGCACGGCCATCTCACCGGCTTCGAGCGGTGTGCCGTCGATCTCCAGATCGCCTTCCGCCAGATAGACGCCGCGCTCCTCGTGTTCCGGTTCGAGCGCGAAGGCGCCACCCGGGGCGAATTCCGCAGCTACATACAGCGTGCCGGAAAAGGTCGCGACCGGCGAGGTTGCGCCGAACGCGGTGCCCGCGATCACGCGCAGCGCGACGCCGTTGCGTTCGACCACCGGCAGCGTCTCGGCGGCGTGATGCGAGAAGGACGGCTCGATATCTTCGTCTTCGAGCGGCAGCGCGACCCAGGTCTGGATGCCGTGCATGGTCTGGCCGCTCGCGCGCTCTTCGGCGGGCGTGCGCTCGGAATGGACGATGCCGCGGCCCGCCGTCATCCAGTTGACGTCGCCTGGGACGATCTTCTGCTCGGAGCCGAGGCTGTCGCGATGCATGATCGAGCCTTCGAACAGATACGTGACGGTGGCAAGCCCGATATGCGGGTGTGGACGTACGTCGAGTCCGACGCCGGGAGCGAGCGTGGCAGGGCCCATGTGGTCGAAAAAGATGAACGGGCCGATCAGGCGCGCCGCCATGGCCGGCAGCACGCGCCGCACGGTGAGGTTACCGACGTCGCGCAAATGCGGTTTGAGAACGGCTTTAATCGAGGAAGACATGGGCGGGCTCGGCTGAAAGGGGGTAGTCGGTTTTTTGCTCGATAGACGATTCTACTGCGGAGGGCGCAATGCTGACGGTTTGCGCCGCATGGCGACTTCGGGATTCCGTAATGCGCGCGGCTCCCGTGGCGCGGCGGGCTCCGCTAAACTGCCAGATCGAACAATCAAATGGAGACTGGGATGTCGCCCAGGGACTTACTGCTCGCGCTTGTCGTCGTGGTGGCGTGGGGCGTCAATTTCGTGGTGATCAAGGTGGGTCTGCACGGGGTGCCGCCCATGCTGCTCGGCGCGCTGCGCTTCACGCTCGCCGCGGTGCCCGCTGTGTTCTTCGTCAAACGGCCGCAGATGCCCTGGCGCTGGCTGTTGGCTTACGGCGCGACGATTTCATTCGGGCAATTCGCCTTCCTATTCTCGGCCATGTACGTCGGCATGCCGGCGGGGCTCGCTTCGCTTGTCTTGCAGGCACAGGCGTTCTTCACGCTGATTTTCGCGGCCGTGTTTCTGCATGAGCGCTTTCGCGTGCCGAACGTCGTTGGCTTGTCGATCGCGGCGGCCGGTCTCGCGGTCATCGGCATGCAAGGCGGCCATGCGATGACGCTCGCCGGTTTCGTGCTGACGTTGTGCGCCGCCTGTTCCTGGGCGTTAGGCAACATCGTCACCAAGAAGGTCGGCAAGGTCGATCTGGTCGCGCTGGTGGTGTGGGGCAGCCTGATTCCGCCGTTGCCGTTCCTCGCGCTGTCGTACGCATTCGAAGGGCCGCAGCGGATCGTCGCGGCGTTGTCCGGGATCAGCGCGATGTCGATTTTCGCCATCGTGTACCTCGCGTTTATCGCGACGTTGATCGGCTATGGTCTGTGGAGCCGGCTTTTGTCGCGCTATCCGGCCAGCCAGGTGGCGCCGTTCTCGCTGCTGGTGCCGATTGTCGGACTGGCGTCGGCTTCGCTGTTTCTCGACGAGCACTTGTCCACGGTGCAGGTCGTGGGCGCCTTGCTGGTGATGGCGGGTTTGGCGGTGAATGTGTTCGGCGGGTGGGTCGTGCAACGTTTTTCACCGGCGCGTTGAACAGCGCTCAAGCGTGACGCAGAAAAAAACGGCCGCATCGAGCGGCCGTTTTTTTGTTGCCTGCGTGCCACCCCGCATCAGGTCATGCGGTTCTTGGCCAGAGGGGGATTGGCCGCGAAATAGCGCTTGATGCCGTTCATGATCGCATCGGCCATCTTGTCGCGATAGGCGTCGTCATTCAGGCGGCGCTCCTCGTCCGGGTTGCTGATGAACGCGGTCTCCACCAGGATCGACGGAATGTCCGGCGCCTTCAGCACGGCGAATCCGGCCTGTTCGACCGAACCCTTGTGCAGCTTGTTGATACCGCCGATCTCCTTCAGCACGAAGTTGCCGTAGCGCATCGAATCGCGAATCTGCGCGGTGGTCGACATATCGAACAGCGCGCGGTTGACGGAGGCGTCGGCCGACTTGATGTTGATGCCGCCGATCTGATCCGACGAGTTCTCCTTGTTTGCCATCCAGCGCGCCGCGGCGCTCGACGCGCCGTGCTCCGACAGCGCGAACACGGACGAACCCTTCGCTTCGGGCGTGGTGAACGCGTCGGCATGGATCGACACGAACAGGTCCGCGCCCACGCGCCGCGCCTTCTGCACGCGCACGTTGAGCGGCACGAAGAAATCGGCGTCGCGCGTCATCATGGAGCGCATGTTCGGCTGGGCGTCGATTTTTGCGCGCAGCTTCTTCGCGATGTCGAGCGCGATGTGCTTCTCGTAGGTCCCCGCGCCGCCAATCGCGCCCGGATCTTCGCCGCCGTGACCCGGGTCGATGGCGACCGTGAGCAAACGCACGGTGTTGCTCTTGCCGGTTTTCGGGTTGGTGAAGGCGTAGTTGTCGCTGCTGTCGCTGTCGTCGCCGCCCAGATTGCTGCCGCTGGTGCCGCCCTTGTTGCGGGCGATTGCGGTGGGCGGCGCGACAGGCGCCGTCGGTGTGGCAGGTTTGCCGAGGATGGGCGGAACGGGCGGCGGCGCGCTATGCGTGGGCGGGTGCGGCACGGCCGACCCGGACCCGCTGCCGCCGTTCTGCGCATAACGTTCGAAAAAGGCCTCGCTGTTGTCAGCGGTGGGCGGCGTGGTGCCGGGACCGCTCAGCGTGACGGGCGGCGCGTTGTTTTCGTCCAGCGTTTGTTGCTTGCGCTCGGTCTGCGCGAGCAGATCCATCAACGGATCGGGTGCGACCGCGGGGTACAGGTCGAACACCAGCCGGTATTTGTACGCGCCGACGGGCGGCAGCGTGAACACCTGCGGCTTCACCGAGCCTTTCAGATCGAACACCATGCGCACGACGTGCGGCTGATATTGGCCGACGCGCACCGACTGGATCTGCGGGTCATTCGGCGTAATCTTCGATACCAGATCCTTCAGCGCCTGATCCAGATCGAGGCCGTTCAGATCGACCACCAGCCGGTCCGGACCCTGCAGCAATTGCTGCGTGTTCTGCAAAGGCTGATCCGACTCGATCGTGACGCGTGTGTAATCTCGCGCCGGCCAGACCCGCACACCCAGCACCGAACTCGCCCACGCGAGGCGCGGCGCGACCAGGCCGAGCACCAGCGTGGAAGCGCCTGCGCGCAGAATCTGCCGGCGCCGCCAGTTATGCGTTGCGGTGGCCGCCGATTCGATCGAGCGGAACGGTTTGATTAACATCTTTCGAGACATGCCTTTCCTGATTCGCTGTATGCCCGTGCAACGAGTACCCGGCCTTCGCCCTCCTGGTCCAGGTCGAGTGCGAAGACGAGATCCGGTATGCCAAGCAGACGCCCGGCGCGCTGCGGCCATTCGACGAGGCAAATAGCGCCGCTGTCGAAGTACTCGCGAAAGCCGGCGTCGGCCCATTCGGCCGGGTCGGTGAATCTGTACAGATCGAAGTGATAGAGCGCGAGTTCCCCAACGGGCCGCTCGAGCACGTAGGGTTCGACAAGCGTGTAAGTGGGACTGCGCACGCGGCCGGTGTGGCCGAGGCCGCGCAAGGTCGCGCGCACGAGCGTGGTCTTGCCCGCGCCGAGGTCGCCGATGAGTTGTACTTGCAGGCCATGGAATGGCTGCTTGGCTTCGGTGCCCGGCGTGGCTTGCGGCGAGTTTTGCTGTGGGTCTTGCCGCGAGTCTTGCTGCGGGTTTTGCTGCGGGTTTTGCTGCAACTCGCGCATGCTTTCGATTGCCCGTGCAAAGCGCTCGCCGAATGCATTGCTGGCGGCCTCGTCCGCGAGCGCGAAGGAGCGTTCGAGCAGGATATCGGCGGGCGGTTGGATCGCGAGATCGGGATTGACGGGCATTCTCGTAAAATGGCGTGATGAACCGAAGTCCGGAGTCCCCTGTTTCTGGCATGCCCACGTCCGACGACGATGCGCATGCCGAACGTCGTTTCGATGAAACGGCGCTGAACGCGCTCGCGCTCGACATCAAAACGTGGGGCCGTGAACTGGGTTTCGGGGCAGTCGGTATCAGCGACACCGACCTCTCCGCTGCCGAAGCGCCGCTTGCAGCATGGCTGGACGCGGGTTGCCACGGCGAGATGGATTATATGGCGAAACACGGTATGAAACGCGCGCGGCCCGCCGAGCTTGTGGCCGGCACGCGACGTGTGATTACCGCGCGCATCGCCTATTTGCCCGCTCAGACATTGAGTGGAAAGGCACACGAAAGCGCTTTGCAGGACTCGCCGCGGATACCGCAAGACTGGCGCGCAGCCGAGCATGCGCGGCTTGCGGACCCATCGGCGGCGGTGGTCTCGATCTATGCGCGGGGCCGCGATTATCACAAGGTGATGCGTAACCGTCTGCAACAACTAGCCGAGAAAATAGAGGCGGCGATTGGTGCATTCGGCTACCGCGTATTTACCGATTCGGCGCCGGTACTCGAAGTTGAATTGGCCCAGAAGGCCGGCATCGGCTGGCGCGGTAAGCACACGCTGCTGCTGCAACGCGATGCGGGGTCGCTGTTTTTTCTCGGCGAGATCTACGTCGATGTGCCCTTGCCTGCCGATGCCGAGACCTCGCCCGACGATGCGCCTGAAACGCCGGGCGCGCATTGCGGCAGTTGCACGCGCTGCATCGACGCCTGCCCGACGGGTGCGATTGTTGCGCCGTACAAGGTCGATGCGCGCCTCTGCATTTCCTATCTGACGATCGAATTGAAGGGCAATATTCCCCTGGAAATGCGGCCGCTGATCGGTAATCGTGTGTATGGCTGCGACGATTGCCAGCTCGTCTGTCCGTGGAACAAGTTTGCGCAGGCCGCACCGGTCGCCGATTTCGATGTGCGGCACGGGCTCGATCGCGCGACGCTGGTCGAGCTGTTTGCATGGAGCGCGGAGGACTTCGATACGCGCATGCAGGGGAGTGCGATTCGCCGTATCGGCTATGAGAGCTGGTTGCGCAATCTGGCGGTGGGGATGGGCAATGCGCTGCGGGCCCCTTCGGAGCATCTGGGCGCGGATGCGCGCGCGGCGATTGTGCACGCGCTTGAATTGCGCGTCGGAGACCCCTCTGCCGTTGTGCGAGAGCATGTGGAATGGGCGTTGGAAGCGGCGTAAAGTAGCGGCAATCCGGTGGCGGGTGCATGCCTGCACGCCATGCAGGTACGCTACCGCGAAGT
The DNA here is from genome assembly GCF_059567945.1 of Paraburkholderia sp. BGA-UO-ETr-F12. Lineage (NCBI taxonomy): Bacteria > Pseudomonadati > Pseudomonadota > Betaproteobacteria > Burkholderiales > Burkholderiaceae > Paraburkholderia > Paraburkholderia sp. BGA-UO-ETr-F12. The sequence goes on along the minus strand of NZ_JCAQOZ010000063.1, from coordinate 153,706 downwards.
TTAAAAGGCACCGGTTCAGTCATGAGGCAAGCACCATGTTCAACGCAGTGATCGATGCACCGTTCGGCAAGGTCGGCATTCGTCTCGAAGGCGAGGCCGTGCGCGAGATCGTCTATTTGCCGGAGTCGGTGCAGAGCGTTGCACCGGACACGCTATTGGCCAGACAGGCAGCCGGGCAGATCGAGCGTTATTTCGAGCGTGCGTCGGCGAAGTTCGAATTGCCACTGGCGCAGGTCGGCACCGCGTTCCAGCGCCGCGTATGGCAAGCGATCAGCGACATCCCGCCCGGTGTCGTGCTGACCTATGGACAACTGGCACGGCAGGTCGGCAGCGTCCCGCGCGCGGTCGGCCAGGCGTGCGGCTCCAACTATTTCCCGATTGTGGTTCCGTGTCATCGGGTGGTGAGTTCGAGCGGCATCGGCGGATTCGCGCATACGGGTGGAGACGGCTTCTTTCGCAACGTCAAGCGTTGGCTTCTGGCGCATGAAGGCATTCCCTACGCATGAGCGACACCGTGACTGAAGACGCGCTCGTCGCGTCGCCTTTGTTTGTCGCGAGCTCGGCCTCGATCGATGCATTCTGCGACGCGCTGTGGCTCGAACACGGCTTGTCGCGCAACACGCTCGACGCGTACCGGCGCGATCTGCGGTTGTTCTGCGAATGGCTCGCACAAACCCGCAACGCGTCGCTCGATACCGCCAGTGAGGCCGATCTCAACGCCTACAGCGCGGCGCGCCAGAAAGACAAATCGACCTCGGCGAACCGGCGCCTCTCGGTGTTTCGCCGCTACTACGGTTGGGCGGTGCGCGAACATCGCGCAAAGGTCGATCCGACGGTACGCATCCGTTCGGCCAAGCAGCCGCCGCGTTTTCCGTCGACGCTCACTGAAGCCCAGGTTGAGGCGCTGCTCGGTGCGCCGGATATCGACACGCCCTTGGGCCTGCGCGACCGCACCATGCTGGAGTTGATGTACGCGAGCGGTTTGCGTGTCACCGAACTCGTCACGTTGAAGACCGTGGAAGTGGGCCTGAACGAAGGCGTCGTGCGTGTGATGGGCAAGGGTTCGAAAGAGCGCCTGATTCCATTCGGCGAAGAGGCTCACGGCTGGATCGAACGCTATCTGCGCGAAGCGCGGCCTGCTTTGCTGGGCGCGCGCGCGACGGATGCGCTGTTCGTCACGAGCCGCGCGGAGGGCATGACCCGTCAGCAGTTCTGGAACATCATCAAGCGTCACGCGGCAGCGGCCGATGTGCACGCGCCGCTCTCGCCGCATACGCTGCGGCACGCGTTCGCGACGCACCTGCTGAACCATGGCGCCGACCTGCGCGTCGTGCAACTGCTGCTCGGCCATACGGATATCTCGACCACGCAGATCTATACGCACGTGGCCCGCGAACGGCTGAAGTCGTTGCATGCGCAGCATCATCCGCGCGGATGATTCACACAAGGCGTGCTACTCGCGTTTGCCCGCGCCGTTAGATGAACTCGCGCAACCGGTGCTTGAGAATCTTGCCCGTCGACGCCGCCGGCAGCGCGGCGAGCACCTTCACTTCAGCAGGACGCTTGTAGGGCGCGAGACGCTCGCCGCACCACGCGATCAGTTCCGCTGGCGACACCGTTGCTCCCGCGATCAATTCGACGAACGCGACCACTTCTTCGTTGCCCTCTACCGCGCGCCCGATCACGGCCGATTGCACTACCTGCGGATGCGCGTTCAACACATGCTCGACTTCCGACGGATACACGTTGAAGCCCGAGCGGATGATCAGCTCCTTGCTGCGCCCGACGATATGCAATGCACCGTCCGCGTCCTGGCGGGCGAGGTCGCCGGTTTTGAGCCAACCGTCTTCGGTGACGGCAGTGCGGGTCTGCTCAGGGTTCCGGTAATAGCCGAGCATCACGTTCGGACCGCGAACCCATAGTTCGCCGATTTCGCCCGCCGCAGCATCCACGCCATCGGGTCCGACGAACCGCACGTCGACGCCGGGAATGACTTCGCCGACCGAGCAATCGCTGCGCGGTGCGTCGAGCATGGTGTGCGAGACGGTCGGGCTGCTTTCGGTCATACCGTAGCCGTTGTGCAGCGTAAGGCCGTAGACGGTTTCGACGTGCGCCTTTAGTGCAGCATCGAGCGGCGAGCCGCCCGAATAGGCGAAGCGCAGACGTGGCGCGGACCAGGCGTGGCCGTGCGTGTGCAGATGTTCGAGCAGTTTGGCGTGCATGGCCGGAACGCCCTGGAAGATCGAGACGCGTTCTTCGGCGAGCGCGCGCCGCACCGCTTCTGGCGCGAAACGCGGGGCGAGCCGCAAGGTTGCGCCGGCGTGCAGGCTGCCAAGGCAAACCGAGGCGAAACCGTACACATGCGAGATCGGCAGGACGGCGTACACCACATCGTCCGGCCCGACTTTGCGCAAGCGGCTCGACACGGCCGCGATGAAGAGCAGATTGCGATGCGACAGCATCACGCCCTTCGGCGCGCCGGTGGTTCCCGTGGTGTAGATCAGCGCGGCGCATTGGCGGTGACTGGCGGCTTCGACCGGCTCGGCTTGCGCGTTGGCGTCGATCGCGTACGACCAGCCGCCGATATCCGGCGTGATGGCAGGCGCCTTGACGGCTTGATGCCGCTCGGCATGCTGTTGGGCATCCACGGAGCTTTCGACCGCGTAGGCGACCACGCGAGGCTGCGCATGCGCACGGATCGCGTCGAGTTCCGCAGCCGACAGGCGCGCGTTCGACACCAGCGCCCACGCGTCGAGTTTCGCGGTCGCGAACAGCAGCACGATCTGCGCGATGCTGTTCTCGGCCACGATCATCACCCGATCGCCGCCACGCACCCCCCATTCGCGCAGCAGCGCGGCGGCGGCGTCGACGGCCTCCAGAAGCTGTGCATTGGTCAAGCGGCGCGCGTCCTCGATCAAGGCGACGTGCTGCGGATCCCGCGCGGCCGCAAGCACCGGGATTTCGGCGATACGCGTGGGCAGGCCGGCCAGTAACGCGGGGATGTCGATAGTGGAACGGGTGGAGGAATCGAGGTTCAACGCTGTCTCCAGGAAGCAATCCGGTACCCGGCATGCGGTGCGCCGGAACATTTGCGAACGATCGTGCCACAATCGCCGGGCCCGCACAATTGGCCGTTCGGCAAATAGCCGTTGTGCAAACTCGCTATTACAATGCGCCGATGAGCAAATCCAGACACGTCTCCGAAACGCCCGCGACGCAGTTTCTGCGCCGCCATGGCGTCACTTTCGGCGAGCATCCTTATGATTATGTCGAGCATGGCGGCACTGAAGAGTCGGCGCGCCAGCTCGGTGTGGACGAACATCATGTCGTGAAGACTTTGGTGATGGAAGACGAGCACGCCAAGCCGCTGATCGTGCTGATGCACGGCGACCGCACCGTCAGCACCAAGAATCTGGCGCGGCAGATTGGCGTGAAACGCGTCGAGCCGTGCAAGCCCGAGGTGGCGAACCGCCATTCGGGTTATCTGATCGGCGGCACGTCGCCGTTCGGCACGCGCAAGCAGATGCCGGTGTACGTGGAGTCCAGTATTCTCGAGTTGGACAAAATCTGGCTGAACGGCGGCCGGCGAGGTTTTCTGGTCAGCATCGAGCCCGGGATCTTGACCGGTTTGCTGGCGGCGCAGCCGGTTCAGTGCGCGAGCGTCGATTGACGTTTGCCTGAATGTTGGCCGGGCAGGCGGGTTCGGTAGAATGTGCGCCGCCTTGTTCCCTGTTGCGGTTGAAGTATCGAGTTTCAGACCGCCGATCCTTATAAGAGTCCCCAGATGCAAAACCTGATCGTTGCTGTCGTTGCCTACCTGATCGGCTCGGTGTCGTTTGCCGTGATCGTGAGCGCTGCAATGGGGCTGGACGACCCGCGCTCGTATGGTTCGGGCAATCCGGGCGCCACTAACGTGCTACGCAGCGGCAGCAAGAAGGCCGCGATTCTCACGCTGATCGGCGACGCCTTCAAAGGCTGGTTGCCGGTGTGGTTCGTGGTGCACTTCGGCGCGCGCTACGGGCTCGACGATACGTCGGTGGCGATAGCGAGCATCGCCGTGTTTCTCGGTCATCTGTATCCGGTTTTCTTCCGCTTCAAGGGCGGCAAGGGTGTGGCGACCGCCGCGGGTGTGCTGCTCGCGATCAATCCGATCCTCGGCATTGCTACGTTGCTGACGTGGCTGATCGTGGCATTCTTCACGCGCTATTCGTCGCTGGCGGCTTTGGCCGCGGCCGTATTCGCGCCGCTCTTCGACGGTTTTCTGTTCGGGCCGCATATCATCGCGCTGGCGATTGTCGTGATGAGTTCGCTGCTGGTATGGCGTCACCGCGGCAATATCGCCAAGCTGATGCGCGGCCAGGAAAGCCGCATCGGCGACAAGAAGAAAACCGACGCAGCGGGGAGCGCGGCCGGCGGTAACGAGTCTTGAGCGTGGACCCATTGGCGGGCCTCAACGGGGCCTCAACGCACGTCCGCTACCAGGCGTCCACACATGCCTGGTTTTAAGCGTCACGCGTGTCAGTCACGGAAGTTGTTGAAGTCGAGCGGCGTGTCAGTCACGTCCTTGCGCAGCATTGCGATCACGCTTTGCAAGTCGTCGCGCTTGCCGCCTGTGATGCGCACCGCATCGCCCTGAATGCTCGCCTGGACCTTGATCTTGCTGTCCTTCACGAGGCGCACGATTTTCTTCGACAGATCGCCGGAGACGCCTTTCTTGATCTTGATGACCTGCTTGACCTTGTCGCCGCCGATCTTCTCGATCTTGCCGTAGTCGAGAAAGCGCACGTCCACATTGCGCTTGGCCATTTTCGACAGCAGGACGTCCTTGACCTGGCCGAGCTTGAAATCGTCGTCGGCGTAGGCCGTGATTTCACTTTCCTTCTGCTCGACACGCGCGTCCGACCCTTTGAAGTCGAAGCGGGTTGAAATTTCCTTGTTGGACTGCTCGATCGCGTTCTTGACTTCGATCATGTCCGCTTCGCAGACGACGTCAAACGATGGCATTGTTTTCTCCCAATGGTGCTGCGGTGCGTGGCGCAACCGGTCGGCTGCTCACGGGGCACTCGCTATAATCACGAACCTGGTGTCATTTTACCGATGCCACTCCCTTTTGCCTAAGGCCGCCGCGCATTGTCGCGCGGCAGGGGCCAGATGCCGTTTCGTTCGCCGTCCCATTCTTTCTATTCCGATGTCTCTATCCGACTCTGCCGCGTTCGTTGCCGGCTATCCGCTGAAGGCGCATAACACCTTCGGTTTCGATGTTCGCGCGCACTTCGCGTGCCGGATCGAGCACGAAGCGCAACTGATGGCTGCCGTGCGCGATCCGCGCGCCACCGGCTTGCCGCGGCTGGTGCTGGGCGGCGGCAGCAACGTCGTGCTGACGGACGACTTCGCCGGACTGGTGCTGCTAGTGGCGCTGCGAGGCCGCCGCGTCGTGCGTGAGGACGATGACGCCTGGTACGTCGAGGCGGCCGCCGGCGAGCCGTGGCACGAGTTTGTCGCATGGACTTTGTCGCAAGGGCTGCCTGGATTGGAGAACCTCGCGCTGATTCCCGGCACGGTGGGCGCAGCGCCGATTCAGAACATCGGCGCGTACGGGCTGGAAATGTGCGAGCGGTTTGCGTCGCTGCGAGCGGTTGAGCTGGAAACGGGCGCCGTGGTCGAACTCGATGCCGCCGCTTGCCGATTCGGCTACCGTGACAGTTTTTTCAAGCGGGAAGGGCGCGACCGTTTTGTGATTACTTCGGTCACGTTCCGTTTGCCGAAAGTTTGGCAGCCGCGCGCCGGCTATGCGGATATCGCGCGCGAACTGGCTGCGGGCGGCCATGCCGCGGCCGCGCCGAGTGCGCAGGCGATTTTCGACGCGGTGGTCGCGGTGCGGCGCGCCAAGCTGCCCGACCCGCTTCAGCTTGGTAACGCGGGGAGTTTCTTCAAGAATCCGGTCGTGGAAGCGGCGCAGTTCGAGGCGCTGAAGCTCAAGGAGCCAGAGGTCGTGTCTTACCTTCAACCGGACGGCCGGGTGAAGCTCGCCGCTGGCTGGTTGATCGATCGATGTGGCTGGAAAGGCCGTGCGATGGGCGCGGCGGCGGTGCATCAGCGGCAGGCGCTGGTGCTGGTGAATCTCGGCGGCGCAAGCGGGGCGGAGGTATTGGCGCTTGCAAAGGCGGTGCAGCGGGACGTGCTGGCACGGTTTGGGGTGGAGCTGGAGGCGGAACCGGTTTGTTTGTGATGGCGTAAGTGGCTTGCGGCAAGGAAAAAAGGCGCCGGGAGAAAACTCCCGGCGCCTTTTTTTGCGTCTGTGATTCAGTGCCGGTCACGCCTTGCGGCGCTTAACTTCGCTCACGCGAAGTTAGCCTGCACTGAAACCCGTGCTCAGCCGCGTTGACGACGTGCGTTTTCAGCAATCCGCATACGCAGCGCGTTCAGCTTGATGAAGCCGCCAGCATCGGCCTGGTTGTAAGCGCCGCCGTCGTCGTCGAACGTGGCGATCGTCTTGTCGAACAGCGTTTCTTTCGAATCGCGCGCGACAACCGAGACGCTGCCCTTGTACAGCTTTACACGCACCCAGCCGTTGACCTTCTCTTGCGTATGGTCGATCAGCACCTGGATGGCGCGGCGCTCCGGGCTCCACCAGTAGCCGTTATAAATCAGCGACGCGTAACGGGCCATCAGATCGTCTTTCAGGTGAGCGACTTCACGGTCGAGCGTGATCGACTCGATACCGCGGTGCGCCTTCAGCATGATCGTGCCGCCCGGCGTTTCATAGCAGCCGCGCGACTTCATGCCGACGTAACGGTTTTCGACCAGATCCAGACGGCCGATGCCGTGCTTGCCGCCCAGGCGGTTAAGCTCGGTCAGCATCTCGGCCGGCGACAAACGCTTGCCGTTGATCGCGACCGGGTCGCCGTGCTCATACTCGATGTCGAGATACTCAGCCTGATCCGGCGCCTGTTCCGGCGACACCGTCCAACGCCACATATCGGCTTCGGCCTCGGCCTTTGGGTCTTCCAGGTGACGGCCTTCGAACGAGATGTGCAGCAGGTTCGCGTCCATCGAATACGGCGCGCCGCCTTGCTTGTGCTTCATTTCGATCGGAATGCCGGCCTTTTCGGCGTACGCGAGCAGCTTTTCGCGCGACAGCAGATCCCATTCACGCCACGGCGCGATCACCTTGATGCCCGGTTCCAGCGCGTAGTAGCCGAGTTCGAAGCGAACCTGGTCGTTGCCCTTGCCGGTTGCGCCGTGCGAGACCGCTTGCGCGCCGGTGGCGCGGGCGATTTCGATCTGACGCTTGGCGATCAGCGGACGCGCGATCGACGTGCCCAGCAGGTATTCGCCTTCATAGATCGTGTTGGCGCGGAACATCGGGAACACGTAGTCGCGCACGAACTCTTCACGCAGGTCTTCAATGAAGATGTTGTCCGGCTTGATGCCGAGTTGCAGGGCCTTTTTGCGCGCCGGTTCCAGCTCTTCGCCCTGGCCGATGTCGGCCGTAAACGTGACGACTTCGGCGTCGTAGTTGTCCTGCAACCACTTCAGGATGACGGAGGTGTCGAGGCCGCCCGAATAGGCGAGCACGACTTTCTTGATATCGCTCATGGTGAACTCGTAGCTGGAGAAAGCTGGAAAACAAGGCGCACCGGCGGTTCCGGAGCGCGGAAAACCACTATTTTGACACTAAACCGCCGCTTGCCCGTGTTTTTGGGGCAGGGCGGCGGGTAAGCCGGGTCCACTTGGGAGCGTGAACAACCCGTGAACAGCCCGCGGACACCGGCCTGATGCGTGGCGCTAAACGTGGATGCCTTGCCTCGTATTCAAGGCCCCGTCGCGCTTCACGCAGGTGCTGCGTAGCGGCTCGCTCAGTGATTGAGCTTGCCGAGCAGCAGATATTCCATCAACGCCTTTTGCACGTGCAGACGATTTTCCGCTTCGTCCCACACGACGCTTTGCGGGCCGTCGATCACTTCCGCGCTGACTTCCTCGCCGCGATGGGCGGGCAGGCAGTGCATGAACAATGCGTCGGAATTGGCGCGCGCCATCATGTCGGCGTCTACGCACCAGTCCGCGAAGGCTTTCTTGCGGGCTTCGTTTTCGGCCTCGAAGCCCATGCTGGTCCACACGTCGGTGGTGACCAGATCGGCACCGGTGCAAGCCTCGTTCGGATCGTCGAATTCCTGATAGAACGGGGCGCTTTCCGGCGCGACCATTGCGTGGTCGAGTTTGTAGCCCGGCGGCGTGGACAGGCGCAGCTTGAAACCGAGAATCTGCGCGGCTTCGATCCACGTGTACAGCATGTTGTTGGCGTCGCCGACCCATGCGACCGTCTTGCCGCGAATCGGACCGCGATGCTCGAAATACGTGAAGATGTCCGCCAGCACCTGGCACGGGTGATATTCGTTGGTCAGCCCATTGATCACCGGCACGCGGGAATTCTCGGCGAAGCGCTGAAGAATGTCCTGGCCGAACGTGCGGATCATGATGATGTCGACCATGCGCGAGATCACCTGCGCCGCGTCTTCAATCGGTTCGCCGCGGCCGAGCTGCGTGTCGCGCGTACTCATGAAGACGGCGTGGCCGCCTAGCTGGAAGATGCCGGCTTCGAACGACAGGCGCGTGCGCGTCGAATTTTTCTCGAAGATCATCGCCAGCGTGCGGTCGTGCAGCGGATGGTACGTCTCGTAGTTCTTGAACTTGCGTTTGAGAATGCGCGCGCGTTCCAGTACGTACTCGTAGTCGTCCAGCGAGAAATCCTTGAACTGCAGGTAGTGGCGAATTTTCTTGGCGGTCATGAAACAAATACGGCGGTCTCACCCGGCAGGATTGCCGGACGGCGCCGCCGTCGTTTGTGGTAACTCAATGCAGCATAAAGGATTTCGCCTCGTTTGACGAGTCGGCTAAAACGTCCGGCAAGCCGGCTGAAAGCCGTTTGCAACCCTCAAACGAGGCTTGTGTGCGCTGCGGAAAAAGGTCCGCTGCGCTATAATCTACCGGTTATCCCTAAGCCCAGCAGGCTGATATCGAGCTTGCGGGACACGGCTCGCGCGCTCCGGAAAGTTTCGTCGCGGTGCGCCGTCATGATGAGCGCCGCGGCGGCCTGTCCGGCCCTTCGCGGTATCTGGCGGCGCAGCTCGCCAATCAGGCGTGGTCACGTGTTCAGGCATCCCAAAGCCGCTTTGCAGTCAGCTTTGCCGTCATTCCGCTGGGCAGTCACACAGGTATTCCTACATGGCCGAAGCAGCTCCAACCGAATATTTCATTCAGGGCATCACGTCGACCGGGAAAAAGTTTCGGCCGAGCGACTGGTCGGAGCGGCTCGCAGGCGTCATGGCATGCTTTGGTCCCAGCCCGGGCGGCAAGGGGCCGAACGCTTACCTGCAATACTCGCTGTACGTGCGGCCCACCATGATCGGTGACCTCAAGTGCGTGATTCTCGATTCGCGTTTGCGCGATATCGAGCCGATGGCCTTTGATTTCGTTTTGAACTTCGCAAAAGACAACGATCTCGTCGTGACGGAGGCTTGCGAGTTGCAACTCGAGCAGCACCCGGCGCCGCAAGAGAAGAGGCATGTGATCTAGCAGGAGCTTCTGCCGGATCGGCAAAAAAGCAAAAACCCGCAGCCAGCGGGTTTTTTTGTGCCTGAAGCAATGACTTCAGGGCGGGTGGCATGGGTGCTGTGGAGTCGATGTGCCGCTAACTGAGGCGCGAACCGGTGAAGGTCCGTATCCGCTGCCGTTAGTAGGCAAACTCGAGGCAAGCCCCAAGCAAAAAAGCCCGCCGAAGCGAGCCTTTCCGTTGCAGCGGAAACAGGAGGTAGCCCACCGAAGCGGGCTGACCGAATTTACTGCGCTGCAGGCGCTTGCAGACCTTTGAGGGCTGCAGCCAGACGGCTCTTGTTACGAGCTGCCTTGTTCTTGTGGACGATTTTCTTGTCGGCGATGATGTCGATGGTCTTCGACGATGCCTGGAAGATCTCAGCGGCCTTAGCCTTGTCGCCGGCTTCGATTGCCTTGCGGACAGCCTTGATAGCCGTGCGGAACTTCGAGCGCAGTGCCGAGTTGTGCGAGTTTGCCTTGGCGGCCTGGCGGGCGCGCTTACGTGCTTGTGCGGAGTTAGCCATGACGGTTCCTTATCCTGTTCCTGTTTCCAGTACCTGACCTTCAAGTGGGTGAGGTGCTGCTTTTAGATCGAACTCTTGGAAGCGATTGCCCAAGAGCGCAAAAAGTGTCGAAAAAAATCGATCGGACTACGCGAAGGCGCGCCCGTGTTCGGAGTATTTCGAGGATAAAGGTGACCGTTTGATGCCGACCTGAACCCCGTCCGAAAATTGAGCGAGCTTCGAAACCGGCGATTATAGCAACAAAATCAGGCACGTGGCAACGGGGAATCGTCGGGCGCGGCGTGCCGGTTGCCGCGCGAGATCCGGGATTCTGCCGGCCCTGACTAGGGCGGGATCGTCTGCGGGTGTGCCGACGACCGTGCGGCAACAGGCGAGCGGATGGCAGGCCCGGCACGCAGGGGGTGCGGCGCGGGTACGGCGGCCAACAAAAAAACAACCATAAAACGGCCCGATTCGCTCGTCTGAACGAACGTATGCGGCGCAAATCGGTCCGATTCGCGTTCTGGCTCGTCGTCCGCCCCTGCGGCACCCGTATAATAAGCGCCCCATGAATCTATTCCGAGCCCTGCTGACGGTCAGCGGCTTCACGCTGCTGTCGCGCGTGACCGGACTGGCCCGCGAAACGCTGATCGCCCGCGCGTTCGGCGCCAGTCAATACACTGACGCGTTTTACGTCGCCTTCCGCATCCCGAACCTGCTGCGCCGCATTTCCGCCGAGGGTGCGTTCTCGCAGGCCTTCGTGCCGATTCTCGCCGAGTTCAAGAACCAGCAAGGACACGACGCCACCAAGGCGCTGGTCGACGCCACCTCGACGGTGCTGGCCTGGGCGCTCGCGATTCTCTCGCTGATCGGCGTGGTGGGGGCCTCGGGCGTGGTGTTCATCGTCGCGTCGGGACTCGCGCATGAGGGCCATGCCTATGCGCTCGCGGTCACGATGACGCGCATCATGTTCCCGTACATCATTTTCATCTCGCTGACGTCGCTGGCGTCCGGCGTGCTGAATACGTACAAGAATTTTTCGCTGCCCGCGTTCGCGCCGGTCCTGCTGAACGTGGCTTTCATCTTCGCGGCGGTGTTCGTCGCGCCGCGCCTGCAAACGCCGGTTTATGCGCTCGCGTGGGCGGTGATCGCCGGCGGCGTGCTGCAGTTCATCGTGCAACTGCCAGGTCTGAAGAAGATCGACATGCTGCCGCGCATCGGCCTGAATCCACTTAAAGCGCTCGCGCATCGCGGTGTGAAGCGGGTTCTGTCGAAGATGGTGCCGGCAATGTTCGCCGTATCGGTCGCGCAGATCAGCCTGATCATCAACACCAACATTGCGTCGCGGATCGGCCCGGGTGCTGTTTCCTGGATCAATTACGCCGACCGGCTGATGGAGTTTCCGACCGCGCTGCTCGGTGTCGCGCTTGGCACGATCCTGCTGCCGAGCCTCTCGAAGGCGCACGTGGATGCCGATTCGCACGAATATTCGTCGCTGCTCGACTGGGGGCTGCGTGTCACCTTCCTGCTGGCGGCGCCCAGCGCCATCGCGCTGTTTTTCTTCGCTCAGCCGCTCACCGCGACGCTGTTCCACTACGGTAAGTTCGACGGCAACGCCGTGGTGATGGTCGGTCGCGCGCTGTCTGCGTACGGCATCGGTCTCATCGGCCTGATTCTCATCAAGATCCTCGCGCCCGGTTTTTACGCCAAGCAGGACATCAAGACGCCCGTGAAGATCGGCGTCGGCGTGCTGATCGCCACACAGATGAGCAACTATCTGTTCGTGCCGATTTTCGCGCATGCGGGCCTCACGCTGAGCGTCGGGCTCGGTGCTTGCGTCAACGCGCTGTTCCTGTTCCTCGGTTTGCGCAAGCGCGGCATCTATACACCGTCGAAAGGCTGGTTGAAGTTCTTCGTGCAGTTGTTCGGCGCCTGCCTGGTGCTGGCCGGCGCGATGCATTGGTTCGCGATCAGCTTCGACTGGATCGGCATGCACAGCCGGCCGGTCGATCGCATCGTGTTGCTGGGGGCGTGCCTCGTTCTGTTCGCCGCGCTATATTTCGGTATGCTTTGGCTGATGGGCTTCAAGTACGCGTATTTCAAAAGGCGGGTGAAGTGATCACGATGACGCGAGTTCTCGACTATTTCAGTACGCTGGTTGCCGAAGATGACAGCCTGCCGCTGACCGAGGCGGCGCTCTCGCTCGCGCAGGACGCTTATCCCGATCTCGATTTGCAAGGCACGCTGGCCGAGATCGACGAGCTGGTTTTGCGTTTGCAGCGCCGCATACCGGACGACGCCGACATCAGACAGAAGGTCGGCATTCTGAACCGGTTCTTCTTTCGCGAGCTGGGTTTCGCCAGCAACCTCAACGATTATTACGACCCCGACAACAGTCATCTGAACGCAGTGCTGAAGCGCCGCCGCGGCATTCCGATTTCGCTGGCGGTGCTGTATCTGGAGATGGCCGAGCAGATCGGCATTCCGGCGCGCGGCGTGTCGTTTCCGGGTCACTTCCTGTTGCGCGTGACAACGCCGGACGGCGACGTGATGCTCGACCCGACTACTGGGCATTCGCTGTCCGAGTCGCAGATGGTGGATATGCTGGAGCCCTATGTGGCTTCGGCGGGCGACTCGGTGAGCCGGGCGTTGCGCATGTTGCTGCAGCCGGCCACGCGCCGCGAAATCATCGCTCGCATGCTGCGTAATCTGAAGTCGACTTATCTTCAGACGGAGCGCTGGCAGCGCCTGCTGGCGGTGCAGCAGCGTCTTGTGATCCTGCTGCCGGACAGCATCGAGGAAGTGCGCGATCGCGGGTTCGCTTATGCGCGGCTCGATTACCTGCGCCCGGCGCTCGAGGATCTCGAGCGCTATCTCGGCGACCGGCCGGATGCTGAGGACGCGACGGTGGTGGAATCGCAGTTGCATGAACTGCGCCAACGCACCCAGTACGACGACCGCGACTGAGAACGTTTCAACCGGACAAAACAGAACGCCTGCCAGTGAGTCATGCTGATTCACCGGCAGGCGTTTTTCATTGGCACGGCCGCGCAATGCGGCTCGCCGGGTGCATTGTTACTTCGGCTGCATCCGGATCGCGCCGTCCAGACGAATCACTTCGCCGTTGAGCATCGGATTGTCGAAGATCTGCTTGGCCAGCATTGCGTACTCCGCCGGTTTGCCCAGCCGCGGCGGGAACGGCACCATTGCGCCGAGCGCGTCCTGCACCTCCTGCGGCATGCCGAGCAGCATGGGCGTTTCGAAGATACCCGGCGCGATCGTCATCACACGAATCGCGTTGCGCGACAGATCGCGGGCGATCGGCAGCGTCATGCCGACCACGCCGCCCTTGGACGCCGCATACGCGGCCTGGCCGATCTGGCCGTCAAATGCCGCCACCGAGGCCGTATTGATGATCACGCCACGCTCGCCATTCGCATTCGGTTCATTCTTCGACATGGCCGCGGCGGCGAGCCGGATCATGTTAAAGGTGCCGATCAGATTGATGGAGATGGTGCGGGAAAACGATTCGAGCGGATGCGGGCCGTCTTTGCCGACCGTCTTGATGGCGGGCGCAACACCCGCGCAATTGACGAGGCCGCGCAGCGTGCCGAGTTTTGTGGCGGCTTCGACAGCTTGCGTGGCGTCGTCTTCGCGGCTCACGTCGCATTTGACGAATACACCGCCGAGTTCTTTCGCGAGTGCGTCACCCGCGTCCTGATTCAGGTCGGCCAGCACCACCTTGCCGCCGTTCTCGACGAGCAGGCGCGCGGTGGCCGCGCCGAGTCCCGATGCACCGCCGGTGATCAGGAATACGTTGTCACGAATCTCCATGTCTTCTCCTTTGCTTCGGTTCAGTAATGTCTTGATCGAATATTTTTTCGATGATCGATTGTAACGGCTATGCTGCAATGCGGAAAGTGAAGCGGGCACCGACCGCCGTGGGCACTCGCGGGAAGCCCGCAGCACCGTCAAACTGATATGGATGGCTAATTAATATCGGGCGGGGTGGGCGCCGCCGGCGCATGGCGATGCGTGCCGTGCGATACGGCACGCAATAAAAAAACCCGCCGGCATGGGCGGGTTTTTATACGGCAGGCAAGCACAGACGCGAGCTTACTTCAACGCGTCGAACGCGCGGTTGCGAATTTCTTCGACCGTGCCGAGGCCCGAAATGCGGCGATATTGCGGCGCCTTCAACGGGGTAGTCGGGTCGCCGTTCTGCGCCCAGTTATTGTAGTACTCGATCAGCGGCTTGGTTTGTGCAACGTACACGTCGAGGCGCTTCTTGACCGTTTCTTCCTTGTCGTCGTCGCGCTGGATCAGCGGTTCGCCGGTCACATCGTCCACACCTTCGACCTTCGGCGGGTTGAACTTGACGTGGTACGTACGGCCCGACGCGGCGTGCGAGCGGCGGCCGCTCATCCGCACGATGATCTCGTCGAACGGCACGTCGATTTCCAGTACGTAATCGATCGCGACGCCTGCCTGCTTCATCGCTTCGGCTTGTGGAATGGTGCGCGGAAAACCGTCGAACAGATAGCCGTTCGCACAATCCGGCTGCTGCAGACGTTCCTTCACCAGATTGATGATCAACTCGTCCGTTACCAGCTCGCCGGCGTCCATGAAGCGCTTTGCCTCAATGCCGAGCGGCGTGCCTGCCTTAACGGCGGCACGCAGCATGTCACCGGTGGAAATTTGCGGAATGCCGAATTTTTCCTTGATGAAGTTTGCCTGAGTGCCCTTGCCCGCGCCGGGCGCACCCAAAAGGATCAAACGCATGTGATATCTCCAGATCTATGTGAATTCTTTGGTAGCGCTGCAGCCATCCCGCGAATCGTCGAGGGACCCCGCGCCGGCTGCCGTTTCGGGTCTCGCGCTGCACGTCGACAACGACGGCGCTGCAAGCCGGCAACGGCGCGACCGGGGCAAACCCTGACTCTCGCGTTTAACGGGAGGCGCGCATAACCGTTCGATTATGCCATGGGTTTTTACGCTCACGCCCCGAATAAAGCCTGCACCCGCGCGAGATCGGCGGGCGTGTCGACGCCGGGCAGCGGCGCATTCTCCGTGACCAGCACCGCGATTCGCTCGCCGTGCCACATCGCGCGCAGTTGTTCGAGCGCTTCGACCTGCTCGATCGGCGAAATCGCGAGGCTCGGATAGGTGCGCAGGAACTGGGCGCGATACGCGTACAGACCGATATGGCGATAGACCACCGCGGGCGTCGGCGGCGCAGGCATCGACGCCACATCGGGCCAATGCGCTTGATACGCGTCGCGTGCCCATGGAATCGGCGCGCGCGAGAAATACAGCGCGACGCCGCGCGCGTCGAGCACGACCTTGACGACGTTCGGATTGAAGATTTCCGCCGCATCGGTGATCGGATGCGCGGCGGTGGCGATCGCGCATCCGTGGCTCGACGCGAGGTGCGACGCGACGCCGCACACGAGCGCCGGATCGATCAACGGCTCGTCGCCTTGCACGTTCACCACGATCGTGTCGTCGCTCCAGCCGAACTGCGCCGCCACTTCCGCGAGGCGGTCGGTGCCCGACGGATGATCGGCGCGTGTCAGCACGGCGTCGAAGCCGTGCTCACGGGCCACATCCAGCACCGCTTGCGCGTCGGAGGCGATCAGCACCTGTTGCGCGCCCGATTCGCGGGCACGTTCGGCGACCCGCACCACCATCGGCTTGCCGCCAATGTCGGCGAGCGGTTTGTTGGGCAGGCGCGACGAGGCGAGCCGGGCCGGTACGACGGCGACAAACGGAGGAGTGGTGACGTTAGCGTTGGTCATCGGAAGGACGGGCGGCGATGAAACCGGAAGAAAGCGCTCGCAAGTCGTGCATTGCGCGCGCCAACGGGAAAGAGGGCAAATACGACGGTGAATTGCGGCGGATCGGAGAGCGAGGGCGCGCCGAATCCCGCCACCCCGCATCTTGCCAGCGCCGGGCAACCCCGATTCAGGCGACCGAGCCCGGATTCAGGTCGACCGGTGTGCCTTCGACGGTCTGGCGCGCTTCGTCGACCAGCATCACGGGAATACCGTCGCGGATGGGATAGGCAAGCTTGTCCGCGTTGCAGATCAGTTCCTGCGCAGAACGGTCGTAGCTGAGCGGGCCCTTGCAGATTGGGCAGACGAGAATTTCAAGCAGGCGAGCGTCCACGGACTTTCTCCACAACTAATGCAATGAGGCGATGATCGAGCGCGGCTTCGACAGGAACAACCCAGATGCGCGCGTCGCGCCAGGACCCTAATTTTACCGCATCCTTTTCGGTTATCAGGATGGTGTCCGCGTCGACGTCCGTAAAAGGATTGCGCTCGAACGCGTAGTGATCCGGCAAAGCGCGGGTGGTCGGCGTGAGACCGGCCGCGCGCAGCGTCGCGAAAAAACGTTCCGGCGCGCCGATGCCGGCCGCCGCCAACACGCGCTCGCCGCTGAATTGGGCGAGCGGGCGGCGCAGACCGGGGTTGTCGAGATGCCAGGCGTCGGCGGGCGCAAGTTGCAGCGCGAACGTATTCGGCCAGGGAGGCAGTGTGCGCGCGTAAGGATCGTTGACCAGCGTCGCGTCGCGGCGGCGCGACAGCGGCTCGCGCAGCGGACCGGCCGGCAGCAGAAAACCATTGCCGCCCAGCCGGTGATCGAAGACCACCAGTTCGGCATCGCGCTCGAGGCGGTAGTGCTGCAAGCCGTCGTCGCTGACAATCACGTCGACTTCGCGATGCGCGGCGCACAATGCCTGCGCGGCCGCGACGCGATCCGGGCAGACCCACACCGGTGCGCCGGTGCGGCGCGCGATCAGCAACGGTTCGTCGCCGCCGACGTTTGCCGCCGAGGTCGCGAGAACCGGCGTCGGTTCTTTGACGCGTGCGCCATAGCCGCGCGACACCACGCCGGGCTTGAAACCGGCGGCGCGCAAGGCTTCGACCAGCGCGATGACGGTCGGCGTCTTGCCGGTGCCGCCGACGGTCACGTTGCCGACCACCACCACCGGCACGCCAATGCGCACGGATTTCAGCCAGCCGAACGAGAAGGCGGCGCGGCGCGCGGCGGCAATCGCGCCGAACACACACGCGAGGGGCGTCAGCGCCCACGCAAGCGGGCCGCGCTGCTGCCATTCGCGCGCAAGGCGTGCCTCGAGACGGTCGTTCAGGCCGCTCATTGGCGAGCCGCAAGGACGGGCGATGCACGGCGCGCCCGAAGGGGGCGGGGCGGCGTGGCAGTGCCAGGTGCGATACGCGGGGCAAGCATCAACGCGGTTCTCCGGACAATCAAAAAGGGCAGCAAAAAAGTGCGGCGGCATGAAGCAGCGGGACCGAGCAGCGGCCGCAGCCGATGCGCTCGCGCGGCGTGGCGTCAGTGTGCCGCAATGGCGGGCGCCGCGGGGCTTTCGGCATGCTGTCGAACCCGCCACTCTAGCGCGCGGGCGTCCCGCCCGGCAAGTCGCGCGTCCCGCACCGCGCGGCAGGCAGCGGCGCCGGACGATGCCCACAGCCTGTGGATAACTTTGTGGAGAACCTGCCTGTCGATCGGCTGGAAAGGCCGCGCCGAGCGCTCCGTATCGGCAATCGTTCTCTTTAATGAGATGTAAATGCCATATAAATCAACGACATGCTTCCAATTCGCGCGGTCCGGCGGGCGATCTGGACGGTATTTGTCTAATGGGTCCCGGCATGTGGACACTTTTAACAATTTGGCCGCCGCGCTGGACGCCGCTGGCCACTCGGTCTATCGTCTGTCCGGCCAGTCACAGATATTCCTCGCATGAATTCCGAAAGCCCTTTTGCTTCGTCGGCTACGCCCGGCGGTGAAGTCGTCGTCCCCGTTTCAGCGCTCAACCGGGCGATCGGCACGATGCTCGAACGCTCGTTTCCGCTCGTCTGGGTGGCGGGAGAAGTGTCGAACTTCACCCGTGCCGCGAGCGGCCATTGGTATTTCTCGATCAAGGACGCTCAGGCGCAGATGCGCTGCGTGATGTTCCGCGGCCGCGCGCAATACGCCGAGTTCACGCCGCGTGAAGGCGATCGCATCGAAGTGCGCGCGCTGGTGACCATGTATGAGCCGCGCGGCGAACTGCAACTCAATGTGGAAGCGGTGCGCCGCACCGGGCAAGGGCGTCTTTACGAAGCCTTTCTCAAACTGAAGGCGCAACTCGAAGCCGAGGGTCTCTTTGCCGCCGAGCGCAAACGCGCGTTGCCGGCGCATCCGCGTGCGATAGGCATCGTGACATCGCTCCAGGCAGCGGCACTGCGCGACGTCCTGACCACCTTGTCGCGCCGCGCGCCGCATATTCCGGTGATCGTCTATCCGGCGCCGGTGCAGGGTGTGGGCGTGAGCGCCAAGCTGGCCGACATGGTCGACGCGGCCAACGCGCGGCGCGAAGTCGATGTGCTGATCGTGTGCCGCGGCGGCGGCTCGATTGAAGACCTGTGGGCGTTCAACGAAGAAGTGCTGGCGCGCGCGATCGCCGAAAGCGCCATTCCGGTGGTGAGCGGCGTGGGGCACGAAACCGATTTTACGATCGCCGACTTTGCCGCCGACGTGCGCGCGCCGACGCCCACCGGCGCCGCCGAACTCGTCAGCCCGCAGCGCGTGCTGTTGCTGCGCGAACTCGATCACCGGCATGCGACGCTCGCCCGCGGTTTTGGCCGCATGATGGAGCGGCGCGCCCAGCAACTCGACTGGCTCGCGCGGCGGCTCGTATCGCCGGCCGAGCGGCTCGCGCGGCAGCGCACCCATTTGCAGCAATTGAGCGTGCGGCTGGCATCGGCGGGGGCGCGTCCGGTGCGTGACGCCCGAGCGCGCTTTTCTCTGTTGCAGATGCGCTGGCAGCGCTGGCGTCCCGATCTCGCCGCGCATCAGGCGAAACTCGGCAGCCTTTCGCAACGTCTCGACGCGGCATTGTTACGCCAGCATGAACGTCAGGCCGCGCGGATCGACACGCTGGCCGCGCGGCTCGAAGTGTTGAGTCCGAAGCGCACGCTGGAGCGCGGCTATGCCGCCGTGCTCGACGCACAGAGCGGTCGCGCGGTGCGCGCTCCGTCGTCGCTGAAACCGGGGCGGCGCCTGACGGTGCATCTCGCGGAAGGGGCCGCGGACATTGCGCTCGCCGATGTGCAGCCGCGTCTGACCGACGCTTTCTGACCGGTCGCCGGCAGCCGTCCGAGGCGTCTTTTCGACATCCGCATGCGGCGGGCACAACTCGTGCGAAGGCACGAATTACGCTATGTGTGCGGCAAGTTCGCCGATGCCGGACATAAAGTCCGTTGGTTTGCGGGGTTATTCCAACTCGCCTACAATCGAGTGCTCAATAGCGTTATCCCGCAGACTCCCCCACAACAGATACAGACTGAAGGAAAGCACCATGGAACATACGCTCCCGCCGCTGCCGTTTGCCAGAAACGCACTCGTTCCGCACATGTCGGAAGAGACGCTCGACTATCACTACGGCAAGCACCATCAGACCTATGTGACTAACCTGAACAATCTGATCAAGGGCACGGAGTTCGAGAACCTGTCGCTCGAAGAGATCGTCAAGAAGGCATCGGGCGGCATCTTCAACAACGCTGCTCAAGTGTGGAACCACACGTTCTTCTGGAACAGCCTGTCGCCGCAAGGCGGCGGTGCGCCGACCGGCGCACTGGCTGACGCGATCAACGCCAAGTGGGGTTCGTTCGACAAGTTCAAGGAAGAATTCGCCAAGACCGCAGTCGGCACGTTCGGCTCGGGCTGGGCATGGCTGGTGAAGAAGGCCGACGGTTCGCTCGACCTGGTGTCGACGAGCAACGCCGCTACGCCGCTGACCACGGATGCGAAGGCGCTCCTGACGATCGACGTGTGGGAACACGCGTACTACATCGACTACCGCAATCTGCGTCCGAAGTTCGTTGAAGCGTACTGGAACATCGTCAACTGGGAATTCGCGTCGAAGAATTTCGCGTGAGATTGCCGGTTGCAGCGTGACGAGATAGTTCGGATTTCCAGGTAAGTTGCAAATCCGGATTGATCGCTGCGATCAAGTCTGAAAAAGTAGTAAAACAGAAAGCCCTCCTTCGCGAGGGCTTTCTGTTTTTTGGGCGCTTCGCAAGTTGGTGCGGCCAGTTGCTGGTCGAATCACCGGCCAAGTAAATACATTGAATCCGATAGAGCGGATTCGCGCATTTCATGCTGTCTGTCGTATTCGCACGTCGAATGTTTACCGATTTACGTCCATTGTTACTGTCGAATTACTGAAGATTTCTTTCGGCTGGAAAGTTTCGTCGGCATTCCGAATTGAGGATGCGGTCTTGTCGAAAGCTCCCGGTCTCACCATCGAAAGACTCGTCCTCTCCGCCCTCATCCTCTGAGCATAGCGAGCGCCGTACCGGGTATGCCCGGCACGCCTGCCATGCATGCTTACAGCCCCGCGCCGCCGAGGTTTCCACGACGTTCCGCCGTTGCGCCGGCCCCGGCGTCAATGCATTGCAACATGTTTCTGACGGTGAGCACCGGTAAACATCGGTAAGAACTGGCTCGTTATCGTTCGCTGACGTTTATCCCCCGTCGCGCAGCCAGCGGGCTGTCCCGCGCGACGGCATCACATCGACGTGATGCGGACGAAAGGTCCGGGTCGACGTGAGATCGACGACGAAATAGCAGTTCATCCGCGGGGCATGATGGAAACCACTCAGATTCTGGAACGCGCGACGGCACATCATCTCGCGGGTGAGTTCGGCCATGCGCGCGCGCTGTACGAAGCCGCACTCGCGATTGCGCCCGACGACGCGAACGTGATGCTCCGTCTCGGTGTGCTCGACATGCAAGGTGGCGCGTACGACGCCGCGCTCGCCTGGCTCGATAGGGCGCTGACGCGTGCGCCTGACAACGCGCGATATCACTTCGTTCGCGGACAAGTCTTTGCCGCGGCCCAGCGGTTCGCCGAGGCGATCGACGCCTATCTGCAAGCGTTGTCATTCGACGCCAATTCCACCGACACACTGTTCGCGCTCGCTGCGGCGTTGCAATCGGCCGGTGAAGATGCGGCCGCGATCGAGACCTACGAATCGTTGCTGGCGCTCGAGCCGAACCACATCGACGCGCTTAACAACCTGGGCAACTGCTACCGGCAGCAGGGCGGCGCGAAGGCGGCCGAAGCCGCATACCGCCGCGCGATCACAGCGCAACCCGGCGATGCCAACGCCCTGACGAATCTCGGCACGCTGCTCGAGGCGGCCGGCCGTCTGGACGAAGCCGTGACCCTGCTCGAAGCGGCGGTGCGCGCGGCGCCCGATTCGCCGTGCGGCCTCGTGAACCTGGGTGTCGCGCTGCACCGGCGCGGCGAGTTCGAGTCGAGTGCCGTGTTGCTGGCACGTGCGTTCGCGTTGGACCCCGCGTTCCCCGAAGCCGCATACAACCTGGGCAACGCGCTGCATGCGCTAGGCCGGCGGCGCGAAGCGGTGCTTGCCTATCGGCGCGCGATCGAGCAGGCGCCTGCTCACGCCGATGCGTACAACAATCTGGGTATCGTCTACCAGGAGTCGGGCGCGCGCGAGGAGGCGGCGCAGGCGTTCGACGCGGCGATTCGCCTGCGCCCCGGTTTTGTGGCCGCGCTCAACAATGCCGCTACGCTGATGCGCACGCTTGGCCGCTTTGCCGAAGCGGAATCTCATTTGCACGAGGCGCTTATCGTCGACCCGCACTACGCCGTCACGCACAACAACCTGGGCAACGTGCTCAAGGACCAGGGGCGCCTCGACAACGGCATCGACTGTTATCGCCGCGCGCTCGCGTGCGATCCATCGAACGTCGTTGCGCACAGCAACCTCGCTTATGCGTTGACCTTTCAGGCAGAGCAACCCCAGCCGCTGCTGGACGAATGCCGCCGATGGTCCGCACAGCACGAGGCGCCTTATCGCGACACGCATGAACCGCATTCGAACGATGCGACAGCGTCGCGCCGCCTGCGTATCGGCTACGTGTCGCCGGATTTCCGTGAACACTGCCAGACGCTGTTCACGCTGCCGCTTCTGTCGCATCACGACCACGCTCAGTTCGAGGTGTTCTGTTATGCGAGCGTCACGCGGCCGGACGACCAGACGCAGCGCCTGGCCCGTCATGCCGACGTATGGCGCGACGTACGCGAACTCGACGACGAGCGGCTTGCACGGGTGATTCGGGACGACGGCATCGACATTCTGGTCGACCTGACCATGCACATGGCGGACGGCCGTCCGCTGCTGTTCGCGCGCAAACCAGCGCCGGTGCAGATTGCGTGGCTGGCTTATCCGGGGACTACCGGCATCGAGGCAATCGACTATCGGCTGACCGACTCATGGCTCGACCCGGCCGGCACGGATGCACAGTACAGCGAACAGTCGATCCGTCTGCCGGATTCGTTCTGGTGCTATGACCCGTTGACCGATACGCCGCAGGTCAACGCGTTACCCGCGTTATCGAACGGCTATCCGACCTTCGGCTGCCTGAATAACCCGTGCAAGCTGAGCGACGCGACGTTCAGACTGTGGGGCGGCGTGATGCGCGAGGTGACGGAGGCCCGGCTCCTGCTGATGGCCCCGGATGGCGCGGCCCGTGCGAGTCTGCTCGAGCGGCTCGGACGCCATGGGATAAGCGCGGAGCGGGTTTCTTTTACGCCGTTCCGGCCACGCGCGGACTATCTGCGCACGTATCACCAGATCGATGTCGGGCTCGACACGTTTCCGTACAACGGCCATACGACGAGCCTTGACTCGTACTGGATGGGCATTCCTGTCGTTACTCGGGTCGGCGGCACGTCGGTGGGTCGCGCGGGGTTGAGCCAGCTGGAAAATCTGGGTCTGCGCGAACTCGCGGCGGATAGCGACGCACGGTTTGTCGAGACCGCGGTTCAGTTGGTGCGCGATCTGCCGCGGCTGGGCGAGATGCGGGTAAACCTGCGGGCGCGGCTCGCTGCTTCGCCGTTGATGGACGGCGCGCGTTTTGCGCACCACGTCGAGGCCGTTTATCGCGGCGCCTGGCTGGCGTGGTGCGAGCAGGTTCACGGGAGAGCGTCCGTTAGAGGCGAGCGCGCTACCGCTGCGCACTGATGCGCGAACGTCCGCCCGCCGCGCCCAATCCCAGGCGCAAACGGTTGCCGCCGACGGAGCTTTGCGAGGTCATGTCGGTCACGTCGGCAATGGTCCCCAACTGCCGTTCCAACGGACTCGCCACGCTGTTGGCGACGGGGCGGTCGATAAAGGGACGCGAAGGGTTCATCAGCGATCGTCAGCGCGACAACAGGCGGGGAGGGTATGACGATGCCGGGGAAGGGCTTCGATTGATGGGTTACGGATGTTTTTCCGGCGGTTACCCGGCATTGGGGCGGGAAACAACTGTCAGGTCGGAGTCTGCCGGGCTGGCGCCGAGTGCAAGCTTTGTCACAGTTGGTAACTGCGGTGAGCCCGGCGGATCCGTGTCCAACTCGGATTCAGAGCGTGCGGACATCCATCAAGGTTGCGTGGAAGCGGCCCCGGTCGAATCGGAATCCGTCGACATCTGCCGATGCCGGTGACCGCGGCCGCCGCCGGTGGATGCAACCGTGCTTGCCGGCGCGGGCGGCGGCGGCGGGTGATTCATGTACTGAAAATTCTGCGCGATCGAGGCACTGGGAAATGTCGTGGTCGGCGCGACGAGCACACTGCTCGTCAGCGGCGCGTCCGACTGCGCGAAGGCGGGCGATATGCAACCGGCGCAAGCCGCCGCTACTACGAAAACAAGCCGGTTCATCGAGTGATCCTCTTTCTCTAATGCATGGATTGACGCGGCACGAGCCATGGGTGAGCGCATGTTTGGCGGGGTTGCCGTGCGATTCGCGGCGGCATGCTTCGACGGTCCGATCGCGCGACGCAGGTGCCACGCTGGTGTCGGCCAGTTTAGGCCGGATGGTGTGAAATCAGGTTGCCGTCACGCTTACAAGCATTACCTCATATGACGTCGCCGGAGCGGCGAGCGAGCCGTCATTCCCGCACGGTGGCATAGTGCGCAGGCCATGCCGCGGGCCGAAGTTCGGGTCGACGTCCGGGGCGACGTCCAGGTCAAAGTCCGAATGTAAGCGAAAAACTTTCTGTAACGATCTGGTAACCAAGGACGGTAGCGATTGGCCTAACGTTTAAATTCCAACGTCCTTGAAGCGTACCAACATGATCTCCAGTACCAAGTCGATAAGCATCGCCATACCTGCCGCGGCCGTCGCGCTTGCGCTCGGTGGTTGCGCGGTGATGCCGCCGAGCGGTCCGAGCGTGGTTGCCCTGCCGCGCAGCGGCGAGCCGCTCGGCCAGTTCCAGCAGGACGACTATGCATGCCGCGACTACGCGAGTCGCTCGACGGATCCGAACGGCACCGCGTCGCAGGCGGCAACCACGAACAGCGTGAACAGCGCGGCGATCGGCACGCTCGGCGGCGCGGCGGTCGGCGCACTGATCGGCGCGGCGGCGGGCAATGCCGGGGCGGGCGCGGCGATCGGCGCCGGCAGCGGGCTGTTGCTCGGCGGCGCGAACGGCGCGAATAGCGCCCAGTATTCGGCCGCGGGTTTGCAGGCCCGCTACGACGCCTCCTACGCGCAGTGCATGACCTCGAAAGGCAACACGATCTCGCAGCCGCCGCAGCCGGCCTATTACGCGCCGCAGCCGTACTACTACGCGCCGCCGCCGAGATATGTCGCGCCGCCCCCGGTGATATACGCGCCTTATCCTTACTACTGAGGTCGGCTGCCTCGCTTAACCGGGGCGAAGTGTTTGCGCCGGGTACCAGGCAAGCTTGTTGCTGTAAAGCTTTTGTCATGTCTGGCGGAAAGACACGACACCATGGCGGCTCAGCGCCTGGCAAACGGCGTAGGTTTGGATCGAGGGCTGGGTCGCCGCTATCCGGCGGTGCCGCGCAGCCCGCGAATGCCACTCCGCCCCTGCCGACAGACGCCGTTTCTGACTTCGCCGCGCGACGTAGCCTGAACATTGGGAGTCGGCCGGGCATCGTGCAAGCGAGGCGACCATGCAGCGACCGCGAACCGGCACGTTCAGTCCGAGTGTAGTGTCCCGGGTGTGTGAGTGGCTGGCGATTGCATTCGTTGTCGTCTTCTTTCTTTCATGCGGTGGTGGCTCAGGAAGCGGGTCGGGCACGCTCTCGGGTTCGGGCGCCGGCAGCGGCACCAATGGCGGCGGCTCGACAACAGGCGGCAGCACGAGTGGGACCGGCTCAACCGGCTCAGCCGGTTCAGGCGGCATGCCCTCGGGCACGACGGCCTACGCGACCGACGTGCTGATGCATCACAACGATCTCGCTCGCACTGGCCAGATGCTTGCCGAGACGACCCTCACGCTCGCGAACGTCAATTCGGCGAGCTTCGGCAAAATCGCGTTTCTTCCCGCGGACGGCAAGGTTGACGCGCAGCCGCTCTTCGTCACCAGTCTGTCGATCGGCGGCACCCCCCACGACGTGGTCTACGTGGCGACCGAACACGACAGCGTGTACGCCTATGACGCTACGACCTTCGCGCAATTGTGGAAAGTTTCGCTGATGGGCAACGGCGAAACACCCAGCGATGACTTTAGTTGTCCGGACTTCACACCGGAAATCGGCATTACATCGACACCGGTGATCGACCGCAATCGCGGCCCGAACGGCGTCCTTTATGCCGTGGCGATGACCAAAGACAGCAGCGGTGCATACCATCACCGCCTGCATGCACTCGACCTGACGACTGGCGCCGACATGCTGGGCGGTCCGACCGAGATCGCGGCGACCTACCCTGGCAACGGCGCGGGCAGCGTCAACGGCGTGATTACTTTCAATCCGGCACAGCATACCGAGCGCGCGGCGCTCACGCTGGTTGGCGGCAACCTCTATATGGGCTGGACCTCGCATTGCATGGCGGGTGCGTATACCGGCTGGCTGATGGCCTATAGCGCCGACACGCTGCGGCAGACCAGCGTCCTCAATATCACGCCGAATGGCAGTCAGGGATCGATCTGGATGGCCGGGTCGGGGATGGCGTCGGACGGCACCTCGGTTTACGTCGTGGACGGCAACGGCACGTTCGGCACCACGCTCAACGCGCAGGGCTTTCCGGTCGACGGTGACTTCGGCAACTCGCTGATGAAGCTATCGACGGGCAATCTGCAGGTCACCGATTACTTCGCGATGGATAACGTCGTGGCCGAGGCAAACGCCGACAACGATTTCGGTTCGGGCGGTGTGATGCTGTTACCGGATCAGACGACCGCGAGCGGCGTCGTCAAGCATCTGGCGGTGGCGGCGGGCAAGGACAATCTGATCTATGTCGTCGATCGCGACTCGATGGGCAAGTTCAGTCCGACCGCGAACAACATCTGGCAGGTGTTGACCGGCACGCTTGCCGGCGGCATCTGGGGATCGCCGGCTTATTACGCCGGCGTGGTGTACTACGGCGGCTGGAACGACAACCTGAAAGCGTTGCCGGTATCGGGTGCGTATCTCGCCACCACCGCCGCATCGAAGAGCGCTACGACCTTTGCCTATCCTGGCGCGACACCGGCCGTGTCGGCCAACGGCACCAGCAACGGCATCGTCTGGGCGGCGGAAAACGGCACGACGGGCGCCTTGCACGCGTACAACGCAAGCAATCTCGCGAACGAGTTGTACAACAGCAATCAGGCCGGCACGCGCGACCAATGGGGAGCGGGCAACAAGTTCATCACGCCGATGATCGCGCGCGGCAAAGTGTATGTCGGCGCGACCAACGGAGTGGCGGTGTTCGGTTTGCTGTAGGCGGCGTTGCGGCGCTCGCATTGCGTGAGTGCCAGTCCATGTCACGCAATGCGAGGGGCTTATTCCGCGTCGCTCGTTGCCGCTGTCTTGCGTGGCCGGCGACTGCGCGGAGCCGCTTTGCGCGCTGCCTTTTTGGCAGCGGCAGGCGGTTTTTCTTCGGCGACAGACGCGGCCGGTGCTTCGGCAGGCGCGGCGATTTCCGGCACTTCGTCGATCGTTCGCGGGCTTGCCTTCTTCGTTTTCTTCGCGGC
The DNA here is from genome assembly GCF_059567945.1 of Paraburkholderia sp. BGA-UO-ETr-F12. Lineage (NCBI taxonomy): Bacteria > Pseudomonadati > Pseudomonadota > Betaproteobacteria > Burkholderiales > Burkholderiaceae > Paraburkholderia > Paraburkholderia sp. BGA-UO-ETr-F12. The sequence goes on along the minus strand of NZ_JCAQOZ010000063.1, from coordinate 126,600 downwards.
CGTCTTGCGCGGTGCGCGTTCCTTGCGGCGCTTCGGTTGAGCGCCGTTCGCTTCCTGCGCTTCTTCCACGGCCGGCGCGACGGGTTCCGCTGCGAAGGCCTCCGGTTCTGCCCAGGCGGCTTCTGGCCGCTCGAAAACGGCATCGTCGGCCAACGGCGCAGGCGCGTGCATTGCCTGTTCTTCCGCGGGACCTCGCGCGCGGCTGCCGCGCTCGAACGTCGCGCGTTCTTCGTGCGCCGTTTCCTGCTGGCCACGACCCGCCTTGCGATTGCCACGGGTTCTGCGGCGCGACTCGTGTTTGTTGCCCGATTCGCCCACTACGGTGTCGGCGAATTGGGCCTCAACGACCTGTTCCACCGATTCACCCGATTCACCCGCTCCGGGCGGCTCGGTCACGTTCTCAACGACCACGTTCGCAGCCGTGCCCCGGTAAACGTACGCACCCGACTTCTCATCGCGGCCGAACTCGAGCAGTCCGCGCGCCTGTGCCTCTTCCAGCAGATTGCCGAACGCGCGGAACCCGTAGTACGTCTCGTTGAAATCCGGCTTGCGGCGCTTGATCGCGTTCTTCAGCACCGAGGCCCAGATCTTGCCGCTGTCGCCACGTTCGGACGCGAGCGCGTCGAACGTTTGCACCGCGATCTCGACCGCCTTGGTGCGGCGCTTTTCGAGGTCTTCCTTGTTGCGCGACTTTTCTTCGTCGGGCGCGCGTTTGGCAGTCTGCTGCGCGGCCTGCTGTGGGCGCGACGATTCCCGTTTGGCGACCGTGCGCTGACTTTCGCGCACGAGGTCGTCGTAAAAGAAGAACTCGTCGCAGTTGGCGATCAGCAGATCGGAGGTGGATTGCTGCACGCCGACGCCGATCACCTGCTTGTTGTTCTCGCGCAGCTTCGACACCAGCGGCGAGAAGTCCGAGTCGCCGCTGATGATCACGAACGTGTTGACATGCGATTTCGTATAGCAGAGGTCGAGCGCGTCGACTACGAGCCGGATGTCGGCTGAATTCTTGCCTGACTGGCGCAAGTGCGGAATCTCGATCAACTCGAAATTGGCCTCGTGCATAGCGCCTTTGAAGCTCTTGTAGCGGTCCCAGTCGCAATACGCTTTCTTCACGACAATGCTGCCCTTGAGCAACAGACGTTCGAGCACCAGCTTGATGTCGAACTTGTCGTACTTCGCGTCGCGCACACCGAGCGCCACGTTTTCGAAGTCGCAAAATAGCGCCATGCTGACGGTTTCGTTGGATGACGCCATGAATATCTCCATTGAAGCGATCGTCGAATTCGACGAATCGCGACCATGATAGCGATTCCGGCGCCGGCGATCAGCTTTTGTGTTGCGCGCGTGTTTCCAGCACCTCGTCGACGAGGCCATACGCTTTGGCGTCGTGGGCGGACATGAAGTTGTCGCGGTCGGTGTCGCGGACGATATCTTCGATGCTGCGCCCGGTGCACTCGGCCATCATCGCGTTGAGGCGTTGGCGTTGGTAGAGCACCTCTCTCGCCTGGATTTCGACGTCCGCGGCGGTGCCCTGGCTGCCGCCGGACGGCTGGTGAATCATGATGCGCGCGTTCGGCAGCGCGAAGCGTTTGCCGCGTTGTCCGGCGGTCAGCAAAAACGTTCCCATGCTGGCGGCAAAGCCGGTGCACAAGGTCGACACTTCGGGCTTGATGAATTGCATCGTGTCGTAGATGGCGAGGCCGTCGTACACTGAGCCGCCCGGCGAGTTGATGTAAAAGGAAATATCCTTGTCGGGATTCTCGGATTCCAGGAACAGCAATTGGGCGACGATCAGACTCGCCGACTGTTCATTCACCGGGCCGACCAGAAAGACGATCCGTTCGCGTAGCAGACGCGAATAAATGTCATAGGCGCGCTCGCCGCGGCCGGACTGTTCGATCACGGTGGGCACGAGGCCGAGGCCGGTGATGGCAGGATAGCTGGAATGCATGTTTACCTCGTTTGGGACGGTAAGTAGGTTGCCGGCAGCAGCAAGCGGCACGGTGCGTTGACCGATTCGAACCGCCACGCGCCGTTTGCGCGGGTTGTTGTCCGTATGACGAGGGGGAGGGCGGCCGTGTGACGGGAATATTTTTTCGCCGGCCTGTCACATCGGCGAGGGCTCGGGCGTCAAGCTGGAAAGGATGCAGATCTGGAGGTGTACGCATGACGGAACAGGCAATCGACAAGGCATCCCGTTTCGAGGCGGCGCGCGCCCGCCTGGTCGCGCTGGCGTACCGGATGCTCGGCAGCCGCGCCGACGCGGAAGACGTGGTGCAGGACGTCTGGCTCAAATGGCATCTCGCCGATACGAGCGAGGTGCGGGCACCGGCCGCCTGGCTCACCACGATCACCACGCGCGCGGCCATCGATCGGTTGCGCCACGTTCAGCGCGAACGCGCGTCGCGGCCTGCGGGCTGGTTGCCGGAGCCCTGGCTTGACGAGGTGGCGCCATCGGCGGAGGACCTGGTCTTGCGTGCGGCGCAGATGTCGTACGGTGTGATGCTGCTGCTCGAGCGTTTGAAGCCCGACGAGCGGGCAGCATTCGTGCTGCACGAGGCTTTCGATTGCGACTACGCGGAGATTGCGAAAATCCTCGAGCGCACGCCGGCCGCTTGCCGTCAGATGGTCCACCGGGCCAAAGCGCGTTTGCAGCGTGAGGGCGAGCCGCTTGGACGGCCCGATCCCGCCGCGCACGCGCGGGTCGTCGAGCGCTTGCGCGCCGCGCTGGAGGCACAGGATCGGGTGGGTTTGCTGCAACTCTTTAGCGACGCGCCGGAAGTCGTCAGCGACGCGCCGGTGTGCACGCAGGAACGGGCCCCTGTGGGCTGGGGGGATACGGTGATAGCGCTCGCGCAGCGGGCGAGCCATGCAGAGACGGTGTCAGTGGAAGGCGCAATGGGTATTGCGCTGCTCTTCGCAGGCGAGGTCGTCGGTGTCATCGACGTGTCCACGCGGATTCTTGCGGACGGCTCGGTCAAAATCGTCGCGTTGCGCGCCGTCACCCGCGCGGCGCGGTTGCAGGCAGTCAATCGCGTGCTGGGACGCGCGGCCATCGCGAAGCTGCTCGCGCGAATCCAGCACCACGCTGCCGTGTCAATTACGATGCGCAGCGACTTCCCAGTTGATATCGACGCATAGCACCTGGGTGCCGTGCGGCGTATGCGCGGCGATCGAAGCCGTCACGCACAGGTGCGCTTCGTTGATCGACAGGTAAGGCGGCGTGAGGTGCACCTGATCGGGCACGCGCATGGCCTGAATGAAATACGGCCGGCGTTCCCAACTCGCGCCTTCCGAATGCAGCAAGGGCCGGAAGCGCTTCGCGCGTTGCGAAGTACGGCCCGGCGGCAGTACGTTGTCGCCGATTTGCCGCCCGGAGCCGTCGAGCACGAAGCAGCGTGCCGTTTCACCGAGCGCGAGCAACGGCGCGCTCGCCTCGGTAACCGATTCGCCGGCCACGAGTTGGGCGGCCGCCGTTTCCAGTGCCTTGACGTAAGGCGCGAGCCGCGTGGACTGTGCGCGTTCGCGCGCGGCAACCCGCTCGCGCAGCGCTGCGGAGAGCGAGTCCATCAGACCGGCCGCCGCTTGCGGTTTCACCGGCTCGACGCTCGGGCCCGCGAAGAACGCGCCCTGTACGAAATCGACGTTGCATTCGAGCGCAATCAGCGCATCGCGCTCGGTGCTCAGGCCGCCCATCAGTACGAGTTGACCGGATTCGTGCAGCAGCGAGACGAGGCCCGGCAGCACGCGTTCGATATGCGAGTGCTCGCTTGCCTGCGCGAGGATGCAGCGGTCGAGCGTGACGATGTCCGGGCGCAGATTCCACACGCGATCGATGTTCGAATGCTTCGCGCCAAAGCCGTCCAGCGCGATCAGGAAACCGGATTTGCGCAACGCGTCGATGATCTCGGCGAAGCGCGTGGTTTCGCCACCCGCCTGCTCGGATACTTCCAGCACCACCCGTTGCGGCGGCAAGCCCAGCGCCTTGAGGCCGGCGAGCAGCGCGTCGCCGTAACTGGTGTCCATCAACGCCGCCGGGTGCAGGCTGAGGAAAAGCCATTCGTCGTGACTGTCGAATGCGTTGAAATTGCCCAGATGCAGCGATTCGGCGAGCCGTCCCAGTTCCAGCAGGTCGCCGCGCCGTGCCGCCTGCGTGAAAACCTCGTGCGAAGGCACTTGCAGCGCATGTTCGTCGTGCGCGCGCAATGAAGCGTGATAACCGATCGCGCGCCGGTGCGACACCGAGAAAACCGGCTGGAACACGCTGAAGACGGTGTAGCCGCCGTACAGAACGGTGCGCCGGGAGCCTTCGTCGCCGGCCATCGGGCGCGGTGGCTGGAAACCGGGAGGATCGAGTTCGATCATGCTCATCATGTCAGTCGTGTCTGGAAGTGGCGGCGCGCCTGCATGCTCGGCACGAGTCCGCACGCGCAAATTGAGAGTTTACAGGATAGGCGAGCAAGAACTATGCGCACGCGGAAACATGCTGCGCGCGCCCGGTTACCACGGCCGGTACGCCGATTGTGCGCCAGCGCGGCCGTGAAAGCGACGCTTCGCACATCGGTGGTGCGATACGCGCCCCGTTGCGGGTCGGTGGCGGGTAACGGTCAACGGCAGCAAGTCAAAGGCAGTAAGTCAACGACAGTAAGTCCACCGCAGCAACACCGCCGCCCGCAGCAAAACTCAGGTCCGCTCTGAGGGATCGGTCTTTTTCGCGGGCGTGCGGATGTCCGGCGACAGTTGCGCGAAGATCCACGACGAGCCCGCGGTGATGATGCCGACACACAGGAACGTCGCATGGAACGCGGGCAGCGAGTTGGCGGCCGTCACGCGCGGCAGGAGGCCGGTGAAGGTCGCGAGCAAGGCGCCGGCGACTGTCACGCCGAGACTCATCGACAGCATTTGCACCAGCGAGAACAGGCTGTTGCCGCTGCTCGCGCCGCCGGTGCCGAGGTCCTTGAGCGTTAGCGTGTTCATGGCGGTGAACTGCATCGAATTGACGCCGCCGAAGAACGCCAGTTGCACGAGCCGCAGCCACAGCGGCTGGCCGGCGCTGGTCAGCGCGAAGCTCGCCATGGTCAGGCCCACCAGCACCGTGTTGACGATCAGCACGCGCCGGTAGCTGTATCTGACGATCAGTGTCGTGACGAGGCGCTTGGCCGCCATGCCCGCGGCCGCTACCGGCAGCATCATCATGCCGGCCTCGAAGGCGCTATAACCGAGACTCACCTGCAATAGCAGCGGGATCAGATACGGCATCGCGCCGCTGCCGATCCGCGCGAACAGATTGCCGAGCAGCCCGACGCTGAAGGTGTGGATCTTGAACAGGTCGAGCGAGAAAATCGGTTCAGGTTCGCGCACCGCGTGCAAACCATAGGCGACGAAGCAGGCGAGGCTCAGGATCAGCAGCACCAGCACGGTGGCGTGCTGAATACCAAACTCGGTGCGGCCGTCGAGCGCGAACGAAATCGCGACCATGCCGAAGATCAGCAGCAGATAGCCTTTCAGATCGAACTTGCCGGTGTGCTCGTTGCGGCTATCCGGCATGAAGATGAAGGTGGCGATGCAACCCACGATCCCCACCGGCACGTTGATCAGAAAAATCCAGTGCCACGAAGCGATCTTCACAAGCCAGCCGCCGAGCGTCGGCCCGATCAGCGGCCCGATCAGCCCCGGGATCGCCACGAACGACAAAGCCGGCAAGTAGCGCTCCGCCGGGAAGGTGCGCAGCACCGCGAGCCGGCCAACCGGCAGCAACATCGCCCCACCCACGCCTTGCACGATGCGGTAGATCACCAGTTGATTCAGGGTATGCGCGTTCGCGCACAGCAGCGAGCCGACCGCGAACACGAGGATCGCGCTGAAAAACACGCGCCGCGTGCCGAGTTTGTCGGCGAGCCAGCCGGACACCGGGATCATCACCGCCATGGTCAACGAATACGCGATCACCACCGATTGCATGCGCAACGGCAACTCGCCCAGGCTCGTCGCCATCGCGGGGAGCGCGGTATTGACGATGGTCGAATCGAGCGTCTGCATGAAGAAGCCGGTGGCGACCAGCCACAGCATCACCGTGAGCGAGCGGGCCGAAGGTGCCGGCGTGGCCGGGGCGGAAGAGGAGGCGGGCAGGGTCGGCGGCGTGGACATGGAGGGCGGCAGGGCGCGCAGGGACGGACTGGGGAGTCGCTATTCTAGGGAAAAGCGGGACCCGGCGCAGCGAATAAGCACCAGCTACGATGACGGCTCAAGCCGCTCGTGCCACAGCCGGCAACGCCACGGCAGCATGGAAAAATGCCTGCGCGCGCGGCTCGTTGCCGAACGCCGCGTGAATTCTGATCCACGGGCTGACTGCGGTATTCGGCCGGAAATAGCTGCCGGGAATCACGGTCACACCGAGCGGCGCGGCACATGCCACGAACCTTTCGGAGTTGTCGACGTGCGGTACGCGTGCCCAGACGAATTTGCCGCCGACGGGCTTTTCGAACAACTCCCAGCCGGCATCTTCGAGCGTCTGGATGGTCGATCCGAGCGCGTCGCGCATACGGCGGCGCAGACGCTCCAGATACTTGCGGTACGCGCCGCGCTCCAGCAGCGACACCGCCACCGCTTCGGCAAAACGCGACCCGCCAATGCTCGTCAGCATCTTGATGTCGACCAGATCCTTGATGATCGCGTGGCTTGCCACCACACAGCCGATGCGCAACGAAGACGACAGCGTCTTCGACAGGCCGCCCACGTAGATCACGTGCTCGAGCTGGTCGAGGGTCGCGAGGCGGTCGGTGACGTCGCTCTGGAAGTCGGCGTAGATGTCGTCTTCGATGATCTTGAAGCCGTGTTCGCGCGCCAGTTGCAGCAGCCGGAACGCGACCGGCGGCGCGACCGTGGTGCCGGTCGGATTGTGGAACACCGTGTTGATGAACATCAGCTTCGGCCGGTGCAATTGCAACTGTGCCTGCAATACGTCGAGATCGGGGCCGTTGTGGGTGCGTGGAATGCCGATCAGCTTCACGCCGTGCAGCTTCAGCAGACCGTAAAGATTGTAGTAACCAGGGTCTTCGACCAATACCGTGTCACCGGCTTTGAGCATGTAGCGCATCAGCAGATCGAGCGCCTGGCTCGCGCCGTTCGTGATCAGAATCTGCGAGGCGTCTGCCTGAATTCCCAACTGGCCGATGCGGCTTTGCAGATGTTCACGCAAGGTCAGATTGCCGAGCGGGGTCGCGTAGTCGACCATGCTTGCGGCGTCGGTGCGCGATACGTGGCGGATCGCCTGCGCGAGGCTATCCATGTCGCGCCACGCGTCGGGGATGAAGCCGCTGCAGAGCTTGAGCGTTTCACCCGGATGATTGAACTGCTGCAGAAGGTGCCCCGATTCGTCCTCGGCGCGGCGCGGGTCCGAGGTGCCCTGGCACTGCGTGCTGGCCGGCTGGCGCTCGGAGACATAGAAGCCCGAGCCGTGGCGCGAGTCGACGTAGCCAAGCGACACCAGCCGGTCGTAAGCCTCGATCACGGGGAAACGGCTAACGGCGTAGTCGGCGGCAAACTGGCGGATCGACGGCAGCTTGGCGCCCGGGTGAACCGTGCGCGAGCGGATCCAGGCGGTGACGCCAGCGACGATCTGTTCGGTGAGCGGCACGCCGCTGTCCCGATCGAGTTGGATTTCGAGTTTCATGGTTCTTTCCTTCAACGGATAGCGGGGCCGCCGCGCGCTCTTCTGAAGCGTGTTTACCCTAACTGTCCGTTTTTTCGACTGAACAGTTCCGATGAAAGTGTTCGGAACTGTGCATGGGTATCTGATGATCGCACGTCAATAATCCATACAACAGGAAAGTTCTTCGAAGGAGAAAAGCGATGCGTGAAGTCCGTATTTTCGAAATGGAACATGACGAGCCCGCGGCGGCCTGGCGTGTCGCGCGTCCGTCGACCTTCAAGGCGATCTCGGGCGAGATCTGGCTGACCGTCGAAGGTGAACATCACGATCACTGGCTGGCAACGGGGCAATCGATCGAGTTGCCGCGCGGCGCGGTGGCGTGGGTCAGCGCCGGGCGGGCCGGTGCGCGCTTCGCGTTGGCCAGCGGGTCGGAACACCTCGCCATGCGGTCGCTGCGCGGGTTGCCGGGCTTGAACTGGCTGCCGCGTTGGCTGGGTGTGGCGTAACGCGGGGCCATGGCTGCCTGCACTGCTGCGGCTGAGGCAAGCACGGATTACGTGTTGCGTCCGCTCAAGGCCGCGGCTCAGGCGGTTGCATCAACCTCCCCGATATAGCGCGCGCGTGGCCGGATCAACCGGCCGTCGCGCGTCTGTTCGATTGCATGGGCAATCCAGCCGACCACCCGGCCGAGCGCAAACAGCGTGAATGCGGCGCCGGCTGGCAGACCAAGTACCCGTTCGATCGCGGCCAGGGCAAAGTCGACGTTCGGCTCTACGCCGGTCGTGTCGCGCACCGCGCGCGCGAGCTTTTCTACTTCGGCTAATGGCGAGCGGGCCGGTGCGCAGTCGGCAAGCATCCCGAGCAGCAGACGTGCGCGCGGATCGCCTTGCGGATACAGCAGATGACCGAAGCCCGACAGCACCGGCCGATGCATGCTCTGTTCGTGGTGCGCAAGCCGGTTCGCCAGATAGCGATGCAGATCCGGCGCGCGCGACGCTTCGTCGAAAAGCGCGGCAATCCTCACTGTCTCGCCACCATGCCGCGGCCCGGCCAACGCGGCCAGACCGCCGGCCACCGCGCCGAACAGGTGCGTTCCCGTCGACGTGATGCAGCGAACCGTGAAGGTCGACGCGTTCAGTTCATGATCGGCGCATGCCACCAGCGCCGCGCGCAGCAGCCCGGCCTGCTGACGGTTGCGCACGTTCCACGCCGAAGCCAATTGCCGGTGCAGCGGTTCGTTCGACGGCGTCGCCGAGACCATTGCCGCCGCCAGCAAACGCATGACCGAGCACGCGGTATCGAGTTGCGCATCGCGGCCGAGCGCCCATACCCGCGGCATTTGCGCTGCGGCGGCCGGCAGCAGCACGAGCGCGCGGTCGAGTGGCGTGCTGTCGCTCCAGAGCTTGAGCCACGCCGCCCACTGAGCGGTGGCGAACGGCACGGCCGGCGCCTCGGCGATACGCCTCGCACTGCATTCCCACAACAGCGCCGCGACCTCTTCCAGTGACGTCGTGCGTGCCAGTTCCATCGCGTCATGTCCGCGATAGAGCAGGCGCCCCTCGGCCACCAGCGTGATAGACGATTCGAGCACCGGCACGCCCCAGTCCAGCACCTTTTGCGCGACCTTGCCGGCACGCTTGCCGTCTTCCTTGCGCCGCGCGAGCCGCCGCACTTCGCCGGCATCGTAGAGCCGGCGCTTGCCTTGCGCATCGGGCGACGAACTTAGCATGCCGCGGCTGACATACGCGTACAGGGTAGGCAGGCTGATGCCGAGTTCGGCGGCGGCGTCGGCAGCGGTCAGAGTAGGGGCGAGTGGCATGGAAACGCGTGGAAACCGAAGAAATCAATATATATTGATTATCATAATCAAGATTGATTGCGGCAAGGCGGAATTCTAGACTCGGTTCACTTTCTTTCTGTTCCAACCTGAATGAGATGAACGCCATGACGCCTGACCTTGCGCTCAAACATATCTGGACGACGGCGGGATGCGACCCGACTGCATTGAAATCCGTGTCGCTTGCCGGTACCGATCCGGAGCTGCCGTCGGTCTATCGGGTCGGCACGCTGGCCTCGGCGACCATCGCCGCCGCGGGTCTTGCCGCGGCTGAATACTGGCGCTTGCGCACGGGGCATCGGCAACACGTTGCGGTTGAGATGCGGCGCGCGCTGGCCTCGTTTCGCAGCGAGCGCTATCTGCGCATCGACGACGGGCCGCCGCCTGCTTTGCGCGATCCGGTGATGGGCTTCTATGCGACGCGTGACGACCGCTGGATTCAACTGCACACCAACTTTCCGCATCATCTTGCCGGGGTATTGCAGGTGCTCGGTTGCGCGAACGATCGCGCGGCAGTGGCCGAGGCCATTCGCGGCTGGGATGGCGCGACGCTCGACCAGACGCTCGCCGACGCCGGCTTGTGCGCCGCCTTGATTCGCTCACCCGACGAATGGGCCGCGCTCGATCAGGCAAAAGCGATTGCGAGGCTGCCGCTGTTCGAGATCGAGCGCATTGGCGACGCACCCGTCGAACCGCCGCGCCGAGACGGTGCGCGGCGGCCGCTGGCGGACGTGCGGGTGCTGGATCTGTCGCGCATCATTGCCGGGCCGGTGGCGGGACGCGCGCTCGCGCAACATGGCGCGGACGTGTTGATGATCAACGGTCCGCACTTGCCGAACATTGCGCCGCTGGTGATCGACAACGGACGCGGCAAGCGTTCGGCCGTCGTCGATCTGCGCGATGACGCAGGGCGGGAAACCTTGCGTGGCCTCGCTGGCGGCGCCGACGTGTTTTTGCAGGCGTATCGGCCAGGCGCCCTGGCGGCGCACGGGTTTGGACCCGAGGAACTGGCGCGGATACGGCCGGGGATCGTCTATGTTTCGGTTTGCGCTTATGGGCATACGGGACCATGGGCCGGGCGGCGTGGCTTCGATAGCCTGGTGCAGTCAGCGAGTGGAATTGCCGTGACTGAGCGCGACGCGGCGGGATGGACCGACCCGAAGCATTTGCCCTGTCAGGCGCTGGATCACGCGACGGGCTATCTGGCCGCTTTCGGCGCGATGGCCGCATTGGCGCGGCGCGCCACCGAAGGCGGAAGCTGGCACGTGCGGGTGTCGCTCGCGCAGACCGGACGGTGGCTGCAGTCGTTTGGATTGTTGCCGGACGGCTGGAAAGCGCCCGATGTTGCGATCGACGACGTGCGGGATTGCCTTGCGACCGTTGAGTCCGAGTTTGGGCGTGTTCTCGGCGTGATGCCGGCCGAGCGGCTGGATGAGACGCCCGCCGGTTTCGCGTTGCCGCCGTCCCGGATCGGGGCGCACGAGGCGAAATGGATGTGAAGACGGCTTGGCGGCCCGGCACTGGCATTTACCCGCACAGCGCCTGGCCGCAGGCGCCGCGAAAAATCGCCGCGTGGGCGGAAAACTACTTCCTCAACTCCGCCACGAAATCATAGTAATCGTTGCGGCAGTAGGTATCGGTCAGCTCGATCGCGCGCTGATCCGCCGTGTACCCGACGCGAGTAATCAGCAACAGCGCTTCGTTATTCGCAATGCTCATTTGCTGCGCGATCTCTTCATTCGCGTTCACCGCGCGAAAATGCTGCAGCGCGCGCACGATCGTCAGTCCGCGACTTTCCAGGTACGAGTACAACGACTCGCCAATTGCCTGAGGATCGGGAATCACCGCAGCCGGGAACGTGGAGTTTTCCACGGCCATCACGATGCCGTCGGCGAGGCGCAAGCGGCGCAGGCGCGTCACGGCTGCTGCCGGAGACAAGCCCAGTTGAATCACTTCATCGCGATTGGCCGGCGAAATTTCCCGCGACAGCCATTTCGAACTCGGTGTAAAACCGCGCCGCCGCAGCATTTCGCTGAAGCTCGACAGACGCGACAGCGGATCTTCGTAGCGTGGCGTGATGAAGCTGCCGGCACCCTGGGTGCGCCGGATCAATCCCTGTTCGACCAGCAGGGCGATGGCTTTGCGCGACGTGATCCGCGACACGCCGAGCGCTTCGGACAGCACGCGCTCGGAGGGCAGCGCCTCGCCCGCGTTCCAACGGTTTTCGTGAATCGCAGTGCCGAGCTTGCGCGCGAGTTGCAGATACAGCGGCGTGTCGTTTTCCGGGTCCGGGCGCAGATCGCGCCAGCGGTCTTCCGAGGCAGAGGTCATGGGGCTCACGCAAGAAGGGCAAGCGGCAATTCTATGACATCGGCGCGCTCCGTTATAGCGGGCTTTTGCCGGAGGCCCGATCCGATGCCCGGGCAAGCGCTAAACTCGTCCCTATGATGTCCGTACCGTCCGCCTGCGCCGCCGCGGCGGCTGCCGCGCGTTGGCTTCCGTCCGCCTGACCATTTTCTGCCACTTTAGCCACATCGAGGAGAAAGCATGACGACCGATATCGCAAGCGTAAGCCTGCCCGACGGCGAGCGCATTCCGAAACTGGGGCAGGGCACCTGGGAGATGGGCGAACAGCCGGCACGCCGCGCTTCGGAAATCGCCGCGCTGCGCTGCGGCATCGAATTGGGCATGACGCTGATCGATACGGCGGAGATGTATGGCGACGGCGCGACCGAATCGCTCCTGAGTGAGGCGCTGGCGGGGCTGCGCGACCAGGTATTTCTCGTCAGCAAGGTGTATCCGCATAACGCCAGCCGGCGCGGTGTGATCGCGGCCTGCGAACAGAGCCTGAAGCGTTTGAAGACGGATCGGCTCGATCTGTATCTGTTGCACTGGCGCGGCTCGGTGCCGCTCGCGGAAACCGTCGAAGGATTCGAAGCGTTGCGCCGCGCGGGCAAGATTCGCCACTGGGGCGTCAGCAATTTCGACACCGACGACATGGAAGAACTGGTCGCCGCGCCGGGCGGCGACGCATGCGCGACCAATCAGATTCTCTACAACGTCGCGCGTCGCGGAGCCGAATTCGACCTGTTGCCGTGGCTCGCCGCGCGTAGCATGCCGGCTATGGCATACAGCCCGGTCGATCACGCGCGTCTGCCGAAGCGCTCGCCGCTCGACGACATTGCCGACACGCGCGGTGTTTCGATATTTCAGGTGGCGCTGGCGTGGGTATTGCAAAAACCCGGCGTGTTCGCCATTCCTAAAGCAGGCCGCGTCGAGCATGTGCGCGACAACCATCGGGCTTCTCAACTGCAACTCCACGCTGACGAACTCGCCGCCATCGACACGTATTTCAAACCGCCACGCAGCAAGCGGCCGCTCGAAATGTTGTAAGCGCCGCGGCGGTCCGGGGTCGCCCCGCTTCAGACTTTAGCGAATCGCGGCCAGCCGCGAAGTTGCCGCGCGCGGCGCCTCGCAGTGGCTCGCTGCGGCGGCCCTACGCCGACTAATTGCAGCTGTGATGCAGGTGCACGGAACCCAGAACAGCGACTTCAGCGGGCGTATGCCTGAGCGAATCTTCGTTGACCTGGGCGGCGTCGGCGATGAATTCGTCGACGATCGACGACACCGACGTATTGTTCAAACACAGCGATACCCGCTGCGTTTCGTTGGGTGGCAGCGACGCGCGCTGGCCGAGGAACAGCACCCCGTATTGATAGCCGTGGATGATGCCGCGGATCGCGCCGACGCATTGGCCTTGCGCGACGTTGTCGTTTTTCCGTTTGCAGGTTTGTGCGAGTGAATAGGCGGAGAAGCTCGGGTCGACCGGCGGGGCGGCTTGCGACAGAGTTTGTGGTTGCGGCCCGGCTGATGGGGCAGGGGTTTGAGCCGGGGTTTGAGCATAAGCGAGCGATGCGAGGCCGAGAGCGGTGATCATCAGCAGGCCGGCGGCCGTGCGCGCCATCGCGTGGGGGACGTTTCGTTGCATGTTGTGGTGCCCTCATATCGAACGTTGAATCTGATATGAGGCAATCGCTTCGGTTTGGTTCCGGTCATGCGCGACGCGATCGATTGGCTGGGCTTTAAACGCCTGCAGGAGCACGCTGGTCAGCTTGCCGGAGGTGCGCCATGGTTCGTGCGGGAGCCCGCTTGCCCGCGAGTGTCGTCGATTCAAACCGGCCTCGGGCGGTGACGCTCGACCGGGGGATCGAGACATCACCGCCGTTGCCGGGGGACTGCGGGCGGGATACGGAGGGTCGTCGTTAGCGACGGGTAGGGCGCGGGGGCCCCCTACCCGGGAATCAGGCCATTGCTAATGCCCGTTTCCTCCGCCATTGCCACCGTTACCGCCGTTGCCGCCACTACCCTTGCCTCCGTGGCCGCCGCCGAAGCCTCCGCCAAAGCCGCCGCCGAACCCGCCACCGAAGCCTCCGTGGCCGCCACCGCAACCGCAGCCGCCGCTCCCGCTGCTGCCGCCGCCGCTGCTGCCACCACCGCTGCTGCCACCGCCACTGCTTCCGCCGCCACTGCTGCCACCGCCGCTGCTGCCACCGCCGCTGCTTCCGCCGCCGCTGCTTCCGCCGCCGCTGCTTCCGCCGCCACTGCTTCCGCCGCCACTGCTTCCGCCGCCACTGCTTCCGCCGCCACTGCTTCCACCGCCGCTGCTGCCTCCGCCGCTGCTGCCTCCGCCGCTGCTTCCACCGCCGCTGCTGCCACCGCCGCTGCTTCCGCCACCGCTGCTTCCGCCGCCGCTGCTGCCACCACCGCTGCTGCCACCACCGCTGCTTCCGCCGCCGCTGCTCCCGCCGCCGCTGCTCCCGCCACCACTGCTTCCGCCACCACTGCTACTACCACCGCCGTTACCTCTACCTCCGCCGCCGGCCGCTCCCGAGCCTGCCGCGCCACCGGCGCCTCCGGCACTATTGCCGCTCGCGCCACTGCTACTGCTGCCGGCACTCGCAGCACCGCTGCTGCTACCGTTGCCGGCATAACGCAAGCACCCTCCAACACTGGTGCTTATGCAATTGCGCGGACTGAACACCACGGCCGCATCATCTGCAGCCGTTGGTTCGTCGGGTGGCGTGCCGGTGGTTGCCGCACCCGCTGCGCCCGCTGCCGCGCCGTCGTCCTGCGCGAGTTGGGTCGCGCTATGCACGCCGCTGGCAGGCAGTGGCGCGTTGGCGGACGCCGTCCACCTGGGGACCGGATCCGTCGACGCCGAATACGCGACCTGAGTGACGAGCAAAGCTACACCTGCCACGATCGCCGCACTTCGCAGAACCCCGCAGTAGTACTGATTGAATTTTCTGGTTTTCATCACGTCTCTCCCGAGGGAATGCCGACACCTCGCTGCCGCCAATTCCCACGCTGACTCCTCGACGACTGGCCTGTCTGAACGCGGGCCGCATCGTCCCCCCGGACTCTGGCTTGCGGATGCAAGTCAAGCATCATCACTGCTTCCCCGGCTGCGTAGCCGGTGCGGCTGACAAGCGCCTTTATGCGTTTCAGCCGTTACCGTCAGGGCACGCTTTTCGTCACGTATCGCTTCTTGCCATGGCGATTCCCAAAAGCGGCGCTTCAGACGTTTTCCCGATCTCTTTGGTCCTGAGTGTCTGGACACTACTTAGCGATATCCATGCCATTACCCGCAAAGCCTTGCGGTGACAGGTGTCGAATAGGGGTGTGTGATGCCGGCGAGGAAAAAACGCATGAAAACGTTTCGGCGATGAAACGCACCGCTGGAAAGCCGCGTTATTGCGCGTTATTCGTTGCGCGCGGCATCTTCCGGGGTGTCTTCCGAACCACGGCCGGTGGCCTTGCCGGTACCGTCGCGCGACGCGGCCTGGAGCGCGCGCAGTTCGTCGACGGGGATATGGCAGCGGATGCGATGCGCGGACGACTGAGTAGAGTCGTCGCCGCCGGCTTCGAGGAAGGGCGGATCTTGCTGCTCGCAAATCGCACCGAGCTTGCGCGGGCAGCGCGTATGGAACACGCATCCGGAAGGCGGCGTGGCGGCGCTCGGCAGATCGCCCGACAGGCGGATGCGGGCGCGGCTGTCGTGGGCGTCGAGCGTCGGCACTGAAGACAGAAGCGCTTCCGTATAAGGATGATGCGGCCCACCGAAGACCGCGGCCGCCGGTCCGATCTCCAGCAGCCGGCCGAGGTAAAGCACCGCGATGCGATCCGACAGATAGCGCACCACATGCAGATCGTGCGAAATGAACACGTAGCTCACGCCGCGCTCGCGTTGCAGATCGGCGAGCAGATTGAGAATCGCGGCCTGCACGGAGACATCGAGCGCGGAGGTAGGTTCGTCGCACACCACCACGCGCGGCTCACCGGCGAACGCGCGCGCGATCGCCACGCGCTGTTTGAGTCCGCCGGACAACTGGCGCGTGCGCGAGCCGAGATAGCGCTCGGGCAAGCGCACGGCGGCCGTCAACGTGGCGAGCCGTTCGTCGATCGCGGCGCCGCGCAGGGCGGTGAGGCGCGACAACGCGCGGCCGATCAGGCGCTTCACCGAATGCGCGCGATTGAGTGCCGAGTCCGGATTCTGAAACACGATCTGCAAGGACTTGACCTGTTCGTCGTTGCGTCGCGTGACGCGCGCGGCGAGTGGCGTGCCGTCGAGTTCGAGCACGCTGCCCGGGTCCGGCGTGAGCAAGCCCAGCATCAGTTTCGCGAGCGTCGTCTTGCCGCTGCCGGATTCGCCGACAAGACCGAGCGTTTCGCCACTGGCGAGGTCGATCGAGACATCGTCGACGGCGCGCAGCGGGGCGCCGGACACGTGGAATGTCTTCGAGAGTTTTTCCGCGCGTAGCACGAGAGAAGGGCGCCCGGCGTTGCGCGCCGCGCCGTCATACAGCGGCAAACCTTCGGCGGCCGCACGCGGCAATTCGGTTGCGCGCTCGTGATAGTGGCAGCGCGACATCTGATCGCCGTGCGCGGCGCTCACGCGATACGGCGGTGGCGCCTCACGGCGGCAACGGTCGTCCGCGAGGCGGCAACGCTCTGCGTAAATGCAGCCTTGTGTGACCGAACCCGGCGAGGGCAGATGGCCGGCGATGGTGTCGAGCCGCTCGCTGTCCTTGCTGCGCCCCGCGCCCGGCAAACAGCGCAGTAGTCCAATCGTATAGGGATGACGCGGCCGGGCGAACACGTCCTGGGTCGCGCCTTCTTCGACCAGCTTGCCCGCATACAGCACGCCGACACGCTCGCACATCCGCCCGATCACCGCGAGATTGTGGCTGATGAACAGCACGGCGGTGCCGAGTTCCGCGCGCAGTTGCGCGACGAGGTCGAGCACTTCCGCTTCGACGGTGGCGTCGAGCCCGGTGGTCGGTTCGTCGAGAATCAGCAGGGCCGGGTTCGAGGCGAGCGCCATCGCGATCACCACGCGCTGCTGCATGCCGCCCGACAACTGATGCGGGTAGCTGTCCATCACGCGCTCGGGCGAGGCGATGCGCACACGCTGCAGGATCTCGACCGTGCGCTGCAGCGCTTCTTCACGCGAGACCCCGGCTGCTTCGAAGGCTTCCGTGACTTGCCGCGCAATCGTCAGTGACGGATTCAATGCGCGCCCAGGGTCCTGATAGACCATCGAAATCGCGTTCGCACGCATGGTGCGCAGCGCGTCGGCGTCGAGCTTCTGCACGTCCTGACCGGCGATGACGATCTTGCCTGCCTTCACCTTGCCGTTGCGCGGAAGATAGCGCAGCGCCGCCATCGCGAGCGTCGACTTACCGCAACCCGATTCGCCGACGAGACCATACGCTTCGCCGCGCCGCACGCGAAACGACACGTCCTGCAACACTTCGCGATCGCGTCCGCGCATCCGGTAGGTGACCGTCAGGCCCACCACGGTCAGCGCATCCGTGCGATCGCTCTTCGACACGTCGAAGGCCGGGAACGAGGCGGGCGGCGGGCCGTTCATCGGTCGAGCACTCCTTGCACGCTATCGGCGATCAGATTCACGCCGACCACCAGCGAGGCGATGGCGCCGGCCGCGAACACGACGGTCCACCACGCGCCGCCCGCCATCAGCGTGTACGACTCGGATAGCGCAAGCCCCCAGTCGGCGGAAGGCGGTTGAATGCCGAAGCCGAGAAACGACAGCGTCGCGACCGCAAAAATGGCATAGCCGAGCCGCACGGTCGCCTCGACGATGATCGGCGGCAACACGTTCGGCAGAATCTCCGCGAACATGATGTACGGCGCGCGCTCGCCGCGTAGTTGCGCGGCGGCGACATAGTCCAGATGCCGTTCGGCAAACACGGCGGCGCGTACCGTGCGGGCGGTGATCGGCGTGAAGGTGATGCCGATCACGAGAATCACGGTGAAGTTCGATGCACCGACCGCGGCGAGCGCGAGCAAGGCGACGATCACGAGCGGCAGCGCGAGCACGGCGTCGATTGCGCGGCCCACGACGTTGTCAACCCAGCCCTCGAAGTAGCCGACGATCAAACCGAGAGCGGTGCCGGCAAGCGTGCCGAGCAGGGTCGCCAAAGGCGCGATGGTCAGAATGTCGCGCGCGCCGACGATCACGCGCGAGAACACGTCGCGGCCGAGCTGATCGGTGCCGAACCAATGCGTGCTGTCGGGCGGCATCAGCGAGTTGAGCGGATCAGACGCATACGGGTCGATCCGCACGATCCATTGCCCGGCGATCGCGCAGACGATCCACCATCCGACGATCAGCACGCCGACCACGAACGTAGGCGAGCGCAGCAGCACGCGCAACTGGTCGAAGCGCGGTTCGCCGGCCGGCCGGGGCGTGGGCGGCGCGGCCGGTGGAACGATGGTGCTCATTCGGCGCTCCTCACCCGCAAGCGCGGATTGAGCAGGACATGCAGCGCATCGGCGACGAGATTGGCGACGGTGTAGACCACACCGATCGTCAGCACGCCCGCTTCGAGCATGGGGAAGTCTTTGGCCTTGGCGGCGTTGTAGATCAACGAGCCGATGCCCTGATAGTGGAACAGCGTCTCGACCACCACGAGACCACCGATCATATAGCCGAGCTGCGTTGCGGCAACGGTGATGGTGGGTAGCAACGCATTGCGCAATACGTGCCGCCAGATCACGATATGACGCGGCAAGCCTTTGAGGATCGCGGTGCGGGTGTAGTCCGCATCGAGTGCTTCGACGGTGCCCGCACGCGCCATCCGCGCGATGTAGCCGAAAAACACCAGCACCAGCGGCAGCACCGGCAAAACCAGATGCCGAAGTTGTTCGAGCACGCTCGCTTCCGGCGGATACGACGCTTCGATCGGCAGCCAGCGCAGCCACACGCCGAACACCAGAATCAGCACAATCGACGAGACGAACTCCGGCACCACGGTGGCCGACAAACCGGCGATGCTGATGGTGCGATCGAGCCAGCGCCCGGCGTGCATGGCCGACCATACACCGCCCGCAATGCCGAGCGGCACGACGACGATAAACGCGAGCAGGCCGAGCCTCGCCGAATGCGCGAGCGCATCGGCGATAAACGGCCCAACCGGCTCGCGGTAGGCATAGGAGATCCCCATGTCGCCGCGCACGAAATGCGAGATCCACCCCACGTATTGCGTCATGAGCGGACGGTCCGCGCCGAGCTGGTGATTGAGCGCGGCGACCGCGCGCGCATCGGCGAGCGGCCCGAGCACCGCACGGCCGATATCGCCCGGCAGCAACTGGCCGCCCGCGAACACGATCGCCGACAGCAGCCACAGCGTGATCAACGACAAACCTAGCCGCGTCGCCAGAAATCGCACGACGCGGCCGGCGTTGCCGCTCGACACCGGGGAAGCGGAAGGGGTCACCGTGGTCGACATCGTGCGCTCCCGTCGAAGCAGTGCCGCGCGCTCGGCATTACGCGCTCAACACCGCGCGATCGAAATAGAGTTGCGCGAGCGCGGTGAAGCGCACGCCGTTCACACCCTTGCGCATGGCGATCAGTTGATCGTAAAAGAACGGGATGATCACGGGCGTTTCGTCGAGCAACAAGGTCTGGATCTGTCCGGAAATTTTCCGCTGCGAACTCAGATCGATCGCCGCGACGAATTGCGCGACCAGTTGATCGTACTGCGGGTTCCGGAAGTGCGCGGCGTTCCACGTGCCGGTGCTGGTGAGCGGCGCGTTCAGGAACACGTTCGGCACACCGCGATGACCGTAATCGGTGATGCCGAGCGGCGAGTCGAGCCAATCCGATTTGCCCGGCGTGCCCGCGCCGTAGTACAGCGACTGGCTTTCCACTTTCAGATTGATGCGCACGCCGATCGCCTTCGCCGCGTTCTGCACGACCACGGCGAGATCGGGAATCTCCATGTATTTTTCGGTGGTCAGCGTGACGTCGAAACCGTTCGGCACACCCGCCTGCGCGAGCAATTGCTTTGCTTTCGCGATGTCGATCCTGCGTTGTGCGACGCCGGCGTCGGAAGACGGAAACACGGGTGCGAACGGACTGTCGTTACCGAGTTGCGCGCGGCCCTTGAACAGGCCCCGCACCAGCACGTCGCGATCGAGCGACAACGCCATGGCCTGGCGTACGCGCTTGTCCTTGAACACCGGGCTGTCGTTGCGCATGTGAATCTGGCGATGCGCGCTCGACTTCACACCGACTGCCTTGTAGTCCGGATTGTTCAGAATGCCGGCGCCTCCCTGCACGGTGAAGGTGCCCATCACGTCGGCCTGATGACCTTGCAGGGCAAGCAATTGAGCCTGTTCGTCGGCATAGAAGGAGAACTGTACGCGTTGCGGTAACGCTTTGTCGCCCCAGTAATCCGGATTGCGCACGAACGATGCGCCCACCTTCGCCTGATACTTTTCGAACTTGAACGGGCCAGTGCCGATGAAGCTCTTTTCATAACCGCCCGCATAGTTCGCGGGCAGGATCACTGCGTTGTAATTATCGGAGGAAACGTAGTACGGGAAGTTGCCGTTCGGAGCATCGAGGTGGAAGGCGACCGTGTGCTCGTCGACCACTTTCGCGCCGCCTTTCGACAGCACACCCTTGAGCACCGACAGCGCCGCCGAACCGCTGGCCGGATCGGCGAGACGATCGAAGGTGGCAACGACATCTTTGGCGGTGAATGCCTGGCCGTCGTGGAATTTGACGTTCGGCCGTAGCTTGAAGGTCCACACGTCGCCTTTGTCGTTCGGCTTCCACGACAAGGCAAGCGCGGGCTTCAGCACGAGCTTTTCGCCGTCGTCGTCGATCAGGAATTCGCCGGTCTGGTTCAGCAGCGCGAGACTCGCGGCATCGGTCACGGTGAGCGGATCGACCGCACCGGCCGGTGTCAGGTGGGCCACGCGGATCGTCTGATTAGACGGAGCGGGCGCGCCTTGTGCGCGTGCGAGCGGCGCGTTCAGCACGCCGCCGCCGGCCAGCGATAGACCGATCACGCCGGCATAGCGTAGCAGCTCGCGCCGCGTGATGCGGCCGGCGATGAATTCGTCGATAGCGTGGTTGCCGTAGGCGTCGGCGGTGCGGCGGGCCAGGTCGAGTCCGGAAAGTCGATCCGCGGGAGTCTTCATCGATGGAGTATCCAGTCCGTTCTGCTGTCGGTTCTGAAGGGCCGCGCTGGATGCGCGCGGCAGGGTAGCGGGTCTGCGATGACGCAACGCGGTTTCAGTGTAAGCGATTGCCCGCGGATTCGGCGCGCCTGCAAGGGCGCGGCGTGCCGGTTTCGCGGATAAAAGGGCCCGCGTGTATCGTCGGGACAACGCTCGATGCATGCTGCGCGGCGCCCGGCGACGGATCGTATGGCGCGAATCCCGCGCGAGACCGATGCCGTAGCGCAGGAAGCGCTGCTGCCACGGCATCCTTACCGATCAGGCCGGTGCCGGCGAGTTGGATTTACCGCGCGCCGGGGGCCACTGGCACGATACGCGAAACGGCGCGAACGGGAGATTCAATGTTCGTGCGGATGCTTGTGAATCGGATCGACCCAGAAGACCGTTTCCGGCGCTTCCACCGCGTCGATGTTCAGATTTACCACCACCGCTTCATTGTCGCTGCGCACCAGCACGCATTCGAGCGGCTCGTCGGTGCTCGCGTTGATTTCCTGATGCGGCACGTAAGGCGGCACGAAGATGAAGTCGCCCGGGCCGGCCTCGGCCGTGAACTCCAGATGTTCGCCCCAGCGCATGCGGGCCTGGCCTCGCACCACGTAGATCACGCTTTCGAGCGCGCCGTGATGATGCGCACCGGTCTTTGCGTTCGGATGGATCGTCACGGTGCCGGCCCAGATTTTCTGCGCCCCGACCCGCGCCGCATTGATCGCCGCCGCGCGATTCATACCGGGCGTTTGCGCGGTGTTGCTGTCGAGCTGGTCGGCCTTGATGACCTTCACGCCGTGCTCGCGCCAGTCGACCGGCGCCGACGGGTGCTCGTCCTTGTAATGCGGGTGTTCGTGATCCTGGCTCATGGTGTGTCTCCTCGTGGGCGGCCGCCCGGGTGATGGACGCGCCGCCTTGCGGCATTTTTGCACGTTCAGAAACAGGCGTGTGGCTCGCCGCTGCGGGTGTTCGCGTTTTCCGAACCCGCCCGGAACCCTTGTCGGTTGTCTCGCACGGGCTGCTTTTACGAGTTGTCCGATAGTGCCGCCCCATGCGCTAACGCAGGCTGGCGCTCTGTCAATTTTTCAAGGGTTTAACCACCATGAAGCAGATTAAACGATTGTCCTGTGGCGCGCTGCTTTGCCTCGCCTTTGCCGCATCCAGCGCCTGGGCCGAAGCCGGCCACGAGTGGGGCTACAGCGGCGACCACGGCCCCGCTCACTGGGGGGAAATCAGCAAAGACTTTCATACTTGCGAAAGCGGCCGCGCGGAATCGCCGATCAATATCGAAAGTGCGAAGAAGGCGCCCGCCGATATGCCCAGGCTGAAAATCAACTACCAGCCGCTGCCGATCGACATTTCCAACACCGGGCACTCCGTACAGTTCAACGCGGCACCGGGCACGGATAGCATTTCGCTCGGCGCCCATGCCTACCAGCTGGTCCAGTTCCACTTTCACGCACCGGGTGAAGAGCGCTTCGCCGGCAAGGCGAGCGTGATGGATGCTCACTTCGTTCACCGCTCCGACGAAGGCAAACTGCTCGTGCTGGCGGTTCAGTTCAAACTCGGGGCGCAAGCCAATCCGGTTATTCAGGCCCTGCTGGATCGTATCCCTCGTGAGCAGGGCGCGGAGCTGATGGCGAGAGGCGTCACGATCAACCCGCTCGATCTGCTGCCGGGGAATCGCGGTTATTACACCTATAGCGGCTCGCTGACCACGCCGCCTTGCTCCGAAGGGGTGACCTGGATCGAGTTCAAGGAACCCGTGACGATCACGCCGCAGCAACTGCACGCGATGGAGGCGTTCTATCACGGCAATCAACGTCCGGTGCAAGCGCTGAACGGTCGCGATATCTGGGACGTTGAGTGATTATTCGCCGCGTGGAGCGTGCCGGTATCCACGACCCCGCGCCGCGATGAAAAAAAAAGCCCGTCCACCAAGGACGGGCTTTTTTGCTTCAGTCCGGGTGGCCGCACATTGCGTGCAGCCACCTCGGCGCTTACTTCTGCTTCGAGCTGATCACGGCTTCCGCGACGTTGTTCGGCGTTTCCGCGTAGTGCTTGAACTCCATCGTGTAGGTCGCGCGGCCTTGCGTGGCCGAACGCAGCGACGTCGAATAGCCGAACATCTCCGCGAGCGGCACTTCGGCGCGCACCAGCTTGCCGCCACCGCCGGCGATGTCTTCCATGCCTTGCACCATGCCGCGACGGCTCGACAGATCGCCCATCACGTTGCCCATGAAGTCCTCCGGCGTTTCCACTTCGACGGCCATCATCGGTTCGAGCAGCACGGGCCTTGCCTTGCGCATCGCATCCTTGAAGGCCATCGAACCGGCCATACGGAAGGCGTTTTCGTTCGAGTCGACGTCGTGGTACGAACCGAAGGTCAGCGTCACTTTCACGTCGACCACCGGATAGCCCGCCAGCACGCCGGCCTTCAGCGTTTCCTGAATGCCCTTGTCGACCGCCGGAATGTACTCGCGTGGAATCACGCCGCCCTTGATCGCGTCGACAAACTCGTAGCCTTTGCCTTGCTCCGACGGTTCGAGCGTGATCACCGCGTGGCCGTACTGGCCACGGCCGCCCGACTGCTTGACGAACTTGCCTTCGACATCTTCGACCTTGTTGCGCACCGTTTCGCGGTAAGCCACCTGCGGCTTGCCGACAGTCGCCTCGACGCCGAACTCGCGCTTCATCCGGTCGACCAGAATTTCCAGGTGCAACTCGCCCATCCCGGAGATGATCGTCTGACCGGATTCCTCATCCGTCTGCACGCGGAACGACGGGTCTTCCTGCGCGAGACGATTGAGCGCGATGCCCATCTTCTCCTGATCGACCTTGGTCTTCGGCTCGACGGCCTGCGAAATCACCGGTTCCGGGAAGATCATCCGTTCGAGAATGATCACGTGCTGCGGATCGCACAGCGTGTCGCCGGTGGTCGCTTCCTTCAGGCCGACTGCCGCGGCGATGTCGCCCGCGTAGACTTCCTTGATTTCCTTGCGCTCGTTCGCATGCATCTGCAGGATCCGGCCAAGGCGCTCCTTCTTCTCCTTGACGGCGTTGTAGACGGTATCGCCCGAATTCACCACGCCCGAATACACGCGGAAGAAGATCAACTGGCCGACGAACGGGTCGGTCATGATCTTGAAGGCGAGCGCCGAGAACGGATCGGTGTCGGTTGGATGACGCTCGATTTCCTTGTCGTGCTCGTCGTGACCGGTAATGGCGGGCACGTCGACGGGCGAGGGCAGATAGTCGATCACCGCGTCGAGCATGGCCTGCACGCCCTTGTTCTTGAACGCGCTGCCGCACAGCATCGGCACGATTTCGTTGGCGATGCAGCGCGCGCGAATGGCGTGCTTGATTTCCTCTTCGCTCAACGTCTCGCCGCCGAGATACTTGTCGAGCAGTTCTTCATTCGCTTCAGCCGCGGCCTCGACCATCTTGTCGTGCCATTCCTTGGCGGTGTCGGCGAGTTCGGCCGGAATATCGCGATATTCGAACTTGATCCCCTGGTTCTCTTCGTCCCAGTAGATCGCTTTCATCTTCACCAGATCGACCACGCCCTGGAAGTGTTCTTCCGCGCCGATCGGAATCTGGATCGGCACCGCGACGCCCTTCAGGCGGTCGCCGATCTGCCGCTGCACACGGAAGAAGTCCGCGCCCACCCGGTCCATCTTGTTGACGAACGCGATGCGCGGCACCTTGTACTTGTTCGCCTGGCGCCACACGGTTTCGGATTGCGGCTGCACGCCGCCGACCGAGTCGTACACCATGCACGCGCCGTCGAGCACGCGCATCGAGCGTTCCACTTCGATCGTGAAGTCGACGTGGCCCGGGGTGTCGATGATGTTGATCCGGTGTTCGGGGTAGTTGCCGGCCATGCCCTTCCAGAAGGCGGTGGTGGCCGCCGACGTGATGGTGATGCCGCGCTCCTGCTCCTGTTCCATCCAGTCCATCGTCGCAGCACCGTCGTGAACCTCGCCGATCTTGTGGGTCACGCCTGTGTAGAACAGGATGCGTTCGGTGGTGGTGGTTTTGCCGGCGTCGATGTGAGCGCTAATGCCGATATTCCGGTAGCGCTCGATGGGAGTCTTGCGGGGCACGTGAACCTCCTTGAAATGGCGCGCCTGAAACGCTTGCCGGGCGGCAATCTGTGCTGCCCGGGGAGCCTTGGATGCTGCTTTGCCAAGAATACTAGGATAGCGCGTCGGCCCGTCTTTTGCAGGAATCTTGCCAGCTGCGTGTGACGGCCTGCTGGCATGGCTCCCGGCGCGGGGCCGGAGATGGCATGGCCTGCTTCGCGCGGAACGCAAAAAAAAGCCGGCACCTCGTGAAAGGCACCGGCTTTTCCGGAAAGCGGCCGCTCGAGGAGCGGCGGAGTGGCGGCGCGCGTTTAGCGCGTTTATTGCGCGGCCGGCAACCCCTGGATTTTCATCCCCGGTTTGATGCCTTTCGACGAGAACCAGCCCTTGCTCATTTCCAACGCATACACGCCGTTGTTCTTCGGGCAGTGATTGTTGGTCGTCTCGGCCTGCATTTCGTCGATATCGGTGACCGTGCCGTCGGCGCGCATGAAGGCGATCGACAGCGGGATCAACGTGTTCTTCATCCAGAAGCAATGCACGGCGTTTTCATTGAAGACGAACAACATGCCTTCATTCGGCGCGAGGGTCGTGCGATACATCAGGCCTTGTTCGCGGTCGGCGTCATTCGCGGCAACGGCGGCGTCGATCACGAACATGCCCGCCGTCAGCTTCGCGCGCGGGAAGTCGCCGGGTTGCTTCGCGCCGGCCGGCATCTGTTGCGCGTGAGCGGGAGCAGCGGTGGTCGCGGCGAACGAGATCGCCGCAAGCGGCAGGGCAACGGCAACAGCGAAACGCGCAATCAACGAGCGCATGGGAAATCGCACGGCATGACTCCTTGCTGGAAATTAACCCGCGAATGTTACGCGAGCGCGTCAAAAACAAAAAGGCAGATCGCCTTGCGGTGATCTGCCTTTCAACGCCGTAAGAACGGCAATGAAGCGTGTTCTTGACTGCGTTTTTACAACAAACTTACTCCGAAGCGCCCGAAGCTGCAGCAGCTGCTGCTGCCTTCTTGTGCGACTTCTTGTGAGCGTGCTTCGTGGTCTTCTTTGCCGACGAAGCTGCTGCTGCCGGAGCTGCCGAAGCTGCTGCCGGTGCCGAAGCTTGTGCGAATGCTGCCGTTGCGAAGAGGCCAGCGACCAGAGCGGCGATCAGTTTGTTCATTTTGTAAATCCTCAGCTTGAGTTAATTAACCAAATGACCCGGTTATATGTAGAGTCATGTCGGTAAACGTGCCATCCACCTTTCGGTTGACAGCCGCATCGAGATTTTTTTCGACGCGTCTGTTTAGCGTTCAGACTCCCTGTACTCGCCGCGTGAGCGGCTTGTGCAAAGGCCCTTAAGGCTGAATGCCGGATAGCTTCGGGCGGCATCTGCGTCGAATAACGCGTGAGCTCGCGCACCGGTTGACGTGTTTTTTGTGGAAAATTTATATGCGGATGCGCTGATGCAAATGAGTAGCCGCGCAGTGATCGCGGAAGCAATTGTTTCACGCGTTTTCAGCTTGGTTTCACGCGCTATTTTTGTTTGCGGATACAACGAGTTAGCTTTTTTATCGCCGGTCAGAATACAAACTTGATGCCGGAGCGGCGCCGGCATGGCGTGCAGGTGAACCGTTTCAAACCATGCCTTCCCATGGCGCCTTCAGCGGCAATTCGACACTCTCTCCGGGCTGCAGCCCGAGCGCAAAAATATCGAGTGCGCCGATGCCCGCGCGTACAAGACGCAGCGTCGGAAATCCGACCGCGGCAGTCATCCGACGTACCTGGCGGTTCTTGCCTTCGGTGATCGACAACTCGATCCACGTGGTGGGAATCGCGGCGCGGTAGCGGATCGGCGGTGTGCGGGCCCAGAGCGATCCGCCTGGCTCGACGTAATCCGCACGACAGGGCCGCGTGACGTAATCGCCGAGATCGACGCCGCGCGCGAGCTTCTTCAACGCGGCATCGTCGACTGCGCCTTCCACTTGTGCCCAATAACGTTTGACCAGTTTGTGGCGCGGTTCGGCGATGCGCGCTTGCAGCGCGCCGTCGTCGGTGAGAAGCATCAGCCCTTCGCTATCGGAGTCGAGCCGGCCCGCTGGATAAACGCCGGGCACCTTCACCCAGTCGGCTAGCGACGCGCGCGTTTCATGCGGCGAGAACTGGCAAATGGTGCCGAACGGTTTGTTCAGGGCGATAAGTCGCATAAGGGAATCGGTGAAGGTCGGCTGGCGCCGGCTGCGGCGGTGGCGTGCCGCTCAAGCCGGAAGAGATGCTGGCCCAATGGTAAATCGCGGAATAGTAATGCATAATCGCTTGTCGCAAGTCTTATGTCTTATATAAGACATAAGAATAAAGCACCTTGCCGCTTTGATTTTCGACCATGTTGGAAAACCCCGAGCCGCGACGGCCTCGTTGCCGCGTCGGCGTGGGCTAGAATAGGCGACCAGGCCGCTCGCGGGCGTCCGGCATTGCGCGCAGCGAGGAGCACCCAGTTTCCGCAGTCTCCCCATCAGCTTTCAGCACAGCCTTCACTGGAGTCGATCATGCCGTATCAGCACATCAAGGTTCCGACCGGTGGTGACAAGATCACTGTCAACGCAGATTTCTCGCTCAACGTTTCCGACCAGCCGATCATTCCGTATATCGAAGGCGATGGAACGGGCCTCGACATCACGCCGGTGATGTTGAAAGTGGTGGATGCCGCAGTAGAAAAAGCGTACGCGGGCAAGAAGAAAATCCACTGGATGGAAATCTACGCCGGCGAGAAATCGACCAAGGTGTACGGCCCGGACGTGTGGCTGCCGGAAGAGACGCTGCAGGTGCTGAAGGAATACGTTGTCTCGATCAAGGGTCCGCTCACCACGCCGGTTGGCGGCGGCATCCGTTCGCTGAACGTTGCGCTACGTCAGGAACTCGATCTGTATGTTTGCCTGCGTCCGGTGCAGTACTTCAAGGGTGTGCCTTCGCCGGTGCGTGAGCCTGAAAAGATCGACATGGTGATCTTCCGCGAGAACTCGGAAGACATTTATGCCGGCATCGAATGGCCTGCCGGCTCGGAAGACGCGAAGAAGGTCATCAAGTTCCTGCGCGAGGAAATGGGTGTGAAGAAGATCCGCTTCCCGGAAACCTCGGGGATCGGTGTCAAGCCCGTGTCGCGCGAAGGCACGGAGCGTCTGGTGCGCAAGGCGATCCAGTATGCGATCGACAACGAGCGCCGCTCGGTCACGCTTGTGCACAAGGGCAACATCATGAAGTTCACGGAAGGCGCATTCCGCGACTACGGCTATGCGCTGGCGCAAAAGGAATTCGCGGCGGAGCTGATCGACGGCGGTCCGTGGATGAAGATAAAGAACCCGAAAACGGGTGGCGACATCGTGGTGAAAGACGTGATTGCCGACGCGTTCCTTCAGCAAATCCTGCTGCGCCCGGCCGAATACGACGTGATCGCCACGCTGAATCTGAACGGCGACTATGTTTCGGACGCGCTGGCCGCGCAAGTCGGCGGTATCGGAATTGCACCGGGTGCAAATATGTCGGATTCGGTCGCCATGTTCGAAGCCACGCACGGCACGGCGCCGAAATACGCCGGCAAAGACTATGTAAATCCGGGTTCGGAAATTCTCTCGGCCGAGATGATGCTGCGTCACCTGGGCTGGACCGAAGCGGCGGATCTGATCATCAAATCGATGGAAAAGTCGATTCTGCAAAAACGGGTCACGTATGACTTCGCGCGCCTGATGGAAGGTGCGACGCAAGTGTCCTGTTCGGGCTTCGGCCAGGTGCTGATCGAAAACATGTAAGCGATTCGCGCCGGTTTGCCCGGCTTGAATTCAAAACCCCGGCGCCGTGAGGCGGCCGGGGTTTTTTGTATGTTCGTTATCAGGTGGAGATCGAAAGCGTTCGGAAAGGAAGTTCGGTGTCCAATATTTGAGACATTCAATCAACCCGCATCTCGAACCGCAACAACGATTCGCATTCAAAATGCGCCTCAAACTGGAAAGCGCCGCCCCAAAAAGAAACCCGGCACGGAGCCGGGTTTCAAAGGACGGGTAACGAACAGTTTCAGGCAGGTGCCTGGATGTTCGATGCCTGTTTGCCTTTCGGGCCTTGCACGACCTCGAAGGTTACTTTTTGACCTTCCTTGAGGGTCTTGAACCCATTCATCTGGATGGCCGAGAAGTGTGCAAACAGATCCTCACCACCTTCGTCAGGCGTGATGAATCCGAAACCTTTTGCGTCATTGAACCATTTGACCGTACCAGTTGCCATTCCAACTTCCCCTGTAACTCATGTCACTACCACGAGCCCTCGAAAAGCTCGACGGCCGCATGATGCAGCCGCTCCCTCCTCACAAGCTCACCAACGGCATTTTTTCGAAATTATGGCGCAGTGAAAAAAGTGCCAGCTTGATTGTTGAGGCTCTTTATTCGAGTGTCAAGAAAATTTTGAGACGTCGTTGTCGTGTTGCAAACAGGCGTTTCCAGGGTTTTTCCCGCTTTTATTTTCTTATGTGCGGTTGCCCAAGCGTGGTGTCTTGAAAAGTCGCATAATCGACTCACATGCTGTTCTGCGGGTGGCAGAACCTACCGATGCAGCGGGGCGAGCAGCTTCAGCCAGTACCGGCAGGTTGTGCGATACTCGATCCGACTGCGGCGCAGCACGACTGCGACGCTTCACAGGATAGGGGCCGGCTCCGCAATCGGCTCGTCGAATGACGCAGCGCCGTGGGGGTAATTACCCATAGGCGGTAGCGAACGGGCTCACCGGCCGGTCGGCCGGGTTTTGACAGGATTGCGGGCCTGTCCTAGTTGTTTAGAATGGGTGTATGGCGATTATCCCGGACAAGCAGGACAGCACCGTACTGGAGCGGCAGGAGAAAAAGCTCAAGCCGCCATCCATGTACAAGGTGGTGCTGCTGAATGACGACTTCACGCCAATGGAATTTGTCGTGATGATCGTGCAGGAGTATTTCAATAAAGATCGTGAAACCGCAACGCAGGTCATGTTGAAGGTGCATCGCGAGGGCAGGGGAGTTTGTGGGGTCTATACGCGGGACATCGCGTCGACCAAAGTCGAGCAAGTCGTTACCCACGCACGGCAGGCCGGGCATCCGCTGCAGTGTGTGATGGAGGAAGCATGATTGCCCAGGAACTGGAAGTCAGCCTGCACATGGCGTTCATGGAAGCACGCCAGGCGCGGCACGAGTTCATAACGGTCGAACACCTGTTATTGGCTCTGTTGGATAACCCAACGGCGGCCGAGGTGTTGCGTGCATGCGCGGCCAATATCGAGGATCTGCGCCAGAACCTGCGCAACTTCATTCATGACAACACGCCGACCGTGCCCGGCACGGACGACGTCGACACGCAGCCCACGCTGGGTTTCCAGCGTGTGATCCAGCGTGCCATCATGCATGTTCAGTCCACCTCGAATGGCAAGAAGGAAGTGACCGGCGCGAACGTGCTGGTGGCGATCTTCGGCGAGAAGGATTCGCATGCGGTGTACTACCTGCAGCAGCAGGGCGTGACGCGTCTGGATGTGGTGAATTTCATCTCGCATGGCATTGCGAAGACCAGCAGCACGGACGCCGCGAAAGCGAGCGACGCGAATGCCGAGTCCGACGAAGCCGCCGCGCAGAAGGAAACCCCGCTCGCCCAGTTCACGCAGAACCTGAACCAGATGGCGAAAGACGGTCGCATCGATCCGCTGATCGGGCGCGAGTCGGAAGTCGAGCGCGTCGTGCAGGTGTTGTGCCGCCGTCGCAAGAATAATCCGCTGCTGGTCGGTGAGGCCGGTGTGGGTAAGACCGCGATTGCCGAAGGTCTCGCGTGGCGCATTACGCGCGGCGAAGTGCCGGACATTCTGGCGGATGCGCAGGTGTATTCGCTCGATATGGGCGCGCTGCTCGCCGGCACCAAGTATCGCGGCGACTTCGAACAGCGCCTGAAGACGGTCCTGAAGGAACTGAAGGAACGTCCGCATGCCATTCTGTTCATCGACGAAATTCATACGCTGATCGGCGCGGGCGCCGCGTCGGGCGGCACGCTGGATGCATCGAATCTGCTGAAACCGGCGTTGTCGTCGGGCACGCTCAAGTGTATCGGCGCGACCACCTTCACGGAATATCGCGGCATCTTCGAAAAAGACGCGGCCCTGTCGCGTCGTTTCCAGAAAGTCGACGTGACGGAGCCTAGCGTCGAGCAGACGGTGGCGATCCTGCGCGGTCTGAAGTCGCGTTTCGAGGAGCATCATGGCGTGAAGTACTCGTCGGGTGCGCTGTCGGCCGCAGCTGAGTTGTCGGCGCGCTTCATCACGGATCGTCATCTGCCGGACAAGGCGATCGACGTGATCGATGAAGCCGGCGCGGCGCAACGCATTCTGCCGAAGTCGAAGCAGAAGAAGACGATCGGCAAGAACGAGATCGAAGAAATCATCTCGAAGATTGCTCGCGTGCCGCCGCAAAGCGTGTCGCAAGACGATCGCAGCAAGCTGCAAACGCTCGATCGCGATCTGAAGAGCGTGGTGTTCGGGCAAGACCCGGCCATCGACGCGCTGTCGGCCGCGATCAAGATGGCGCGTGCGGGTCTCGGCAAGCTGGACAAGCCGATCGGCGCGTTCCTGTTCTCCGGCCCCACGGGCGTCGGCAAGACGGAAGTGGCGAAGCAACTGGCGTTCACGCTCGGGATCGAGTTGATCCGCTTCGACATGTCGGAATACATGGAGCGTCATGCGGTGAGCCGGTTGATCGGCGCGCCGCCGGGCTATGTCGGCTTCGATCAGGGCGGTCTGCTGACCGAAGCGGTGACGAAGAAGCCGCATTGCGTGCTGCTGCTCGACGAAATCGAGAAGGCGCATCCGGACATCTACAACGTGCTGCTGCAGGTGATGGACCACGGCACGCTGACGGACAACAACGGCCGCAAGGCGGATTTCCGCAACGTCATCATCATCATGACGACGAATGCGGGTGCCGAAGCGATGGGCAAGTCGGTGATCGGCTTCACGAATCGTCGGGAAACCGGCGACGAAATGGTCGACATCAAGCGCATGTTCACGCCGGAGTTCCGTAACCGTCTGGACGCCACGATCAGCTTCCGTGCGCTCGATGAGGAAATCATCATGCGTGTGGTCGACAAGTTCCTGATGCAACTGGAAGATCAGTTGCACGAGAAGAAGGTCGATGCGCTCTTTACCGACGCGCTGCGCAAGCATCTCGCCAAGCACGGTTTCGATCCGTTGATGGGCGCGCGGCCGATGCAGCGTCTGATCCAGGACACGATCCGTCGTGCACTGGCCGACGAGTTGCTGTTCGGCAAGCTGATGAGCGGTGGCCGTGTGTCGGTCGACGTCGATGCGGAAGACAAGGTGCAGTTGACCTTCGACGAACACCCGGCGCCGCGCAATCCGAATCCGGAAGCGGTCGAAGTCGAGTAAGTTTCAGGCGTTACAGAGGCAGGCAAAAAAACGGCGCGGGTTCGATCCCACGCCGTTTTTTTATGTCTGTTCGAAGGGGCTTCGACTAGTGCTTGCCCGTGCTGCCGAACCCGCCCGCACCACGCTCGCTGCTTTCGAAATCGTCGACGATATTGAACTCGGCTTGGACCACCGGCACGATCACGAGTTG
This sequence comes from Paraburkholderia sp. BGA-UO-ETr-F12, assembly GCF_059567945.1. Classification (NCBI taxonomy): domain Bacteria; kingdom Pseudomonadati; phylum Pseudomonadota; class Betaproteobacteria; order Burkholderiales; family Burkholderiaceae; genus Paraburkholderia; species Paraburkholderia sp. BGA-UO-ETr-F12. The sequence goes on along the minus strand of NZ_JCAQOZ010000063.1, from coordinate 93,875 downwards.
CGCGAGGCGCTCCATCGGATTCAGCACGAACGTGGTCTCGCCGCGGTTCCACGTCGAGATCATCAGTTGACCCTGGTAATCCGAATCGATCAGGCCGACCAGATTGCCCAGTACGATCCCATGCTTATGACCTAGACCCGAACGCGGCAGAATCAACGCTGCGTAACCCGGATCGCCGACGTGAATCGCCAGACCTGTCGGCACCAGCGCGGTTTCGCCCGGCTTCAGCGTCAACGGTTCGTCGAGACAGGCACGCAGGTCGAGGCCCGCGCTGCCGGTGGTGGCGTACGCCGGGAGTTGATCGCGCATGCGCGCATCGAGAATCTTCAGGTCGAGTTTCATGCAGGTTCGAAGGGTTAGGGAGTGGAGGCCGGGCGTCCGAGCTGGAACGCGTCGGCGAGAAGTTCATAGGAGCGCAGCCGGGCGCGATAGCTGCCCGCTACGGTGAGCACAATCAGTTCGTCGGCCTGGAACTGCGCCTGCAAGTCGTGCAGCCGCTCCGTGACGGTTTCCGGCGTGCCGATGATACTGCGCGGTTTCTCACGGTCGATGACGAGACGCTCGCGTTCGCCGTATTCCTGAGCGATGCCTTGTTCGACGGTGGGAATCGGTGCGTTCAGACCGTAGGCCATTTGCACGCGGCGCAGGTCGACGGCCTTTTCCAGATCGGCCGCTTCCTGCTCGGTGTCCGCGCAGATCACGAATACGGCGGCGGCCAGATACGGCTGCTGCGCCTCCAGGCTGGGTTTGAAACGATCGCGATAGGCATGCGCCACCTGGTGTCCGAAATGCGCGTTGATGAAATGCGCGAACGCAAAGCGGATCCCGAGTTGTGCCGCCAGCAAGCCGCCGAATTCACTCGAACCGAGCATCCACAGTTGCGGGCGCGTGGCGATCTGCGGTTGCAGCAGCACGCCGTGCGCGAGGTGATCCTCGGGCAAGCTGCCATGCATCAGGCCGACCAGATCGGCAACCTGCTGCGGGAAAATGTCGCCACGATTGTAGGCGCCGGCCGCGACCGCCTGAGCGGTGCGCATGTCGCCACCGGGCGCGCGTCCCACGCCCAGATCGATGCGATTGGGAAACAGCGCCTCGAGCATCATGAATTGCTCGGCGACCTTGAACGGGCTGTAGTACGGCAGCATCACGCCGCCGGAGCCCACGCGTATGCGTTTGGTGACGCTGCCGAGGCGCGCCAGCATCACCTCGGGGCAGGGATTCGACACGCCGCGCAAGCCGTGATGTTCGGCGCACCAGTAGCGCGTGTAGCCGAGATCGTCAGCCAGTTGCGCGAGTTCGACGGTGGCGGCGATGGCGTCCGCCACTGAGTGCCCGTCGATCACGGGCGTTTGATCGAGCACGGAAAGTAGCGTCATGTCAGTACTGCTCCAGATACAGATAACTTGCTGCGCAGAAGGTGCTCGCGGTGAAGCCGGCGTGCGCCGCCCGCGAGCGGCCTTAGCGGATCAGACTTGTGTCGGGCAGACGCCTTGCAATTTCCACGATCAAGGCGCGCGCGAGCGTCTGCTTGTCGGCGCGCGGCAGCTTTGTTGCACCCCCTGCTTCGAACAGGATGACCTCGTTGTCGTCGAGACCGAACGTCAGCGGGCCGAGGTTGCCGATCAGCAGCGGTACGTTCTTGCGCACGCGCTTTTCTTCGCCATGCACTTCGAGATCGCCGCTTTCCGCAGCAAAGCCGACGGCGAAAGGCGGATGCGGCAGCTTGGCCACCGACGCCAGAATGTCCGGATTCTCGACGAACGTGAAGGTGGGCAGTGCGCGATCGGCGGTCTTCTTGATCTTTTGTTCGCTGGCGTGATCGACGCGCCAGTCGGCCACCGCGGCCACGCCGATAAAGATGTCGGCGTCCGCCACTGAGCGCATCACCGCGTCGTGCATTTGCTGCGCGGTTTGCACGTCTTCGCGGAACACGCCCCACGGCGTTTCCAGCGCGACGGGGCCGGCGATCAGATGGACCTCGGCGCCCGCTTGCTGCGCGGCGCGTGCCAGTGCAAAGCCCATTTTGCCGCTCGAACGATTGGTGATGCCGCGCACCGGATCGAGCGGCTCGAAGGTCGGGCCGGCGGTCAGCAACACGCGACGGCCGGACAGGATCTTGGGCGAGAAGAACGACGCGATTGCTTCGAACGTGGCGGCTGCTTCCAGCATGCGCCCGTCGCCGATTTCGCCGCACGCTTGCGGACCCGAATCGGGGCCGAGCACTTCGATGCCGTCCGCGCGCAGTTGCGCAACGTTGCGTTGGGTCGCCGGGTTTTGCCACATCTGCCGGTTCATCGCCGGCACGACCAGCAGCGGACAATCGCGCGCGACACAGAGCGTCGAGAGCAGATCGTCGGCCATGCCGTGTGCGAGTTTGGCGAGGAAGTCAGTCGAGGCGGGCGCGATGACGATCGCGTCGGCTTCACGCGACAGATCGATGTGCGCCATATTGTTCGGCACGCGCCCGTCCCACTGACTTGTGTAGACGGGCCGGCCGGACAGCGCCTGCATCGTGACGGGGGTAATGAATTGGGTAGCCGCTTCGGTCATGACGACCTGGACCGTCGCGCCGGCCTTGGTCAACAGACGCGTGAGTTCGGCGATCTTGTAGCAGGCAATGCCGCCCGTCATGCCGAGGACGAGGTGTTTTCCTGCGAGTTCTGCGGTTGCCAACGAAAGCCTCCGACAAAGCGTGGTGGCGGGCAGCGGTGCGGGTGCCGCGCCGTTGGCCGCCTACGAATCGGCGCGTAAGCGCTCATCTGAGCCCAACTAAGCCTGGACCGCAAGCGGCCGCATAGGCGCGGCTCAGGCCGCCATGGCGACCCGTCAAACGCCGTTTAGCGCGAGCCGCGTACGCGCCGCAACTCGTCGAGCACGAGCAGGATCGCGCCGATCGTGATCGCGCTGTCGGCGAGATTGAACGCCGGCCAGTGCCATGCGCGCACGTGGAAATCGAGAAAGTCGATCACGTGGCCGTACGCGAGCCGGTCGATCACGTTGCCGAGCGCACCGCCGAGAATCAGCGAGAGCGCCGTGCAGAACATTTTCTGTCCGCCATGACGCTTGAGCAGATAGCAGATCACGAGCGCCGCAACCACGCCGAGCGCGGTGAAGGCCCAGCGCTGCCAGCCGCCCGCCATCGCGAGGAAGCTGAAGGCGGCGCCACGGTTGTACACGAGGATCACGTTGAAAAACGGCGTGACCTCATGCGGAACACCGTAGGCGAACACCTTCTGGATCGCGATCTTGGTGAGCTGATCGAACAGAATCACGATCAGCGCCACGCCAAGCCAAGGCGCCAGCGAGCTGTTTCCGGACGACGCTTTCGACACGGTTCTTGCCATTATGCCGCGCTCCTCGTTTCGCCGTTGCCGAACAGATTGCTGAAGCAGCGGCCGCACAAGGTGGGGTGCTCGGCGTTGGCGCCGACGTCCGCGCGATAGTGCCAGCAGCGCTCGCACTTCAGATACTTCGAGGCGATCACTTCGACGCTTTCGTCCGCTTCGCTGTCGACCTTCACGACGTTCGCCGCCGACGTGATCAGCACAAACTTGAGGTCGTCGCCGAGGCTTGTGAGCGCGTCATAACGCGCGCCGCTCGCCCGGATTTCGACTTCCGCCTGCAGCGACGAGCCGATCAGGTTCGCAACGCGTGCTTCTTCCAGCGCCTTGGTCACGTCGCTGCGCGCGGCGCGCAGCAGCGTCCACTTGTCGAGCAGTTCACCGGCTTGCGGCACGGCCGGGAACGCGTGATACGTCTCGGTGAAGATCGTTTCGCTGTTCGGCTGGAACACCTTCCACGCTTCTTCGGCGGTGAACGACATGAACGGCGCCATCAGACGCAGCAGGCCGTGCGCGATGTGATACAGCGCGGTCTGCGCCGAGCGGCGCGCGACGGAGTCTGCCGCGGTGGTGTACAGACGGTCTTTCAGCACGTCGAGATAGAAGCCGCCCAGGTCTTCCGAGCAGAACGTCTGCAGCTTGGCGACCACCGGGTGGAACTCGTACTTGTCGTAGTGCGAGAGGATGTCGTTCTGCAGATTCGCCGAGAGCGCGACCGCGTAACGATCGATCTCGAGCCAGTCTTCGACCGGCCGGGCGTGTTGCGCGAAGTCGAAGTCCGACAGGTTCGCGAGCAAAAAGCGCAGCGTGTTGCGGATGCGGCGATAGCTTTCCGTCACGCGCTTCAGGATTTCCTCGGAGATCGCCAGTTCGCCCGAGTAATCGGTCGAGGCGATCCACAGACGGATGATTTCCGCACCGAGGCGGTTCGCCACCTCGTGCGGGTCGATCCCGTTGCCGAGCGACTTGCTCATCTTGCGGCCTTCGCCGTCGACGGTGAAGCCGTGCGTGAGCAGCGCGTTATACGGCGGACGCCCGTCGAGCATCGACGCGGTCAGCAGCGACGAATGGAACCAGCCGCGATGCTGGTCCGAGCCTTCCAGATACAGGTCGGCCGGGAATTGCAGTTCGTCCTTATGCGAGCCGCGCAGCACGTGCCAATGCGTGGTGCCCGAATCGAACCAGACGTCGAGCGTGTCGCGGTTCTTTTCGTACATGTTGGCGTCGTCGCCGAGCAGTTCGCGCGGGTCGAGTGTTTGCCACGCTTCAACGCCGGCCTTCTCGACGCGTTGCGCGACTTCTTCGAGCAGCTCCAGCGTACGCGGATGCAGTTCGCCGGTTTCCTTGTGCACGAAGAACGCCATCGGCACGCCCCATTGGCGCTGACGCGACAGCGTCCAGTCCGGGCGATTCGCGATCATGCTGAACAGGCGCTGTTTGCCCCACGCCGGATAGAAGGCGGTGTTCTCGATGCCTTCGAGCGCGGTTTCGCGCAGCGTCTTGTCGGAGTCGTTCGGCTTCACATCCATGCCGGCGAACCATTGCGAGGTTGCGCGGTAGATGATCGGCGTCTTGTGGCGCCAGCAATGCATGTAGCTGTGCCGGTAGTTCTCGGTGCGCATCAGCGAGCCGGCGGCCCGCAGGGCTTCGACGATCTGCGGATTGGCCGCCCAGATCGACAGGCCGCCGAACAGCGCGAGCGATTCGATGTAACGGCCGTCGCCCATCACCGGGTTGATGATGTCGGAATCGGCCATGCCGTGTGCCTTGCAGGACACGAAGTCTTCCACGCCGTAGGCCGGCGACGAGTGGACGACACCCGTACCCGATTCAGTCGTCACGTAGTCGCCGAGATAAACCGGCGCCGTGCGCTTGTAGGCCGGATGCGCGGCTGCAAGCGGATGATTGAAGCGCAGGTTGACGAGCTTCGCGCCCGGCGCGGTTGCGATGACCGTGCCTTCCAGTTCGTACTGTTTCAGGCACGCTTCCACACGCTCTTCGGCGAGGATCAGCAAGCCGCGCGGCGTATCGACCAGCGCGTAGACGATTTCCGGATGCAGGTTCAGCGCCTGGTTGGCGGGGATGGTCCACGGCGTGGTGGTCCAGATCACGATGCCGCCTTCGTTGCGCGGCAGTGCTTTGAGGCCGAAGGCCTGCGCGGTCTTTTCCGGTTCGGCGAAGCTGAACAGCACGTCGATGGTCGGATCGGTCTTGTCCGCGTATTCGACTTCCGCTTCGGCCAGCGCCGAGCCGCAGTCGAAACACCAGTTGACCGGCTTCAGGCCGCGGAACACGTAGCCCTTTTCCATGATCTTCGCGAGCGCGCGGATTTCGCCGGCTTCGTTCGTGAAGTTCATCGTCTTGTACGGGTTGTCCCAGTCACCGAGCACGCCGAGACGGCGGAAGCCGACCTTCTGCTTTTCGATCTGCTCGGTCGCGTAGGCGCGCGCCTTCTGCATCACTTCAGCGGCCGGCAGCGACTTGCCGAACTGTTTTTCGATCTGGATTTCGATCGGCATGCCGTGGCAATCCCAGCCCGGCACGTAGACCGCGTCGAAGCCCGCCATATTGCGCGCCTTGACGATCATATCCTTGAGAATCTTGTTCACCGCGTGGCCGAGGTGGATGTCGCCGTTCGCATACGGCGGGCCGTCGTGCAGGATGAACTTCTTGCGGCCCTTGGAGGCGGCGCGGATCTTTTCGTAGACCTTGCGTTCCTGCCACTCCTTGACCCATTGCGGCTCGCGCTTGGGCAGGTCGCCACGCATCGGGAAGGGCGTGTCGAGCAGGTTGACCGGGTAGCGTGACTGCGGTTTCGAATCGGCTTTCTTGTTGCTCATGATGAGGTCGCGGTGAATTCTTTCTAAGCGCAGCGAGGCTGCGGTATGCGCACGAAGCGCAGGGCGTGGGGCGCGCCCGGCAGGCATGTCGCGTAATCCACGGACGCCCTTCGATGCGCGCAGCGGTGGGTACATGCAGCACTCAGCGCGCTTGCATGTACCGCGGCGGCTATCTAATTCGGTCGGTGGCCGAGGTGGCGAAACCAGTGGAACGGCTGCCCGGCGTGCCGGCGCCGACGGCCGCGAACCACGCGCGCGCATTGGCGACATCGCGCGCGATGGCGGCGGTCAGCGTTTCGAGGTCGACGTATTTCTCCTCGTCGCGCAGCTTTTTCAGGAATTCGACGCGCACGAGTTTGCCATACGCGTCGCCGTGCCAGTCGAGCAGATGCACTTCGAGCAGCACGCGGCCGGAATCGTCGACGGTCGGGCGCAAGCCGAGGCTCGCGACGCCGGGCAACGGCTCATCAGCCACGCCATGCACGCGCACCACGAAAATACCGGACAGCGCCGGACGCTTGTGGGCGATCGCCAGATTGAGCGTGGGGAAACCAAGGTCGCGGCCAAGCTTCATGCCGTGCACGACGTGCCCGCTGAGCAGGTAATCGCGGCCCAGCGCGGCACGCGCGGCGTCGAGATCGCCCGCCACCAGTGCCGCGCGCACGCCCGAGCTGGAAATGCGCGCGCCGGACGGATCGGCCACCGTGGCCATCTGCTCGACTTCGAAGCCGTGCTGTTGGCCAGCGGCCTTGAGCGACGCGAAATCGCCCGCGCGTTTGGCGCCATAGCGGAAGTCGTCGCCGATCATGACCCAGCGGGCATGCAGCCCGTTGACGATGATCCGCTCGACAAACGCATCCGGCGACTGGCTCGCGAAGGTGTGATTGAAATGCTCGACCACCACCCGGTCGACACCGTTGGTGCGCAGCGCCTCGAGCTTGTCGCGCAACATGGCGATGCGGGGCGGCGCACCGGCCGGGTTGAAGAATTCGCGCGGGTGCGGCTCGAAGGTCATCACGCAGACGGGCAGGCCGCGTGCATCGGCTGCGGCCCGGACGTGGGCGAGCAAAGCCTGATGGCCGCGGTGGACACCGTCGAAGTTGCCGATGGTCAGTGCGCAGGGCGCACGGCTTTCAGCATTGGGAAGACCGCGGAAGACTCTCACGATAGCGGGTTTAAGGTAGGGCGGCCGAGGTGCCGCAAAACAAACGATTATAAACGCTCAGCGCACGAGACGGCGGCGCGTCGCCGTTTCAGTGTCCCCCGAATGATAAAATCCGCGGATGAAAAAACTCGTCATCCTGATTTCCGGACGGGGAAGCAACATGGAAGCGATCGTTCGCGCCTGCGCGGACGAGGGCTGGCCGGCGCAAGTCGCCGCCGTGATTGCCAACCGTCCTGACGCCGCGGGCCTTGCGTTCGCGGCGTCGCACGGCATTGCCACGGCGGTGGTCGATCACCGCCAGTTTCCCGATCGCGAGAGCTTCGACGCCGCGCTGGCGCGCCAAATCGACAGCTTCGCGCCCGACCTGGTGGTGCTCGCCGGCTTCATGCGAGTGCTCACCGCCGGTTTCGTCGACCGCTACGCCGGGCGCATGCTGAACGTGCATCCGTCGCTGCTGCCGAGCTTTCCCGGCCTGAAAACCCATCAACAGGCGCTGGACGCCGGCGTGCGGCTGCACGGCGCGTCGGTGCATTTTGTCACGTCGCAGCTGGATCACGGGCCGATCGTCGCGCAGGCGGCAGTCCCCGTTGAGGCTGGCGACACCCCCGCCATGCTCGCGGAACGCGTGCTGGCAACCGAACACATTATCTATCCACGCGCGGTGCGCTGGTTCGTCGAAGGGCGTCTTGCCCTCGACGGCTTGCGTGTCACGCTTACGCCGCCGGAGCCGCAATGGCTCTTTGCCGGTCACACCGCCGGAGAGGGCGCATGAGATTGCATGGTTTTTTGATTGGACAAACCGAGACTTTGCTGGCTGAAGTCCTGAAACTGAACGGCCCGGCCGACGCCACGACGAGCCGCTTTTTCCGCGCGCATCCGAAGCTCGGGCACGGCGAGCGCGGCGTGATTGCCGAGGCGGTTTTCGCCGTGCTGCGTCGCCGGATGGAGTTCGCTCACCTGGCCGAAGGCGGCGCCGGCAGCCCGGCGCGCCGCATGGCCTTGCTGGGATTGATGCAGACGGCCGGCCGCACGGCCCTCAAGCCGTTCTTGTCGGAGACCGAATCGCACTGGCTCGAACACGTCGCGAAGATCGATCCGGAAAGCCTGCCGCTGCGGATTCGCCTGAATCTGCCCGACTGGATCTACCAGGCGCTCTCCAAGCGTTTCGAACCCGCGGAACTGGCGCAACTGGCCGCCGCGCTGAACTACCCGGCGCCGCTGGACCTGCGCGCGAACCCGATCAAGGCAAGCCGCGACGACGTGCTGAACGCGTTGTCGAAGGCCGGCATCGAGGGGGGCGCGACGCCTTTCGCGCCGTTTGGCGTGCGGGTGGTCGGCAAGCCGCCGCTCACCAAGCTCGACGCGTTCCAGCACGGCTGGGTTGAGGTTCAGGACGAAGGCAGCCAGTTGCTGTGCTCGCTGGTCGCGCCCAAGCGTGGCGAGATGATCGTCGACTTCTGCGCGGGCGCAGGCGGCAAGACGCTGGCGCTGGGCGCGGCTATGCGCTCTACCGGGCGTCTGTACGCCTTCGACATTTCCGAGCGGCGTTTGGCCAAACTCAAACCGCGCCTTGCGCGCAGCGGGTTGTCGAACGTGAACCCGGTGCTGATCGACAGTGAGCACGACAGCAAGATCAAGCGTCTGGCCGGCAAGATCGACCGCGTGCTGGTCGACGCGCCGTGCAGCGGCCTGGGAACATTGCGCCGCAATCCTGACCTGAAATGGCGGCAGTCGCCGGAATCGGTCGCTGAACTGGCGCCGAAGCAACTGTCGATTCTGACCAGCGCCTCACGTCTGGTGAAGAAGGGCGGCCGTCTCGTCTACGCGACCTGCTCGATTCTAGAAGCGGAAAACGAAGCCATCGTGCAGCAGTTCCTCGCTGAGCACCCGGACTTCGCGCTGGTGCCGGCGCGCGATGTGCTCGCCGAGCAGCGTATCGAGCTGGAAATGGGCGATTACCTGTCGCTGTGGCCGCACCGTCACGCAACCGACGGCTTCTTCGCCGCCGTGCTGGAACGTCAGAGCTAAGCCAACCGCAGCAAGCTATCTGCCGGTGCGGCCGGGTTCTTTTCCTGAACCCGGCCGCACCGGCGATTTCGGCGACATCATGCTAAACCGCATTTTTCCTCACATGTTTGGCGACCTCGCGCGCGACTTTGGGCAACCGGTCATGCTGTGGCAGGTCGGCGTGCTGCTTGGCACGCTCGCCGTCGCATGGCTGCTCGCGCGCTTCTTGCGCCGTGCGCTCGATCTGCGGCGCCAGACGCGCTACCAGACCCTGCGATTCGGCGCGGAAAGCCTGAACCGTGCATTCTTTCCGCTGATCGGTGCAGCGCTCGTCTGGCTCGCGCAGGCGATCACCGGCCAGTTCATGCACACCGCGCTGCTCGATCTGGCGCTGGTGCCGCTGTTCGGTATCGGCCTGATTTACATCGTATTTTTCTTCGCGCGGCGCGTTTTCAGCCAGGACGGCGCGAATCATCCGTGGCTGTTCCTTGTCGAGAAGATCGTCTCGCTGGTGGTTTGGGTCGGCATGATCCTCACCGTGATGGGCATTCAGGACGACGTGATCGCCTGGATGGGCAGCGTGCGCTTCAGGGTTGCGAATGCGCACATGACGCTGCTCTCGCTCACTACGGGCCTCCTGTGGGTGTGCGTGACGATGATCGTCGCGATGTGGCTCGGCGCCACGTTCGAAGATCGCCTGATGCGCTCAAAGACGCTCGACGCCAACCTCAAGGTGGTAGTGGCGCGCGTCGGCCGCGCGGCGTTCGTGCTGGCGGCAATCCTGATCAGCCTGTCGCTGGTCGGTATCGACATCACCGTGCTGGGGGTGTTCGGCGGCGCGCTGGGTGTGGGGCTCGGGTTCGGGCTGCAGAAGATCGCCAGCAATTACGTCTCGGGATTCATCATTCTGATCGACCGCTCGCTGCGCATCGGCGACACGATCAACGTCAGCGGCCTGCAGGGCATGGTCACGCAGATCCGCACGCGCTATACGGTCGTGCGCGGGCTCGACGGCATCGAAACGTTGATTCCGAACGAAAAGCTGATTACGGACGTGGTGCAGAATCAGTCCTCCTATTTGACGCGCGGTTACGCCAAGGTAGCCGTGCAGGTGGCCTATACCTGCGACGTCGAGCAGGCGATGACGTTGCTCGCCCAAGCGGCGCAGGGCGTTGCGCGCGTATTGCAGGAACCGGCGCCTACGCCTTACCTGGTGGGCTTCGGTGCCGACGGCATCAATCTCGAACTGGGTTTCTGGATCGAAGATGCGGCGACGGGCACTTCAGGCGTGCGCTCGGCCGTCAATCGCAATATCTGGCGTCTGTTCTCCGAGCACGACATCTCGATTCCCTTCGCGCAACGCGAAGTGCGAATCGTCGGCAACGTCAGCGACGCCATGCCGCAAGTGGTAAAAATGACCGCTGCGGCGGCCAATCAGCCCGACAGCGCCCGTTGACGGGCATTTCGAACCCGTCGGACAGTGAAAAAACCACTTTCCGGCGCGTTCAATCCGTTGATGCCGCACAAAAAATCCCTATTTGTTACAAACACTTGGAACGCTTCAAGTAGAATATCGTCCAATCCCGTTGTATGCTTTCACTTTCTTGACACACGTATTTTGCGTGTGTCCGGCGTCTCTTGTTCCACAGGTAAATTGCCTTGTTGAATTCCTTGCTCGATTTCCTTGCCCACGGGCTGTTGCACTTCTCGTGGTGGCAACTTGTGCTGTACACGCTAATCGCGACGCACATCACGATCATTGGCGTAACGGTCTATCTGCATCGCTGCCAGGCGCACCGCGCATTGGAGCTGCATCCGATCGTCAGTCATTTTTTCCGCTTCTGGCTGTGGATGACCACTGGCATGCTGACCGGCCAGTGGGCCGCGATTCACCGTAAGCACCACGCCAAGTGCGAGACCGAAGAGGATCCGCACAGCCCGCAAACGCGTGGCATCTGGAAGGTGCTGCTCGAAGGCGCAGAGCTGTATCGCACCGAAGCCAAGAATGAAGAAACCATGCGCAAATTCAGTCACGGCACGCCGAACGACTGGATGGAGCGCAACGTCTACACCAAGTACCCGATTCTCGGCGTGAGCCTGATGATGGTGCTGAACGTCGCGCTGTTCGGCGTCGTCGGTTTGACCATCTGGGCTGTGCAGATGGTATGGATTCCGTTCTGGGCGGCCGGTGTGGTGAACGGTCTTGCGCACTGGTGGGGTTACCGCAACTTCAACTCGTCGGATGCCAGCACGAACATCTTCCCGTGGGGCATCATCATCGGCGGTGAAGAGCTGCATAACAATCACCACACGTATGCCACGTCGGCCAAGCTGTCGAACAAGTGGTACGAGTTCGATATCGGCTGGATGTACATCCGCATCATGTCTGCGTTCCGTCTGGCCAAGGTGAAGAAGATTGCGCCTACGCCGCGTCTGACCACCGGCAAGCTGGTGCTCGATCAGGACACGCTGCAAGCCGTGCTGGCAAACCGCTACGAAGTGATGGCGCGTTACGGCAAGGCGCTCAAGCGTGCCTATCGTCAGGAATTGGCGCATCTGAAGGAAGTGGGCGCGCGCGAGAAGTATCAGGTCATGCGTGGTGCGCGCAGCTGGTTCCACAAGGAAGAGGCGGGTCTCGACGAGCCGCAGAAGCGTCAGTTGCCGCAGATTTTCGCGAATAGCCAGAAGCTCAAGACCTACATCGATATGCGCAATGAACTCGCGGCAATGTGGGAACGCTCCAATGCGTCGCGCGATCAACTGCTGATTCAGTTGCAAGACTGGTGTCATCGCGCTGAGCAGAGCGGTATTAAAGCGCTGCAGGAATTCGCGATGCGTCTGCGTCGCTATGCTTGATCGTATGCCTGACCGCGAAATCCATTAAAATTTCGTTACGTCACAAAACCCCGCGTTGGCGGGGTTTTGCTTTTTGGGCCGCGGTAATTTCAACGACACGCGATTGAAAGGCCGCGGCGGCAGCGCGAGGGCAGAGGAGATCATGGATCAGCAGGCGATCAGGGCCGTCGAATACGATCGGCCACAGGCGCAGGGCATGACCTGCGGGATCGGGCAGGCGTGGGCGAAGGTGCCCGATACGCCGTCGGCGGAGCAAAGGGTGGCGCTGAAGGAGCGCATCCGCGGGTTGCTTAAGCGCGAAAAGGCCGTGCTCGTCGCCCATTACTATGTCGACGCGGATCTGCAGGAACTCGCCGACGAGACCGGCGGCTGCGTAGCCGATTCGCTGGAAATGGCCCGTTTCGGCCGCGATCATGACGCGCAAACGCTGGTGGTGGCGGGCGTGCGCTTCATGGGCGAGACCGCGAAAATCCTGAGTCCGGACAAGCGCATTCTGATGCCCGATCTCGACGCGACCTGTTCCCTCGACCTGGGCTGTCCAGTCGATGAATTCTCGGCCTTCTGTGACGCTCACCCGGATCGCACAGTGGTCGTGTACGCGAACACCAGCGCGGCGGTCAAGGCTCGTGCGGACTGGATGGTGACGTCGTCGATCGGGCTGGAGATCGTTGCCGATCTGCACGCACGCGGCGAGAAGATCATCTGGGCGCCGGATCGGCATCTTGGCGGCTATATCCAAAGTAAGACCGGCGCGGACATGCTGTTGTGGCAGGGCTCGTGTCTCGTGCACGACGAATTCAAGGGCATCGAACTCGATCTGTTGCGCGCCGAATATCCGGGCGCGAAAGTGCTGGTGCACCCGGAGTCGCCGGCTAACGTGGTCGCGCAGGCGGACGTGGTGGGTTCGACAACCCAGTTGATCGACGCCGCCCAGAAACTCGACGCAACGCATTTCATCGTGGCGACCGATCTCGGCATTCTGCACAAGATGCAGCTTGCCGCACCTGGCAAGACCTTGATTGCCGCGCCTACGGCCGGCAACAGCGCGACCTGCAAGAGTTGCGCGCATTGCCCGTGGATGGCGATGAACGGCCTGGCCAATCTGGCCGACGTGCTCGAGCGCGGCCACAACGAGATCTTCGTCGACCGGGTCATTGGCGAGCGTGCGCGCTTGCCAATCGACCGGATGCTCGACTTCGCGGCGCGTCACAAAAAGCGCGTGCAGGCCAGCGGCGATCTCTCGCGCGACGGGCAACTGTATTCAAACGTGGGAGCGGCGTAATGGGGGCGGTGGAACACAATCAGATCGAGGCGGTGTCGCCGCTGTTCGCGGAGATCCAGGCCCAGTACGGCGCCGCATTCGATGCTGCGTTGGCACGCAATGTCGCTGATGCGCTGGCCGAGGATGTTGGCGCTGGTGACCAGACCGGCCGCCTCGTCCCCGCGGACGACATGCGTGATGCACGCATCATTGTGCGCGAAGATGCCGTGCTATGTGGTGTGCCCTGGTTCAACGCGGTGATGCGTCAGGTCGATCCGCGCATCGACTTGCGGTGGCGTTATCGCGAGGGCGATCGGATGACGGCGGATACGCCGGTGTGCGAACTACATGGTCCTGTCCGTGCGCTACTGACCGGCGAACGCAATGCGCTGAATTTCCTGCAATTGCTGTCGGGCGTGGCGAGCGCGACGCGCCGCTATGTCGACGCCATTGCTCACACCCAGACGCGTGTTCTCGATACACGTAAGACTTTGCCGGGCTTGCGGCTCGCGCAGAAGTACGCTGTGCGCGTGGGCGGCGGCGCGAACCAGCGGCTGGCGTTGTACGACGGCATTCTGATCAAGGAAAACCACATCGCCGCAGCGGGCGGCGTTGGTGCCGCGATGGATGCGGCGCTGGCGCTGAACGCCGGCGTGTCGATCCAGATCGAAGTCGAAACGCTGGCGCAATTGGAAATCGCGTTGGCGCACCGCGCGCAATCCATTCTGCTGGACAACTTTTCGTTCGACGCAATGCGTGACGCCGTGCGCATCACCGCAGGCCGGGCGGTGCTCGAGGTGTCTGGCGGGGTGAACTTCGACACAGTGCGGACCATCGCTGAAACTGGCGTTGATCGCGTGTCGATTGGTGCGCTGACCAAAGATGTCCGCGCTACGGATTACTCGATGCGGATTGTCTGAGCCGCGCGCTTGAACGTTCGCGATTCGTGAAAAGGCCATCGCCGGCGCCCGGCGATGGCCTTTTCACTACCGCTTCAGAAATCACACGTTGCGGTTACGCACATGCTCTGGCGACAGCACGGTCGGCAACGCTTTAGGCAGCGTGGTCGGCCAATCGCGGCTGAAATGCAGGCCGCGGCTCTCACGTCGCGAGCGAGCGCCCTCAACAATCAACGACGCCACGTCGACCAGGTTGCGCAGCTCAAGCAAATCGCGGCTCACTTTGAAATTCGCGTAGTACTCGTGGATCTCGTCGCGCAGCAGCGCAAGCCGATGTTTGGCTCGCATAAGCCGCTTGTCTGTGCGCACGATGCCCACATAGTTCCACATCAGGCGGCGCAACTCATCCCAGTTGTGCGCGACCACCACTTCTTCGTCCGGATCGGACACGCGGCTTTCATCCCAGTCCGGCAGCGGCGCGTGGACAGCGGCGCTGAAGCCTTCTTCCTCAATAGCCTGCGCGGCGGAACGTCCGATCACGAGGCATTCGAGCAGGGAATTGCTGGCAAGTCGGTTCGCGCCGTGCAGGCCGGTGCAGGACGTTTCACCCACTGCGTAGAGACCTGCGAGATCAGTGCGGCCAGTTAGATCGGTCACGACACCGCCGCACGTGTAGTGCGCGGCGGGCACAACCGGAATCGGCTCCTTGGTGATGTCGATGCCGAATTCGAGGCAGCGGGCCAGAATTGTCGGGAAGTGTTCGCGCAGGAATTCGGGCGATTGATGGCTGATGTCGAGATACACGCAATCAATGCCGCGTTTCTTTATCTCGAAGTCGATCGCACGCGCGACGATGTCGCGCGGCGCGAGTTCGGCGCGTTCGTCGTGGTTAGGCATGAAGCGCGTGCCGTCGGGCAGCTTCAGGATGCCGCCTTCGCCGCGCACTGCTTCCGAGATCAGGAAGGACTTTGCATAGGGATGGAACAGGCAGGTCGGATGGAACTGGATGAACTCCATGTTCGACACGCGGCAGCCGGCGCGCCAGGCCATTGCGATACCGTCGCCGGTCGCGGTGTCGGGGTTGGTGGTGTACAGATAGACCTTGCCGGCGCCGCCAGTGGCGAGCACGGTATGCGGCGCTTCGATGGTCACGGTGCGGCCGCTTTGCAGATCGAGTGCGTATAAACCGTGGCAGCGACGTCCAGGCAACCCGAGACGGTCGGACGTGATCAGGTCGATCGCGTAGTGGTCTTCGAGCAACGTGATGTTGGGATGGCGGCGCACCCGCTCGCTGAGCGTGGCGACTACGGCATGACCCGTTGCATCCGCGGCGTGAATGATCCGGCGATGGCTGTGGCCGCCTTCGCGTGTCAGGTGAAAGCCAAGTTCGGCGGCGTCGTCTTTGGTGAATGGCACGCCTTGCTCGATCAGCCATTCGATTGCGGCGCGCCCATGTTCGACGATAAAGTGGGTTGCCGCCTCGTCGCACAAACCGCCCCCGGCGATCAGTGTGTCGCTCACGTGGTTTTCGATGCTGTCCGCCGAATCCAGTACGGCGGCGATCCCGCCTTGCGCCCAATCGCTTGCGCCTTCGGTCATCGATCGCTTGGCGACCACCGCAACCCGACGGGTCTGCGCAAGATTGAGCGCGACGCTCAAACCTGCCAGACCGCTACCGACAATCGCTACATCGAATTCCATCGCCCGCATCTCCGCTCTCGTTTTTGCCATGACAGCATGCCTTTCGCATGCCGCTAAAACGAGAAAGGATACGCGCCGCAGCGGGTGAGGGAAAGCTGGCCGAACGGGATAAGACTGTCCTGGTGGGTATGGGGCAGTTAAATAGCGCGAAAGCGGGACATGGAAAATAAAAAAGCCCCGCATGAATGCGAGGCTTTTTTGCAAATCTGTTTGCCTTCGTCAGGCAGGAACCAAGATTTATTTAATCTTGGTTTCCTTGTACTCAACGTGCTTACGGACGACCGGATCAAATTTCTTGATCAGCATCTTTTCCGGCATGTTGCGTTTGTTCTTCGTCGTCGTGTAGAAGTGACCCGTGCCTGCGGTCGATTCCAGCTTGATCTTGTCGCGTGCGCCTTTCGCCATGATTTACTCCTTAGGCTTCACCGCGTGCGCGCAGATCTGCGAGCACAGCGTCGATACCGTTCTTGTCGATCAGGCGCAGGCCGGCGTTCGAAACGCGCAGACGCACCCAACGGTTTTCGCTTTCCACCCAAATACGGCGGTTTTGCAGGTTCGGCAGGAACCGGCGCTTGGTTTTGTTGTTCGCGTGGGAAACGTTGTTGCCGCTCATCGGCGCTTTCCCAGTTACTTGGCATACGCGTGCCATGAGAGCACTCCTAATACGCTAATTCTGAGTTCGAACGCCGTGAAAGTTTCCCGAAAAGAGCCGCGCTTGAGAGTTTATGGAAACTCGAGGCACGTTTCCTTTCCGGAACGCCTTGGTGGCTTCGGAACAGGGGGTTGGAAATAGGCAAACCGGAATTCTAGCAGAAAAAAAGCCGCAAAATCAAACCTTATTTGCGATGCCGAACACGGCGAGAGGTCGCCGCGGCCCAGGTTCAGGCCATTTCAGGGCCAGCCGGCATGGGCAAACGAGTAGGTAGTGTCGGCGCCGATCACCAAATGATCGATCAGCCGCACGTCGATCAGAGCAAGCGCGTCGCGCAGCGTATGCGTCAGGCGGCAGTCGCTCGCACTCGGCTGAACGGCGCCGGAAGGGTGATTATGCGCGACGATCAGGCTGGCGGCATTCAGACTCAACGCGCGCCGGACGATCTCGCGTGGGTAGACCGCCATGCGCGTCAGCGTGCCGCGTGCGCTTTCTTCGCAACGGATCAGCCGATGCCGGGCGTCGAGAAAGAGCGACACGAAGACCTCTTGCGCCTTGCCGCCTATATAGAGGCGCAGATAGTCCTTCACGGCCTCAGGCGAGTTCATCAGCACACGGTCACGCATTTTATCGACCAGCGAGCGCCGCGCCATCTCCATGATGGCGAGCAACTGCGCCTTTTTGGCCGGCCCGATGCCGCGCAGGCCGTCGAAGTCCGAGTAGGTTGCGTCGAGCATGGCGCGCAGCGAGCCGAAGCGGTCGAGCAGGGTGCGCGCGACATTGAATACATCGTGGCCGGGCAGGCCTGAGCCGAGCACGAGCACGATCATTTCGGTGTCGGATAGCACGCCCGGTCCTTGCTCGATCAGCCGTTCGCGCGGCATGTCGTGTTTAAGCCATTTGCCGCGTACGAGCCGCTGGGGTGCGGATTTGCCGATGTTCGCCGCGGCCTTGGCGATGCGAGCGCCAGGACCGGCGGCGGTACTGGTGGCGCTATCAACTGCGGCGCAAGCGCGCGGTGACGCCCGCGCCGGCGCCGCGCCGGGCTCCGGCAGCCTTGCCTCGGGTGGCGCTTTGTCTATCGTGCAGGCGTAATCAGCCATATCAGGTACACATCCTCCAGTTCGCTTTGGGGCGGCGCGCGGTGCCCGGCCGCGCCGCGATGCGTGCGACGGACCCAAGCCGCCGCCCGCTATGTGGCTTACAATAGGCGCTTTGCGCACGGCACCCCGACGGTTTGCCACACGCGTCGACTGCGCCCGCGGCGCACGCGTGCAGCGCGCTTCGACTGAGCGAGCATTGCATGAGCATCATCGACATTTCCGAAGTGAAACCCGGTTCACATGTGACGCTTCACTACCGGCTTTCCCTTGCCGATGGCGCCGAAGTCATCAATACGTTTACCGACAGGCCGGCCACGCTGCTGCTCGGTGCGGGTCAACTGGCGCCGCCGCTGGAACATATTCTGCTGGGTTTGAAGGTGGGCCACCACTCGACCTTTCAGCTAACGCCGGAGCAGGCATTCGGCCCGCGCAATCCGGAGCTGATCCAGCGGGTCTCACTGGCCACGCTGCGTGAAAACAGCATGATCGGCGAGGATTTTTCGCCGGGTGATCTGGTCGAATTCAACGCGCCGGGCGGCGGCCGCTATGCCGGCGTCCTGAAAGAAGTGGGCGAAACGTCGGCGCTGTTCGATTTCAACCATCCGCTTGCCGGCCAGACGCTGGCGTTTGAAGTGAAAATCATCGGGATTCTGTAAACATGAGCATCACGGATACGACTCTTGCCGAAGCCGAAATCCTGCTGGCGCAACCGCGCGGGTTCTGTGCCGGCGTCGATCGGGCCATTGAGATCGTTGAGCGGGCCATCAAGTTGCACGGCTCGCCGATCTACGTGCGCCACGAAATCGTCCATAACGCCTATGTCGTCGAGGATTTGCGCAAGAAGGGCGCGATTTTCATCGAACAACTGGAAGAGGTGCCGGCCGGCAATACCGTCATTTTCAGCGCGCATGGCGTGTCGAAAGCGGTGCGCTCGGAAGCCGAATCGCGCGGCCTGCGCGTGTACGACGCCACTTGTCCGCTCGTCACCAAGGTGCACATTGAAGTCGCGAAAATGCGCCAGGACGGCTTCGATATCGTGATGATCGGCCACAAGGGTCACCCGGAAGTCGAGGGCACGATGGGGCAGGCGGGCGAGGGCATGCATCTGGTGGAAGACATCAAGGATGTGCAGGCGCTGCAACTGGCCGACCCCGAACGGATCGCGTTCGTGACGCAAACCACTCTGTCGGTCGACGATGCGGCTGAGATCATCGGCGCCCTGAAGTCGAAGTACCCGGCGATCCGCGAACCGAAGAAGCAGGACATCTGCTACGCCACGCAGAACCGTCAGGACGCGGTCAAGTTCATGGCGCCGCAATGCGACGTGGTGATCGTAGTCGGCAGCCCGAATAGTTCGAATTCCAACCGCTTGCGCGAACTGGCCGAAAAGCTCGGCGTGCCGTCTTATATGGTGGACTCGCCGGATCAGATCGATCCGGTCTGGGTCGAAGGCAAGCGCCGGATCGGCGTGACGGCGGGCGCTTCGGCGCCGGAAGCACTGGCACAAGCGGTGATTGGCCGTTTGCATGAGCTCGGTGTGCGCAACGTGCGCGCGCTTGAAGGTATCGAAGAAAACATCGCGTTTCCGCTGCCGCGCGGGCTGGGTTTGCCTGCCTGACGATTAGCCGACGTTTCTGAAAGAAAGGCGCGCCCAAGGGCGCGCTTTTTTTTCGTCCGCAGATTCATGAGGTGGTGGAAATAAAGTGCCAGAACACAGGTCCGAGCCTTTTTACGTGTGTTTCCACGCGAATTCTTTTGAACTGCGATTTGGCATTTAATCGTTTTTCGACAGATGTGACCCCGTTTAAATCCAGCGAAACGCGTTGCGGCGATTTTTGACGCACTAAAATAGTGCGTGTATCCCGGTATCAATGGAAACGTAATACTTAACGCGGACCACCGTGTAACCGGGGATCGGGCTAATTCGCTGCAACACTTGATGCCATTGGGCGCGACGGTGGTGCAACTGGTGCACGAAAATTAGTCGCAACCCGGTTGCGCCTGTCGCTGGATTTCTCTCTCAAAATAAGGTTGCAATGCAGGAAAACCCCACCGTTTCAACAATATTGCGCGTCGCATAATTGGAGTTACAATGCGCGCGTTCTCAAGGCCTCCGGGTCCCGAACAACGGATTTTGCAAGGCGCGGGAGACCTACTTAATGCGAGTCAAATTTGCTTACACCGTGTCCATCGTGACCGCGGTTGCGATGTTGACCGCGTGCGGCAAGAAGCAGGATGGTGAGGTTGGAGCTGGTGCATCGGCTGCCACGGTGGCAGCGGCCCCGGCGAGCGAAGCGATTGTCGTGAAGATCGGTCATGCGGCCCCATTAACGGGTCCCATTGCGCATCTCGGTAAAGACAATGAAAACGGTGCGCGTCTGGCAGTCGAGGAAATCAACACGCAGGGTTTAACGATCGACGGTCACAAGATCCAGTTGGAGCTCGACGCCGAGGATGATGCGGCCGACCCGAAAACGGGTACGGCGGCCGCCGAGAAGCTCGTCGAGGATCACGTCGTCGCCGTGGTCGGGCACCTGAATTCAGGCGTCTCGATTCCGGCCTCGAAGATCTATAGCGATGCCGGCATTGTGCAGATCTCGCCCTCGTCGACCAACCCGGGATATACGCAGCAAGGTTTCAAGACGACTTATCGGGTGGTCGCGACCGATGCCCAGCAGGGGCCGGCGCTGGCCAACTACGCGACGAAGGTGCTCGGCGCGAAACGCATCGCGATCGTCGACGACTCGACCGTATACGGTAAGGGACTGGCCGACGAGTTCGCAAAGACGGTACAGGCGAGCGGCGCGAAGGTCGTCGCGCGTGAAGCCACGAATGACAGGGCTACGGAGTTTCAGGCCGTCCTTAGAAAGATCAGGCGTGTTCAGCCGGACGTGATCATGTTCGGCGGAATGGACGCGACGGGCGGGCCGTTTGCCAAACAGGCGGCGGCGCTCGGTATCAGGGCAAAAATCCTTGGCGGCGACGGCGTGTGTACCGACAAGGTGGGTGAGCTGGCGGGAACCGCCGTGCAAAACCTGGTCTGTTCGGAAGCGGGACTCGCGCTTTCCAAAATGGACAAGGGAGCGGACTTCGAAAAGAAGTACGTGGACCGCTTCCACACGCCGGTGCAGATTTACGCACCGTTCACGTATGACGCTGTGTACGTGATTGTCGATGCAATGAAGCGCGCTAATTCGATCGAGGCGCCCAAGGTGCTGGCTGCGATGCCGTCCACCGATTACAACGGGGTAATCGGCCACATCGCGTTCGACGACAAGGGTGATTTGAAAGAGGGCGCCATTACGCTTTACGACTTCAAGGACGGCAAGAAAGCGGTTCTCGACGTCGTGAAGATGTGATGACGGGACGTAGCCTGACGGCACCGAAACCACCCAACGGTGCCGTTTTTGCATCCGCCATCGGCAAGTGAACGACTGCATCACAGTCGCAAGACGAACCGGGCGGCGGATAACCCTTACCGGTCTTTTACATCAGTACCCGCAGTGCCGTTGAGATTGGCGTACCGCATCACCGCCCACCGGCTGATGAAGAACGCGAATCCAGTCGCACGGGCTAAGGAGCATTAAATGGATATCTTCATCCAGCAGGTCCTCAACGGGCTGGTGCTTGGCAGCGTTTACGCCATCATCGCACTGGGCTATACGATGGTTTACGGCATCTTAGGCATCATCAACTTCGCGCATGGCGATGTGTTGATGGTGGGCGCGATGGTCGCGCTCTCAGCCATAGGCGTGCTGCAGAACCACTTCCCCGGCCTCGGCAATGTGCCGACGCTATGCATTGCGCTGGTCATCGCCGCGGTTGTGTGTGCTGTCGTCGGCTACACGATCGAGCGCGTGGCCTACCGGCCGTTGCGTAAAGCGCCGCGCCTCGCCCCGCTGATCACCGCGATCGGCGTGTCGATCCTGCTGCAAACCCTCGCGATGATGATCTGGTCGCGCAACCCGCTGCCGTTCCCGCAGCTGTTGCCTACTGACCCGATCAACGTGATCAAGGCCACGGATACGACGCCGGGCGCCGTGATCTCGATGACCGAAATCGTGATCATCGTGGTGGCGTTTCTTGTGATGGGCGGTCTGCTGCTGCTGGTCCACAAGACCAAGCTGGGCCGCGCGATGCGTGCGATCGCCGAGAACCCGGGGGTTGCCAGCCTGATGGGCGTGAACCCGAACTTCGTGATTTCGGCGACCTTCATGATCGGCTCGGCGCTGGCCGCGCTCGCCGGCGTGATGATCGCGTCCGAATACGGTAACGCACACTTCTATATGGGCTTCATCCCAGGGCTGAAGGCCTTTACCGCGGCGGTGCTGGGCGGGATCGGCAATCTCGGCGGGGCGATGGTGGGCGGCGTGCTGCTCGGCCTGATCGAACAGTTGGGGGCCGGTTATATCGGCAATCTCACGGGCGGTGTCTTCGGCAGTAACTATCAGGACGTGTTCGCATTCATCGTGCTGATCATCGTGCTGGTGTTCCGTCCGTCGGGCCTGTTGGGCGAACGTGTTGCGGATCGAGCATAAGGAGTAGACAGACATGACCTCAATTCAACCGATCGAGCCGTCCACGACGCTCATCCCCGAAAAGAACATGACGAAGACGTTGACCGTCGGCATCCTTACCGCGGTCTTCGTGATCGCGGCGCCGATGATCATCGGCGCGGCCGGCGGCAACTATTGGGTCCGCGTGCTCGACTTCGCGATGCTGTACGTGATGCTGGCGCTAGGCCTCAATGTGGTGGTCGGCTTTGCCGGCCTGCTGGATTTGGGCTACATCGCGTTCTATGCAATCGGCGCTTACGTTGCCGCGTTGCTGAGTTCGCCGCACCTGACCTCGCAGTTCGAGTGGATCGCGCATATGTTCCCGAATGGCCTGCATACGCCGATCTGGATCATCGTGCCGATCGCCATGGCGCTCGCGGCGACCTTCGGCGTGCTGCTCGGCGCACCGACCTTGCGTCTGCGCGGCGACTACCTCGCGATCGTGACCCTCGGCTTCGGGGAAATCGTGCGGATCTTCATGAACAACCTCGACCGTCCGGTGAACATCACCAATGGTCCGAAGGGGATCACGGGGATCGATCCGGTGTCGGTGGGCGGCTTCAGTCTCGCGCAAACCCACTCGCTGTTCGGCTTCCAGTTCCCGTCGGTGTACTCGTACTACTACCTGTTCGTGCTCTGCTCGCTGTTCGTGATCTGGACCTGTACGCGTTTGCAGCACTCGCGGATCGGCCGTGCATGGGCCGCAATCCGTGAAGACGAAATCGCCGCCAAGGCAATGGGCATCAACACCCGTAACGTGAAGCTGCTGGCATTTGCGATGGGCGCGTCGTTCGGCGGCCTGTCGGGCGCGATGTTCGGGTCGTTCCAGGGCTTCGTGTCGCCGGAATCGTTCACGTTCTGGGAATCGGTCGTGGTGCTGGCGTGCGTGGTGCTGGGCGGTATGGGCCACATTCCGGGCGTGATTCTCGGCGCGGTGCTGCTTGCCGTGTTCCCGGAATTCCTGCGCTCGACCATGGGTCCGCTGCAGAACGCGATCTTCGGCCATGAAATCGTCGATACCGAAGTGATCCGTCAGTTGTTGTACGGCCTCGCGATGGTCGTGATCATGCTGTATCGCTCGGAAGGCTTGTGGCCGTCGCCGAAGCACGAAGACAAGATTGCGAAACTGGCGAAGCGCGCCGGCAAGAAACCGGTGCGGGCGTAAGGACGCGGAGAAAAAATATGAGCGATAACATTCGACTGTCCGTCAAAGGCGTCAACAAGCGTTTCGGCGGTTTGCAGGCACTTTCCGACGTCGGGCTCGAGATCAAGTCGGGCCAGATTTATGGCCTGATCGGCCCGAACGGCGCCGGCAAGACAACCTTCTTCAATGTGATCACGGGGCTGTACACGCCGGATTCGGGCGAGTTCAGGCTCGACGGCACGGAATACACGCCGACCGCCGTCTATCAGGTGGCGAAGGCGGGGATTGCGCGTACGTTCCAGAACATCCGTCTGTTCGGCGGCATGACTGCACTGGAAAACGTGATGGTCGGTCGTCACGTGCGCACGAAGCACGGTCTGATCGGCGCAGTGTTGCAAACGCCGGCCGAGCGTCGCGAAGAGCGCGAGATCAAGGAACGCGCAATCGAACTGCTGGAGTACGTCGGCATTGCGCAGTACGCGGACTACACGTCGCGCAATCTGTCGTACGGCCACCAGCGCCGTCTGGAAATCGCCCGCGCGCTGGCAACGGATCCGAAGCTGCTCGCGCTGGATGAACCGGCTGCCGGCATGAACGCCACGGAAAAGGTCGAGCTGACCAAGCTGCTCGACAAGATCCGCGCGGACGGCAAGACGATCCTGCTGATCGAACACGACGTGAAACTGGTGATGGGTCTGTGCAACCAGATGACGGTGCTCGACTACGGCAAGGTGATTGCGCAAGGACTGCCGTCGGACGTGCAGAAGGATCCGAAAGTGATCGAAGCTTATCTGGGTGCGGGGGTCCACTAATGGCTACGGCAATGTTGAAAATCAAGGGCCTGCAGGTCAATTACGGCGGCATTCAGGCAGTCAAGGGCATCGATCTCGAAGTCGCGCAGGGCGAACTGGTCACGTTGATCGGCGCGAACGGCGCGGGCAAGACCACGACGATGAAGGCGATCACGGGTCTGAAGCCGTACTCGGCAGGCGATATCGAGTACATGGGCCAGTCGATCAAGGGCATCCCGGCGCACGAGCTGCTCAAACGCGGTCTGGCGATGGTGCCGGAAGGCCGCGGCATCTTCTCGCGCATGTCGATCGTCGAGAACATGCAAATGGGGGCTTATCTGCGCAGCGACACGGACGGCATCAAGGCAGACGTCGATCGCATGTTCGGCTTCTTCCCGCGCCTGAAGGAACGGGCCGCGCAATACGCGGGTACGCTTTCGGGCGGCGAACAGCAGATGCTGGCGATGGCGCGCGCGATCATCAGCAAGCCTAAGCTGTTGTTGCTGGATGAACCGTCGATGGGTCTGTCGCCGATCATGGTCGAGAAAATCTTCGAAGTGGTGCGGGCGATCTCGGCCGAAGGCATGACTGTGCTGCTGGTCGAGCAGAACGCGCGTCTCGCGTTGCAGGCGGCGAACCGCGGCTACGTGATGGACTCGGGTCTCGTCACGATGTCCGGCGATGCGAAGCAGATGCTCGATGATCCGAAGGTGCGGGCAGCTTATCTGGGTGAATGAGCTGGGTGAATAACCCTGACCAGATTTGCTTTAGCCGTTAAAAAAGGCCGCCTGCGCGATTGAAGCGCAGGCGGCCTTTCTCTTTTCAGGCGCTTGTCCGACGCTCAGGCAGCCGGCGTTTCCGCCAGTTCGCCGAGGCGTTTGCCGAGACTGATGACGGCATCCGCGCGATAACCGAGCGCTTCATAAAACGCCCGCACGTCGGCCTTCGCGGACAGCACCTGCAAGTTCAGCTTCGGGCAGCCACGTTCGGTCAACGCGTTCTCGACATGCGCGACCAGCCTCGTGCCGATGCCATGACGTCGCAACGATTCATCCACCGCGAGCGAATACAGCCAGCCCCGGTGCCCGTCGTAGCCGCCCATCACTGTGCCGACTATACGCTCGCCAAACACCGCGACAAAGAACAGCTCCGGTTGCGTCGCCAGCTTGTTGGCGATCGACAGATGCGGGTTGCGCTGCGGCCTCGTCACGTCCCGGTACTCGGGGAATGCCTGCTGCCACAGCGCGACCACGGCGTCGGTGTCGCTCGCTTCGAAGCGGCGAATCGAGAGGGCTGCGGTCGTCGTCATACGCGCTTTTCCGTGTGATTACAGCGTGTCGAGAATCGAACGCAGCATCGCCATCATCTGGTCGATCTCTTCGTTCGTGACGTTCAGCGCCGGCATGAAGCGCAGCAGGTTCGGCCGCGCCGCATTCAGCAGCAGGCCGTCCGGTTGCATCAAACGTGCTTTCTCGACGATCTGATTGCCGATGTCCTTGCCGAGCAGCAGCGCGCGCAGCAGGCCCTCACCGCGTTCGCCTTCGAAGCCGCGTTCTTCCGACAGTTCGAGTAGCTTCGCGCGCAGATATTCGCCGCGCGCGCGCACGCCTTCGAGGAAACCCGGCGCCGTAAGCTGCGAAATGACCGAGTAGCCGACCGCGGTCATCAGCGGATTGCCGTTGTACGTGCCGCCCTGGTCGCCCGCTTCGAACACGGCGATTTCGGCTTTCGAAAGCAGCGCCGCGAGCGGAACGCCGCCGCCGATACCCTTGCCGAGCGTCATGATGTCCGGTTCGATACCCGACAGTTCGTACGCGAACAGCGTGCCGGCGCGGCCGCAACCGCTTTGCACTTCGTCGACGATCAGCAGCAGGTTGTGCTGTTTGGTCAGCGCGCGCAGTTGCTGCATGAACTCGCGGGTGGCGGGAATCACGCCGCCTTCACCCTGAATCGGCTCGAGCATCACCGCGACGGTCTTCGCATTGATGAGCTTTTCAACCGATGCGATGTCGTTCAGATCCGCCTTCGGGAAACCCGGCACTTGCGGTGCGTAGATCGTGTCCCAGCCCGGTTTGCCGCTGGCGGACATGGTGGCGAGCGTGCGGCCATGGAAGCTGTGATCGAACGTGATGATTTCGAACGCGCCGTCCTTGAACTTCTTGCCCCACTTGCGCGCGAGCTTGATTGCACCTTCGTTGGCTTCGGCGCCGCTGTTCGCGAAGAACACCTTGTCGAAACAGCTGTGCTGCGTGAGCAGACCCGCGAGTTTCGCCATCGGTTCGTTGTAAAAGGCCGGCGACGGATTCAACAATAGTTGCGCCTGCTTGTTCAGCGCTTCGATCATGCCCTCGTTGCAGTGGCCGAGGCTATTGACCGCCCAACCCTGGATGAAGTCCAGATATCGCTTGCCGTTATTGTCATAGAGCCACGAGCCCTTGCCGTGCGTGAAAACGATTTCGGGCCGGTTCGTGATGTACATCAGCGACTCGATCGGGTACTCATTGAAATTCATGACGGCAGGCTCCAGACAGCGGGGTGAAAGTTAGTGAGCGGTTTGGCCACACAATGAAACACGGGCCGGGGAAAGCAAAAAAAGCAAACAAAAAAGCCACGGCATGCCGTGGCTTTCATGATTCGAACTGCTTGCGCCCTTGTGCGGCGCGAATCCGTGACGAAGCCGGCGGCGTCCCTAAGGGAGCGGCGAGCGGCGACGTCGAAGTTCGGATTGAATGCGGTTCATGCGCGAAAGAATACGACAAGGAAAGCGCCGGTGTAAACCATGAATTTGCACAAATTCGCGTCAACGCGAATTCAGGCAAGTCTGCCAGCGTGCCTGTTTCGTTTTGATGAATGGGTCGAAAGGCGTGCAGTCAACCCATTCACAGCCTCAAACCGCGTTCGCCAGATCCGCTGCACTCGTGAAGGAATCCGCGTAGAACTCGTCTTCCGGCAGACCGTGATGCTGGGTGAAATCGCGCTGCGCTGACTCGACCATCACCGGCGCGCCGCACGCGTACACCTGATACGGCGACAGGTCGGGCAGATCCTCGATCACCGCGCGATGCACGAAGCCGACACGGCCCGTCCACGCGTCGCTTGCGTCGGGTTCCGACAGCACCGGCACGAACTTGAAGTTCGGAATCTCGCGAGCCCATTGCTCGGCGAGATCGAGCAGGTACAGGTCTTTCTTGCGGCGTGCGCCCCAATAAAGCGTCATGGGCCGGTCCAGATTCTTGAACACCGCATGTTCGACAATCGCCTTCAGCGGCGCGAAGCCCGTGCCCGAGGCGAGCAGCATGATCGGCTTGTCCGAGTCTTCACGCAGGAAGAAGGTGCCGAGCGGCGCTTCGAAGCGCAGAATGTCGCGCTCCTTCATCGCACTGAAGACGTGATCGGTGAACGCGCCGCCGGGCATGTGACGGATGTGCAATTCGATCGGGCCTTCCGTGTGCGGCGCGCTCGCCATCGAATAGCTGCGGCGCTTGCCGTCCTTAAGAATGAACTCGAGGTATTGACCGGCCAGATACTGCAGACGTTCGTTGGCGGGCAATTGCAGCTTCAGCACGACGACGTCGTCGGCCTTGCGCTCGATGGCGTTCACGCGGCACGGCAGTTTCTTGACCTGCACGTCGCCCACGCCGGCCACTTCGCGGATATCCACTTCGAGATCGGAGCATGCGGTCGCGCAGCAGAGGAGCGCCATGCCGCGCGTTCTTTCGTCGTTCGACAAGGCCGACGACGAATGCTGACGCTGTTCGATCTGACCGCTGATCACGGTGCCTTTGCATGAGCCGCAGGCGCCGTTCTTGCAGCCGTACGGCAGGCCGATGCCTTGCCGCAGCGCTGCGATCAGGACCGGTTCGTCCTGTTCTACCTGAAACTGCCGGCCGCTTTGCCGGAGCGTGACGTTAAATGCCATAGAGTGAGTATTCGAAATCGAGGAGTCGGTAATCGTTATCGGAGCCGCTGGTTCAACTGTGCGGTACCTGCCGCGCTTGACGGCTACAATGCATCCACCATGAAAGCGACACGAAATTTACGCCGGCCGCGCGTATTGATAGTTGGCTGCGGCGATGTCGGCATGCGTTGCGTGCCCTTGTTCCTGCCGCGCGCGCATGTCTTCGCGCTCACCAGTCACGCCGAGCGCAGCGCCGAATTGCGCGCTGCCGGGGCCACGCCGCTGCTCGGCGATCTCGACGTGCGCCGCAGCCTGAAACGGCTTGCCGGGCTCGCGCCGACGGTGCTGCATCTCGCGCCGCCGCAAAAAACTGGCGACGACGACCGCCGTACCCGTGCGTTGCTCGCTACGCTGAGCGCGCGCCGCGATCGGGCGCTGCGTGCCGCGCGCGGCGCGGTGGCGCCGGTGGGGCGGTTACGCCGCGGGTTGCGCAGCATGCATGCCTCGTGGGCTGAATTTGAAACAGCCAATATTGTACCCGACAGGGTGCGCTGGACTGCCGCTCCGCAAGCGCCGGTGAAGTTGGTGTACGCGAGCACGACGGGGGTCTATGGCGATTGTGGCGGCGCGTGGATCGACGAGACGCGCACGGCGCGGCCGGCCAATGCGCGTGCCAAACGTCGCGTGTCGGCCGAGCGGCAATTGCGGCGCGCCACCGCACGCGGCGTGGTCGCTGCCAGCGTGGCGCGGATTCCGGGCATCTACGCAAGCAACCGTCTGCCGCTCGCGCGGCTGGAAAAGCGCACGCCCGCCCTGATCGACGCCGACGACGTCTACACCAACCATATCCATGCCGACGACCTCGCCGCGATCCTCGTGCGCCTCGCCACGCACGGGCGGCCGGGGCGCGTGATTCACGCATCGGACGATACGTCGCTGAAAATGGGGGAATACTTCGATGTGGTGGCCGATGCGTTCGGCCTCGAACACGCGCCGCGCATTACGCGCGCGCAGGCGGAGCAGCAGATCGAACCGACCTTGCTGTCCTTCATGCGTGAATCGAGGCGCCTCGTGAACCGGCGCCTCAAAACGGAATTGCGCGTGCGCTTGCGCTATCCGAGCGTCGAAGACTTTCTGCGCGCGGCTTCGTAGGCATCGCGGGCCTGCCTTCGCAGACTTACGTCAGCGCCGGCAACGCCTCCAGCAACAGGAAGCACAGCATCGCGCCGATCAGCGCGCCGATCAGGTTCGGATGATATTTATGCCGCAGCCGCATCATGACCAGCAGTCCGCCGATCAGAACCAGGCCGAGGCACACGAAAGCGATCATCATATTCGTGATCGGGATGGTGTCGTGAGTGACCATGGCGCGCCCTCCTTGAACCCTTTGTAGTCGTTGTTTAAACGAGTATAGGGCGAGTTGTAAGGAAGAACATGCTGCGCCGCAGCGAGTGATCAGGATTTCGCGAACCCGTGTGCGGGCGCGCACACGATTCTCCTGATGCATCAAGGCCTTAAAAGGGTCCTACCGGTTTACCCGCTCCGTAGAGATCCGAGGTCGGTTTCATCGAGCCATTGCCACCCGCCCGGTGCCAGTGTCGCGGGCAAGCTGAGTCCGCCGATCCGCTCGCGATGCAGTGCCTCGCAGCGGTTGCCGGCCGCCGCGATCATCCGCTTGACCTGGTGATACTTGCCTTCCATCACGGTGAGGGCCAGCGCGTGCTCGCCGCGTGCGTGGGCGTCGACGGCGGCGATCGGTTTGGACTCGCCGTGCAGGAGGACGCCATTGCGCAAGGCGTCCAACTGGGTGTCGTCGAGCGGGTGCCGGGTGATTGCGATGTACAGCTTCGGCACTTTGCGTTTCGGCGACGTGAACATGTGAACGAACTTGCCGTCGTCGGAGAGCAGCAGGAGGCCGGTAGTGTCCTGATCGAGGCGGCCCACGCATTGCACGCCACGTTCGGCAAACTGCGGCGGCAGGAGGCTGAACACGCTCGGATGATGCTGCGGATCGCGCGAGCATTCATAGCCGGCGGGCTTGTTCAGCAGCAGATAAGCGTGCTCGCGATACGGCCAGATGACGCCGTCCACGCTGAAGCAGAACGTGGCGTCGTCGGTGGGGAAATCGGTGTCGGCATCGGCGCACACTGAGCCGCCGATACTCACGCGGCCGTCGCCGATCAATGCCCGGCATTGGCGGCGCGAGCCGAAACCTTGAGTGAAGAGGATGCTTTCGAGATTCATGGCGAGCGAAGAATAACACCGCAAGAAGCGGAGCGCCGCGTAGCGACATAGCGGCGACGATGGTCTCCCGACTTTCCAGTGCAGGAGTTCATCGATGTCCGTCACGTCATCTTCGCCGTCGTCATCCGCGATCCGTTTGCCGGCCGCATTCCAGCGGCTTGCATGGTCGAATCTGGTCGCGCAATCCGCCGAGCAGATCAGCCTCGCGGCCGCGCCGCTCGTCGCCGTGTTCGCACTGGGCGCCGGCGCGCGCGAGACCGGCCTGTTGCAAACCGCGCAGACGCTGCCGTTCCTGTTGTTGTCGATTCCGCTCGGCGTATGGGCCGACCGCCGCTCGCGCCGTACGTTGATGACGCTCGCGGAAAGCGTACGCGTGGTCGCGATGTTGTGCGTGCTGCTGCTGGTAATGACGCACGCGCTGAGCTTGCCGCTGCTTGCCGCGCTCGGCTTCATTGCCGCGACCGGCACGGTGGCGTACAACGTCGCGGCGCCTTCGCTGGTGCCCTCGATCGTGCCGCGCGAGGCGTACGCCCAGGCGAACGGCCGGCTCGAACTGGCGCGCAGCGTCGCATATTCGGCGGGCCCGGCGCTTGGCGGGCTGCTGGTCGGCTGGATCGGCGCGGGCTGGGCGTATGGCTGCGCGGCCGGGCTATCGGCGCTGGCCGTCGCGCTCCTCGCGGGCTTGCGCGAACCGCCGCGAGCAAGCGCCGCCCAGCGTCACTTCCTGCTCGAACTGCGCGACGGTACGCGCTTCGTTTTGCACGACGCGTTGCTGCGTCCAATGCTGGCCACCGCGATCTTCTTTAATCTCGCCTTCTTCGTGCTGCAAGCGGTGTATGTGCCGTATGCCGTGCATCGCCTTGGATTGAGCGCGTCGATGGTCGGCGTGACGCTCGGCGCGTACGGCGTCGGCATGGTGTGCGGCGCGCTCGCCGCGCCCGCCATCGCGCGACGTCTCGCGTTTGGACGCGTGCTGATCATCGGGCCTTCATGTGGTCTGCTTGCCTCGCTGGTGATGGTGGCGACGATCGTCGCGCCGTCGTTCTGGCTGGCGATGCTGAGCTTCTTCCTGCTCGGCGCCGGACCGATTCTGTGGGTGGTCGGCTCGACCACGCTGCGTCAGGCGATCACGCCAGAGCGGATGATGGGCCGCGTCTCCGCGATTAACAGCACGGCAACCTACGGCGCACGGCCGCTGGGCGCGCTGCTCGGTGCGGCGATCAGCGCGCGGTGGGGAATGGATGCCTGTCTGGTCGCGGCTGCGGCGGCGTTCGTCGTGCAGGCGCTGATCATCGTCATGTCGCCGGCGGCGCGGCTCGCGAACATTCCAGAAGGCGCCGCGGTCGCGCCATGAAAACTGGTTTTCATGGCGTACGCGGATGTTCACGAACACGCAGGCGGTTCTCCGTGAAAACCCTCGAAAATGAAAATGAATTTTTTTCTGCGAGATTTCTATGTAAATATACTTTCATTCATTTTGATTACAGTCGCCGCATCGCAGCGGTTGTCTTGCTCGCATGATTCATCACTCGTCCGCTGCTTCCAACCTTGCCGAACAGGCGATTGCTTCACGCATCGCCGCAGCGATGCCGACGCTTACGCCAATCCATCGGCGCATGGGCGAGTACGTGCTGGCGAATCTGTTCCGCGCGGCGACGATGCGAATCGACGAACTGGCGAGCGTGGTCGGTGCATCGGTGGCGACGGCGAATCGCTTCGCTCGCGCGCTCGGCTTCGACGGCTATCCGCAGTTTCGCGAAGCGCTGGTACGCGGCTTCGAAGCGACGCTTGCACCCGTCGAGCGACTGCGTAGCGCGCAGGAATCGCTCGCCTCCGGTGACGCTCTGCTCGATGCATTGCTCGAACAGGCGGCGGCCAATCTTCATTCCACCCGCACCGCGATCGATAGCGCCGCCGCCGAAGCAGCGGTTGAAGCGATCATCGCCGCGCGCCGGGTATTCGTGCTCGGCTACGGGGCCAGCGCGTTTCTCGCCGGTTTGATGGAACACGGCCTGATGCCGTATCACGACAACGTGCAGTCGCTCGCATTGATCGGCGGACCGTCGCATGCCGCACGGCGCCTGTTCACTGCGGACAGCGCCGATCTGGTGATCGGCATTGCGTTTCCGCGTTATGTCGACGACACCATCGAACTCGCCCGGCGAGCGGCAAGTCGCGGCGCACGCGTGCTTGCGCTTACCGATAGTCCGCGCTCGCCGCTCGCGCAATTTGCCGATCTCAAGCTCTACATCCGTTCTGAACGGCGGCTCGCGGCCAATGCCGATTCCGCTGTGCTGGCCGTGATCGAAGCACTCTGCGACGCGGTTGCTTATCGCGCCCAGCGCTCGGTCAAAGCCGCAGCGGGTGTCAGCGAATTTGTATTGCCCTGGCTGACCGATCCGCAAGCCGAGCCTTCCAGCGTGGCCGAGAACCCCGCGCGACCTTCTCCCCGTACCACCCGCACTACGAAAGCCAAGAAATGAACTCCAACGCAGTCATTGCCATTCACGGCGGGGCAGGCACGATCCTGCGCGCGTCGATGTCGGCCAGCGCCGAAGCCGACTACCACGCCGCCTTGCATGCCGTACTGAGCGCGGGTCAGCGCGTGCTCGCCGACGGCGGCAGCGCGCTCGACGCCGTCAGCGAAGCCGTGCGTCTGCTCGAAGATTGCCCGCTCTTCAACGCGGGCCGCGGCGCGGTCTACACGGCAGCCGGCACGCATGAGCTCGACGCGGCCATCATGGACGGCAGCACACTCGACGCGGGCGCGATCTGCTGCGTGACGCGCATACGCAATCCGATTCTGGCGGCGCGCCGCGTACTCGAACGCAGTGAACACGTTCTGTTCACCGGCGCCGGCGCGGAAGCTTTCGCGGCCGCGCAAGGACTCGAATTTGTCGAGCCCGAGTATTTCCATACCGAAGCGCGCCATCGCCAGTGGCAACTCGCACGCGGCCAGGCGCGCGCCATGCTCGATCACGACGGCGCGACGCTGGCCTCGAACAATGACGATCCCACGCCGCATGAGCCGATCGATCCGAATCGCAAGTTCGGCACGGTGGGGGCGGTCGCGCTCGATCAGCATGGCCACGTGGCGGCTGCCACCTCGACAGGCGGCGTCACCAACAAGCAGGTCGGCCGGGTCGGCGATACGCCGCTGATCGGCGCGGGCTGCTATGCGGACGACGCCACCTGCGCAGTGTCGACCACCGGCTCCGGCGAGATGTTCATGCGCATGGTTGCCGCGTACGACGTCGCGGCGCAGATGGCGTACCGCAACGTCTCGCTTGAAGAGGCGGCGCACGACGTGGTGATGACCCGCCTGCCGAAAATCGACGGACGCGGCGGTCTGGTCGCCGTCGATGCACGCGGCAACGTCACGCTGCCGTTCAATACCGAGGGCATGTATCGCGGTTTCGCGCGCATCGGCGAGACGCCGGTGACGGCGATCTATCGCTAATGCTGTTGCTGTTCTGTTGCACTCCCGTTTGAGCTTTTGCCTGAGCCACCGTTAGCCGCGTTCGAAACAAAAGGAACCATCGTGCCGACTTCATCGCACACCGCCCGTCCGCTTATCGAAACCTTGCCGCCGCAACGCGTGCTCGCGGTCGACGATCTGTCGGTCGCATTTCGCAGCGGCGAGAAGACCTTCAACGCGGTGCGTAATCTCTCGCTGACGGTCGAGCGTGGCGAGACGCTGGCGATCGTCGGCGAGTCGGGTTCGGGAAAATCGGTGACATCGCTTGCATTGATGCGGCTGATCGAGCATGGCGGTGGGCGCCTTGCCGGCGGCAGCATCGCCTTCCGGCGCCGCGACGGCAGCGTGCTCGACCTTGCGAAAGCATCGTCCGGCACGATGCGCTCGATTCGCGGCGCCGACATCGCGATGATCTTCCAGGAGCCGATGACCTCGCTCAATCCGGTATTCACGGTCGGCGATCAGATCAGTGAAGCGATTGCCTTGCATCAGGGCAAGAGCCGTTCGGCCGCGCACGCCGAAACGCTGCGCCTGCTCGAACTCGTCCGGATTCCGGAAGCACGCCGGGTGGCGGCACGTTTTCCGCATCAACTGTCGGGCGGTATGCGCCAACGCGTGATGATCGCAATGGCGCTGTCGTGCAAGCCCGCCTTGCTGATTGCCGACGAACCGACCACCGCGCTCGACGTCACGATTCAGGCGCAGATTCTGCAATTGATTCGCGGCTTGCAGGACGAGATGAACATGGGCGTGATCTTCATCACGCACGACATGGGCGTGGTGGCTGAGGTGGCCGATCGCGTGCTGGTGATGTATCGCGGCGAGAAAGTGGAAGAGGGGGCATCGGACACGCTGTTCGCCGCGCCTTCTCATCCTTATACGAAGGCCTTGCTCGCCGCGGTTCCGCGACTGGGCGCGATGGAGGGCACCGATCAGCCCGCCAGGTTCCCGATTCTGACCATCGAGCAGGCGGCGCTGAATGGCACCGATGGAGCCGTGCGTCCGGCTGCGGCTGTCGCCGAAGAATCGCAACCGGTGATCCACGACAGCACGCCGCCGATTCTGCGCGTGCGCGATCTGGTCACGCGTTTTCCGGTCAAGAGCGGTATATTCGGACGCCTGACGGGGCGCGTGCATGCGGTCGAGAAAGTCAGCTTCGATCTGCGCCCCGGCGAGACGCTCGCGCTGGTCGGCGAGTCGGGTTGCGGTAAATCGACTACAGGCCGTTCATTGCTGCGCCTGGTCGAAAGCCAGAGCGGTTCGATCGAATTCAATGGCAAGGAAATCAGTTCGTTGACCGGCCCGGCGTTGCAAGCGCTGCGCCGCGATATCCAGTTCATTTTCCAGGACCCGTTCGCTTCGCTGAATCCGCGCCTGACGGTCGGCTTCTCGATCATGGAGCCGCTGCTTGTGCATGGCGTGGCTCAAGGCGAAGAAGCGCAGGCGCGCGTTGCCTGGCTGCTCGACAAGGTCGGCTTGCCGCGCGAAGCCGCGCGCCGCTATCCGCACGAGTTTTCGGGTGGGCAACGGCAACGCATTGCGATTGCGCGCGCGCTGGCATTGAACCCGAAGGTCGTGATCGCCGACGAGTCCGTGTCCGCGCTGGACGTTTCCGTGCAGGCGCAGATCGTCAACCTGATGCTCGATCTGCAACGCGAACTCGGCGTCGCGTATCTGTTCATTTCGCATGACATGGCGGTAGTGGAGCGCGTCAGCCATCGCGTGGCGGTGATGTATCTCGGCCAGATCGTCGAGATCGGTCCGCGCCGCGCGGTGTTCGAAGCGCCGCAGCATCCGTATACGAAGAAGCTGATGGGCGCGGTGCCGGTTGCCGACCCGGCGCGCCGTCACGCGAAACGCATGCTTGCCGCCGACGAGATTCCGAGCCCGATTCGTGCACTGAACGATGAACCGGTCGTGGCGCCGCTAGTGGCGGTGGGACCGGATCATTTCGTGGCGCAGCATCGGGTCGGCGGCGCTTACTAGGCCTGAACGAGAAACCCGAGCGCAGTACCAGACCTGAACCGAAGCAATTTTCTCTCGCAGCACATAACCCTGTTTCATTTCGCAGCCTGGAGCAACCTCATGAACCTGCTGGTCCCGTCTTCTCCGTTTCGTTTGCGCGCGCTGGTCAGCGGCGGCGCGATGGTGTTCGCGATGCTCGCGGGCAATGCGGCGCACGCCGATACCACGGCCGTGATGGCCGTTGCGTCGACCTTCACGACGCTCGATCCGTACGACGCGAACGACACGCTCTCGCAAGCCGTCGCCAAGTCGTTCTATCAAGGCCTGTTCGGTTTCGACAAGGACATGAAGCTGGTCAACGTGCTGGCCGACAGCTACGAAGCGAGTCCGGATGCGACGGTCTACACGTTCAAGCTGCGCCACGGCGTGAAGTTCCAGGACGGCACCGACTTCAATGCGGCTGCCGTCAAAGCGAACTTCGACCGCGTGACCGATCCGGCGAACAAGTTGAAGCGCTACAACATGTTCAACCGGATCGAGAAAACCGAAGTGATCGATCCGTACACGGTGAAAATCACGCTGAAGGCGCCGTTCTCCGCGTTCGTCAACGTGCTGGCGCATCCGTCGGCGGTGATGATTTCGCCTGATGCGCTGAAGAAATACGGCAAGGACATCGCGTTTCATCCGGTGGGCACGGGTCCGTTCGAGTTCGTGAAGTGGGACCCGGCAGGCGACCTGACAGTGAAGAAATTCGCCGGCTACTGGAAGAAGGGTTATCCGAAGATCGATGCGATCGACTGGAAACCGGTGGTCGACAACAACACGCGCGCTGCGTTGATGCGCACCGGCGAAGCGGATTTCGCGTTTCAGGTGCCGTTCGAGCAGGCCGCGCAATTGCAGTCGAGCCCGAAGGTGGATCTGATCGCGTCGCCGTCGATCATCCAGCGCTATATCAGCCTGAACGTCAACCAGAAGCCGTTCGACAATCCGAAGGTGCGTGAAGCGCTGAACTATGCGGTCAATAAGGACGCGCTGACCAAGGTCGCGTTTGCCGGTTACGCAACGCCGGCCGACGGCGTCGTGCCGCAAGGCGTCGACTACGCGGTGAAGCTCGGCCCATGGCCGTACGATCCGGCGAAGGCGCGCGAACTGCTGAAGGAAGCAGGCTATCCGAACGGTTTCGAAACGACGCTGTGGTCTGCCTATAACTACTCGACCGCACAGAAGGTGATTCAGTTCGTGCAGCAGCAACTGGCGCAAGTCGGCATCAAGGCGCAGGTCGAAGCACTTGAAGCAGGCCAGCGCGTCGCGAAGGTGGAAAGCGCGCAGGACCCGGCAACCGCGCCGGTGCGGATGTATTACGCCGGCTGGTCGTCGTCGACGGGCGAAGCGGACTGGGCGATTACGCCGCTGCTCGGCTCGGTCTCGTTCCCGCCGAAGATGGTCAACACCGCGTACTACAAGAACGATACGGTCGACAGCGACCTGAAGCAGGCGCTCGAAACGACCGACCGCACCAAAAAGGCGGCGCTCTATAACGATGCGCAAAAACGCATCTGGGCCGACGCCCCGTGGATTTTCCTCGTCAAGGAGAAGGTGGTGTACGCGCGCAGCAAGCGTCTGTCTGGTGCGTATGTCGCGCCGGACGGCTCGTTCAATTTCGACGAGATCGCGATCAAGTGATGGGTTGACCGCCCGGCGTCGCGTGTTCCAGACACACACGCGGCCCGGGCGGCTGCTTTTCGACGAATCTTCGTTGCCTGCCTCATTGCCGGATTGGTTTCATGCTGAACTTCCTCGTCAAACGTATCTTCGGCCTGCTGCCGACGCTCTTTATCGTCGCCGTGCTGGTGTTCCTGTTCGTGCATCTGCTGCCCGGCGATCCTGCGCGTCTCGCGGCAGGTCCCGAAGCGGACGAAGCAACCGTCGCGCTGGTGCGTGCCGATCTTGGCCTCAATAAACCGATGCCGGAGCAATTCGTCAACTTCTTCGTGAAGATCGCTCACGGGGACTTCGGCACGTCCACGCGCAGCAAGCGGCCGGTCAGCCAGGAAATCGGCGAGCGTTTCATGCCGACGCTGCTGCTCACGCTCGCGAGCATGGTGTGGGCGGTGGTGCTCGGCATGGGCATCGGCATCGTCTCGGCGGTGTGGCGCAATCGCTGGCCGGACCGGCTCGGCATGACGCTCGCGGTGTCGGGTATTTCGTTTCCCGCGTTCGCGCTCGGCATGCTGCTGATGGAAATCTTTTCGGTGAAGCTCGGCTGGCTGCCTATCGTCGGCGACGGTTCCTGGCAGAGCTACGTACTGCCCTCGCTCACGCTTGGCGCAGCAGTAGCGGCGGTGATGGCGCGCTTCACACGCGCTTCGTTCGTCGAAGTGATGAATGAAGATTTCGTGCGCACCGCACGCGCCAAGGGTGTGCCCGAACGGCTTGTGATCGTCAAACACTGCCTGCGTAACGCAATGATTCCTGTCGTCACGATGATGGGGCTGCAGTTCGGCTTTTTGCTGGGCGGCTCAATCGTGGTCGAAGTGGTATTCAACTGGCCAGGGCTTGGACGTCTGCTGGTGGACGCCGTGGCCATGCGCGACTATCCGGTGATTCAGGCTGAAGTGCTGTTGTTCTCGCTCGAATTCATCATCATCAACCTGGTTGTCGACGTGCTGTACGCCGTCATCAACCCGACTATCCGTTTCAAGTGAGGCCCGCATGAGCATCTCAGCTACCGAGGCGAATGCGGCCAAGGCCGCTCTTGTAGAAAGCGCGATCCGCACGCCGTGGAGTGAATTCTGGCGCAAATTCCGTAAGCAGCATGTGGCGCTCGCCGCCGGCATTTTCGTGCTGCTGCTGATCGTGGTCGCGATCGTCGCGCCGCATGTCGTACCGTACGATCCGGAAAATTTCTTCGACTACGACGCGTTGAACGCAGGGCCGTCAGCCGCGCACTGGTTCGGCGTCGATTCGCTGGGCCGCGATATTTTCAGCCGCATTCTGGCGGGTTCGCGCATCTCGCTCGCGGCCGGTTTCCTGTCGGTGGCGATCGGCGCGGTGATCGGCACGTTTTTCGGTTTGCTGGCCGGTTACTACGAAGGCTGGTGGGACCGCATCACCATGCGCGTCGCCGACGTGCTGTTCGCGTTTCCCGGCATTCTGCTGGCGATCGGCGTGGTCGCGATTCTCGGCAACGGCATGATCAATGTGATCTGCGCGGTGGCAATTTTCAGCATCCCGGCGTTTGCGCGGCTCGTGCGCGGCAACACGCTGATGCTCAAGCAACTTACGTATATCGAAGCAGCGCGCAGCATCGGCGCATCGGACTGGACCATCATCGTGCGGCATATTCTGCCGGGGACGATTTCGTCGATCGTGGTGTACTTCACCATGCGCATCGGTACCTCGATCATCACGGCGGCGAGCTTGTCGTTTCTCGGACTCGGCGCGCAACCGCCGACGCCGGAGTGGGGCGCGATGCTCAACGAGGCGCGCGCCGATATGGTGACCGCGCCGCATATCGCGCTGTTTCCGAGCCTGGCGATTTTTCTCACCGTGCTGGCTTTCAATCTGCTCGGCGACGGTTTGCGCGATGCGCTCGATCCGAAGCTCGACCGCCCATGAGTTCGGCTGAAGCTTCACGCGAAGGCGCGCCGCATATCGGTGTGCTGCAGCGCGGCCCGCTTGGATCGATTGCCGATGTGAAGGGCGTGACGGTCGGACATTGCACGCTCGATGACGGAGCGGTGCAAACCGGCGTCACCGTGATCCGCCCACACCCTGGCGATCCTTTTCTCGCGAAGGTGCCCGCGGCTGCTTCGGTGATCAACGGTTTCGGCAAAAGCATCGGGCTCGTGCAGGTTGAAGAACTTGGCGTGCTGGAGACGCCGATTGCGTTGACCAATACCTTTGGTGTTGCCGCGCTCGCGCAAGCGCAGATTCGCGCTGCCATTCATGCCAATCCGCCAATCGGCCGCGAATGGTCGACCGTCAATCCGCTGGTGTTCGAATGCAATGACGGCTACCTGAACGATATTCAGGCTTTGGCGGTAAGCGAGCAGCATTACAACGACGCCTATGAGGCGGCGACCACAGACGTCGCGAGCGG
Organism: Paraburkholderia sp. BGA-UO-ETr-F12; assembly: GCF_059567945.1. Lineage (NCBI taxonomy): Bacteria > Pseudomonadati > Pseudomonadota > Betaproteobacteria > Burkholderiales > Burkholderiaceae > Paraburkholderia > Paraburkholderia sp. BGA-UO-ETr-F12. Next base: position 53,872 of record NZ_JCAQOZ010000063.1, on the reverse strand, counting down.
TTCGGTCGGCGCGGGCCGCGGCATGTCGTGCTTCGACCTGAAGGGCGGAATCGGCAACGCATCGCGGATCGTCGACGTAGCAGGTCAGCGTTATACGGTCGGCGCGCTGGTGTTGGCGAACTTCGGCCGCCTGCCGATGTTGACGATCGACGGCACGCCGCTGGGTCGCGTACTCGCCGAACGCGCAACCCGAGCCGCCTCGAAACCCGAGCAAGGCTCGATCATCATGATCGTCGCCACCGACGCGCCGCTCGACGCCCGCCAGCTCAGGCGTCTGTCATTGCGCGCCGCAGCGGGTCTTGCCCGAACCGGTTCGGTATACGGCCACGGCAGCGGCGATATTGCGCTGGCGTTTTCAACGGCCTACACCGTGCCGCACGAATCCGATTTCGTCGCGTTGCCGCCCATGCTTGCCGATGCACGCCTCGATCCGCTATTCCGCGCCTGCGCGGACAGCGTCGAGCAGGCGATCGTCGATGCGCTATGGTGCGCGACTTCGGTCACGGGGCGCGACGGCCATCGTCGCCTGTCGCTGCACGACACGGCCCCAGACCTCGCTCAACTTCTCAACTGAACCTTGCTGATGAAAGTCCTGATTTCCGCCGACATCGAAGGTGTGGCCGGCGTGTTCCACCCCGAGCAAACGCGCGCGGGTAATGGCGAATACGAAGCTGCGCGCCGCTGGATGACGCTCGAAGCCAACGCCGCGATCGAAGGCGCATTCGCAGGCGGCGCGACTCACGTGTGGGTCAACGACTCGCATGGCGGTTTCCGCAATCTGCTACCCGATCTACTCGATGCGCGCGCCCAGGTCGTGCTCGGCAAACCGCGTACGCTCGGCATGATGGCGGGCCTCGAGTACGGCGCGGCGCTGGTGTTCATGATCGGCTATCACGCCCGCTCTCAAACGCACGGGATTCTTTCGCATACGATCAACAGCTTCGCGTTCGCGCGTGTCTCGTTGAACGGTGTCGAAGTCGGCGAGGCCGGATTGTATGGTGCGCTGGCTGAAGAATACGGTGCACGGGTCGCGCTTTTATCCGGCGACGATGTATTCGCCGAGGAAACCGCACCGCGCTTTCCAGGCGCGCGTTTCGTGATTACCAAAAGCGCGACGGGGCATGCAAGCGGCGTGACGCAGACGCCGGCGAGCGCCCGTGCTGCGATTGAAAACGCCGCGCGCGAAGTGGTGCGGCATCACATCGACGAGGGCCATGCGCCGCAAGCCACGCGCGCTGCCGTAAAACCTGTCGAATGCGACTTGCGTGTGCAGACCACCGCGCTTGCCGACCTGTTCTGCCAATGGCCGACGCTCACGCGCGTCGATGCCGTCACATTGCGCTTTGGCGCGGAGTCGGTCGAACATGCGGTGCGCATGCTGAACTGCCTGTCGGCCATGTCGTTCATGCTGCGTTGAGCCGTATGACGAAGCGGGACACCAGGCAAACTCGGCCATTACCAAGCTTACGTTTCCGTAAAACGCTAGCGGCGCGGTGACACGTTTCGCGAGGAAGCGGTACGCTCTGGCATTCCAGAGGTACCGTCTCTCTCACTTAGCGGAGCACAGCATGGGTAAGCAGACTATCGCGGATTATCTGGCCAGAACCCTGGCGGCAGCAGACGTCGAACGGATTTGGGGCGTGACGGGCGACAGCCTGAACGGCCTGTCCGACAGCTTGCAACGGCTTGGCTCGATTCGCTGGATGCATACGCGCCACGAGGAGGTCGCGGCCTTCGCCGCCGGTGCCGAAGCCGCCGCCACAGGCAAGCTCGCCGTCTGCGCGGGCAGTTGCGGCCCAGGCAATCTGCATCTGATCAACGGCCTGTACGACTGTCACCGCAATCACCAGCCGGTGCTTGCCATCGCCGCGCACATTCCCTCGTCGGAGATCGGTCTCGGTTACTTCCAGGAAACGCATCCGCAAGAGTTGTTCAAGGAATGCAGCCACTACGTCGAACTGGTGACGAACCCGTCGCAGTTTCCGCGCGTGCTGGCGCGCGCGATGCATACGGCGATCGAAGAACGTGGCGTCGCGGTGATCGTGCTGCCGGGCGATGTTGCGCTCAGCGAAGCACCCGACGAAACACCGGCATGGACCGGCACGCTCGAACGCTCGAGCGTGGTGCCCTCCGGCGCGGATCTCGACCGGCTTGCCGATCTGCTCAATCAGGCCGGCGGCGTGACGCTGCTATGCGGCAGCGGCTGCGCCGGCGCGCACGACGAAGTGGTGGCCTTCGCCGATCAGCTCGCTGCGCCCACCGTGCATGCATTACGCGGCAAACAATACGTGGAGTGGGATAACCCGTTCGACGTCGGCATGACGGGTCTGATCGGTTTCAGTTCCGGCTATCACGCGATGATGTCGTGCGACACGCTCGTGATGCTCGGCACCGATTTTCCGTATCGCAACTTTTATCCGTCGCATGGCAACGTGGTGCAGATCGATCGGCGCGGCTCCGCGCTCGGCAAGCGCGCGCCATTGAAGCTGGGTCTTGTCGGCGACGTCAAGGCGACCTTGCAGGCACTGCTGCCGCTGATCAAACGCAAGACCGATCGGCGCTTTCTTGAGAACGCCCGCAAGCACTACGCCGATACACGCAAGGACCTCGACGATCTTGCCCGGCCGTCTGATCCAGGGCGCGCGATTCATCCGCAATATCTGACCAGCATCGTCGACAAGGTGGCGAACGAAGACGCCGTGTTTGCCGCCGACGTCGGCACGCCGACGCTTTGGGCCGCGCGTTATCTGACGATGAACGGCAAGCGCAGTCTGCATGGCTCGTTCAACCACGGTTCGATGGCCAACGCGATGCCGCAGGCGCTGGGCGCACAGGCGGCCGAACCGGGGCGCCAGGTGATTTCGCTATCGGGCGACGGCGGTTTGTCGATGCTGCTCGGCGATCTGCTCACCGCGCGTCAACTGGATCTGCCCATCAAGGTGGTCGTGTTCAACAACAGCACGCTCGGCTTCGTTGCGATGGAGATGAAGGCCGGCGGCTACCTTGAAAGCGGCACCGATCTCGCCGCCACCGACTTCGCGGCGATCGCGCGCGGCGCGGGCATTTATGGCGCGCGGATCGAACTGTCGGAGAATATCGAGCCGGCCTTGCGCGAGGCCTTCGCGCATCCCGGGCCCGCGGTGATCGATGTGGTGACGGCCAAGCACGAACTCGCACTGCCGCCGAAGATCCAGTGGGCGCAGGCGAAGGGTTTCAGCCTGTACATGCTGCGGGCGGTGCTCAATGGCCGCGGTGACGAAGTGGTCGAACTGGCGACGACGAATCTACGCTAACGGACGTTGGAGCCGGCCGCGCGCGGTTTACTGTTTTGCTGTCTTACTGTTGCCGGCTCAACTCGCGCGCGGCGCGATCGATCACATCCGCCACAGCACCCGCGTGCGACACCGACACGAGATGGCTCGATGCGATCGGCACGATCTTCGCCCCCATCCGGTCGGCCATGAATTTTTCGACGGCGGGCGACACCGCGCGGTCCCGTGTGGTCAGTACGTACCACGACGGTTTCTCTCTCCACGCGACCTGGCTGACTGTTTCACTGAACGCTGTCGCGGCGATTGGGACTTGCGCCGTGGCCAGTACGCGTGTGAGATTTTCGGGTACGTCGGCGGCGAAGTCGGCATGGTATTTCGTGCGGTCGAGCCACAGGAAGCCCGCCGGGTCCGCGACGATGCTTTGACCCGCGGGCATCGGCGCCGCGCGCTTCAGCAGGTCCGTGGTCGATTCATGCAGGTCGGGCGCAATCGCCGCCACATAGACGAGACCCGCGACGTTCGGTGCGTTCGCGCCGGCTTGCGTGATCACGACGCCGCCCCATGAGTGGCCCACCAGAATGGTTGGGCCATCCTGGCGCGCGAGCACACGGCGCGTGGCCGCGACATCGTCGGCGAGCGACGTGAGCGGGTTTTGCACCGAACTCACGTGATATCCCTTCTGCTGCAACTTCGCGATCACGCCGTTCCAGCTCGATCCATCGACGAACGCACCGTGAACCAGCACGACGTTGTGCACAGGGCCGGTCATTGGCGCGGCGGGTGGTGCGGGAGCGGCGGCTCCTCGCGTGGCGGGTGCGGCGGGCGTGGGGACGGTCGCAGCAGGCGGCGCGGGCGCCGCAGGGATTGCGGGCACCACGGCTGGCGCGGCGGATGGCGGGACCGGGACCTCCGGTGCGCTCGCCTCCATCCCGGGCATGTCGGCCGGTTCGGCGGCGGGTTCTGCCGCAGGCGCGGCGGTTTGCGCGAGCGCGGCGCCCCCGGCGAAGCAGAGACACAAAACAGCGGCGCAAAGCAGACGTTTGGGCGACATGTTGAATCTCCGCAGGCTGAGACCTCGACTAGGGCAACATACCGAAGCGCTTCGCCAGTGACAATCACTATCCTCGCCGTTAAGTGCGGCGCAGAACCAAGCGCGGGTTGGCCCCAGTATTGAGCAAATATCGGCCGCGGTAAAATTTCAGGTTCTGCCGGGGCGGGCCATAAGTCTGATCGGGCGATTGATATCCATACACTGGGGCGCAATTTTGAATAGTGCACAGCAGCAAGACGGCCTGAAGCGCGGGCTTAAGAATCGCCACATCCAGCTGATCGCGCTGGGCGGGGCAATCGGCACCGGCTTGTTTCTCGGCTCCGCCAGCGTATTGAAGGCAGCCGGCCCGTCGATGATTCTCGGTTACGCGATCGGCGGCATTATTGCCTTCATGATCATGCGCCAGCTTGGCGAAATGGTCGCGCAGGAACCGGTTGCCGGTTCGTTCAGCCACTTCGCATACAAGTACTGGGGCGACTTCCCCGGTTTTCTGTCCGGCTGGAATTATTGGGTGCTGTACGTGCTCGTGAGCATGGCCGAGCTGACCGCGGTCGGCACGTATGTGCATTTCTGGTGGCCAGGGGTGCCCACATGGGTCTCCGCGCTGGTGTGCTTCGCGGTAATCAACGCGATCAATCTTGCCAACGTCAAAGCGTACGGCGAAACGGAATTCTGGTTTGCGATCATCAAGGTGGTAGCGGTGATCGGCATGATCCTGTTCGGCGGCTATCTGCTGATCAGCGGCCACGGTGGCCCGCAAGCGTCGATTACCAATCTCTGGGCCGACGGCGGCTTTTTCCCGCACGGTTTTCATGGCCTCTTCATGATGCTCGCAGTCATCATGTTTTCGTTCGGTGGCCTCGAATTGATCGGCATTACGGCGGCTGAAGCGGCCGATCCGCAGAAGAGCATTCCGAAGGCGGTGAATCAGGTGATTTACCGGATTCTGATTTTCTACATCTGCTCGCTAACGGTGCTGCTCTCGCTGTACCCGTGGAATCAGGTGGCGGCTGGCGGCAGCCCGTTCGTCATGATCTTCTCGCAGATCGGCTCGACGCTCACCGCGAATGTGCTCAACGTGGTGGTGCTGACTGCGGCGCTGTCGGTGTACAACAGCGGCGTGTACGCGAATAGCCGCATGCTCTACGGTCTCGCGGAACAGGGCAACGCACCGCGTGCGCTGATGAAGGTCGACCGGCGCGGCGTGCCGTACATGGCGATCGGTTTGTCGGCGCTCGCCACGTTCACCTGCGTGATCATCAACTATCTGATTCCCGCCGAAGCACTCGGTTTGCTGATGGCGCTGGTGGTTGCCGCGCTCGTGCTGAACTGGGCGCTGATCAGCCTGACGCATCTGAAGTCGCGCAAGGCGATGGTGGCGGCGGGCGAGACGCTCGTGTTCAAGTCGTTATGGTTCCCGGTCAGCAACTGGATCTGCCTCGCGTTCATGGCGCTGATTCTCGTGATTCTGGCGATGACGCCGGGCCTCTCGGTTTCGGTGTGGCTCGTGCCCGCATGGCTCGTTGTGATGTGGGCAGGCTATGTGTTCAAGCGCCGGCGTGCGGCGCTGCATGGCGGCGCGCGGGTGGCCGGGCAGTAAGGCATGCGGGTGGCGTGAGCGGCGGAGGTTGCGCGCTCACGCCGTTTGCGTTTTCCGTGCAGCGCGCGGTCAGCAGGATCGATTCAGATTCTGTGGTGCGCTGACGATTTATCCCGCCTGATGTTTCTGGAGCGCAATCGGGACGCCAGAAACAACAAACCCCGCAGACAGCAGGCGCTGGCGGGGTTTGAGAATAAAGCCGAATAGCGGTCAATCGGGATTAAGCAAATTCTTTGGTGCCCAGGGCCGGAATCGAACCGGCACGCCTTGCGGCGGGGGATTTTGAGTCCCCTGACTTTGATGGCGGAGAGGCCCACTGTACAATCTGTTTCCAATATTCCGGCCGAATTACTGGGACAAATTGAGAAAAAACAAGACAATCGAACGGGGAATCTACCAGCGCGGCTCGTTCTCATTCCAGGTCAAGCTGATGGTCGACGGACACCGGATCGTCGGGACGTTCGACTCGCTCGACGAGGCGAGGGCGTTTCGGGACTCAAAGCGCGCTGCGTTGACGTTGGATCCGGACGCGAAGCGTTTGCTCGAAACACGTGCGAAGCGCAACGATGTGAAAGCAGCGACGCTGTCGACGATCCTCGACCGATACAAGAAGGAGATCTCGACGAAAAAAAAGTCGTCGGAATCCGAGGCGCATAAGATCGCCCGGATTCAACGCAGCGCACTTGCGAAAAAGAGCCTTTACCGCATCACTCCGGAGGACGTTGTTGCCTTCCTCAATGGCCTGCACCGAGAACAGCGCGGGCCGATGAACGGAGCGGCGCTATCCGATTCCACCAAACGTAAGCTCGCTGCGCTTCTGTCGCACGTCTTTATGATCGCGCGGAAGCGCTGGCGGATGGACGTCAAGAATCCTGTAGGGGAGATCGAGCTGCCGCGTTCTGGGCGGTCCCGAAACCGCCGACTGGAAGAAGGGGAGGAACTGCGCTTGTTCGCCGAGCTCGCGAAGGCTCGTAAAGCTGCCGTGGTGCTACCGATGGTTAAGCTGGCGATCGAGACGGCCATGCGGCAGGGTGAACTTCTCGGGCTGACCTGGTCGGACTTGCGGATAATGGGTGACCATGGGACAGCTATTCTTCACGATACGAAAAACGGTGAGGCGCGGATAGTTCCTTTGACGGCTACCGCTTGCGAAATCCTCGGCAACATGCCGCGACCGCTGAAAGGTGGCCCGATTTTCCCGATAAAGACGTCTGAGTTGCGTTCAGCTTGGGAGAAAGCATGCGAACGCGCCGATATCGAAGGGCTTCGATTTCACGATCTAAGGCACGAGGCTACAAGCCGGCTGTTCGAATTGGGGTTGGATCGAATCGAGGCAGCCTCGATTACCGGCCACAAGACGCTACAGATGTTGAAGGATTACACCCATCTACGTGCCGAAGGGCTGGCGCGAAAGCTAAACAAGGCGAAGTTGCCGCCGGAGCCGGGCAATGCGAGCTGATGGAAGTCCTTCGGGTTGAAGATGCAAATTCGTTCTTACGGCCGCCGGCCGCGGCAGATGTTAAAACGTGGCCCGATTATGCCGCCGGCGCCAGCGTCACGGTCGCAACGATCCGGTACCTTAAGGTTCTGGACCGTGCGATTAGTAGCCAGATCTTGTGTTGACTCTGGCCAATTGATTAGCCACCGTCCTCCTGCAGAGCTTTAGCCTACAAGCGGTTGCGTAGGCTCGCACGCAATTCTCCCCTGTAACGCCGCTGACTAGATCGTTTGGTTTGTAGATATGACGATCACGATGGACGCTTAACAGACATCTCACTGGGAATAACCGCGATCTGCCTTCGTTTGCAGTTATGCAGCGTCTCGCCATAATTGTTAATCAGAATGCATTTTTCGACGCGGTCTGCGTGCTCGTGATCAGGTCCGTCATCACAATCACTTAAGAAGTGTCGACGACAAGCCGTAAAAGCGTTATCCGCCACAACCGCAACAATCAATGCAATACACTAGCCAAGATCAATATTTTCCTGTTTGGCCTCGTGAGGGCGAACCGTTCGACGCCGTCTCTGCTCGCATCAAAGCCCAAAAATTCACTATCGATGACGACCTTCTTTACGCGTCGTTGATGTGGACCACGGACATCGGAAATGATCAAAGAATGAATGGGGTATGGCAATCAAAGCACTCCACGGGTTACGTGCTCCTTACGTTCCTCGTTCGACAAGCGCTGGGTTTGTATCGATTCCCATACTGCGAAGACCGAATCCTGTCGGGGTATATGCCCGACGAGCGGCGGGTCAACTTCGCAACTTTGATTCAAACCTTGTCGCCTGAACGGGTTGCTGCGCTAGTCGCGGAGATCCGCGCGCTTTATTCGCATACTCAGAAATGTCTTGCGGGCGCCGGACTCAAAGCCGTGACGCTGGGGCGCAGACTTTATTGCCAGTCGGGAGGCAATATGGCCCGAGCTGATTACGGGCACACATTTGTCGCGCTTTGGCGATCCGCCAAAACTCTAGGCTTGAGGGAAATCTCTGTCGAGATGGACTCCCTGAACGCGTTTGGTGACGATGGTGCATACCAGCACTTCCCAATCGCTTTACGCGTAGAAGTGCCCGCTACCGATATCCTATATTGCACGAATCTGGTTGCGAACCGCGAAGAACCAGAAGGAAGTTTCCATAAGCGAGGCGCTGGTGAGTCAGGGGAGTGGCAAGTCATCAACCGTTCTCCCACGGGCGTTGTGGCGCTTCCAGTTGACGCGATTCATGTTGATGAAGACAAGCTTCAACCGTGGAAGCGGTACACGAATCCGGACCACGCCCGAAAGTTCTTGGAAGAATATATGCCCGTGCATGTCGAGCCGACCAGAGGGCGATTGACAGCACATCGTTACACCGGAAGGGGCTACACGCATACAACTTGGGGCAAAATCGCGGGTGCGTGGGGCATGCTTCGAGGACATTTCGACTAGCATCTAGTGCAGCGCGGAACTCATCAGGTGTATAAGCCAGGACGTCATCGGTCAGACACCGTCAGATCCGGCGACGGCTGCTCAACCATGCAGGTGGTGAAAGGCGGCATCCGACCCACTTCGGCCCGTCGACCCAGGACGATCTCAACGGCGGCTCCCAAGGTACAACGGCCGCGCGTCGATCTGCATAAGGAGGTGGGCGCAATCACGAATCTTGGGGCATGCGCCAGCGTTCGCTGCTTATCTCTGCGGACACGGATCGAATCACCATCGCTGTCTCGAAACGTATTTTCCTTCCTGCGAGCAAGTGGATCGTCAACAAAATGTGTCGAATCAGATTCACCCCGACCCAGAGTTGGCCGCCTCTCCTCTATCTCCCACGAGCCTAAATTTCTCGAAAGATCTAAAGTAGCATTCCAACAGGCCGTTAACCCTTTGATGGGACGGTATGTGCCCGACGCTGGATGCATCTAGAGTAGGTGCCGAACATTTGGTCGCGAAAGGCCGTGGCAGAAAGACGATCCGGCTCTGTGCGGCAGATCGTGTGCTCGGTGATTAGTGGTGACCGTTCCACAAAATTCAAGCGTCCCTCGCTAGTTGAATAAATATGATAAGTGAACTCAGGATTCGAAATTTCAAGGTTTTTGGTGCAAAGCAGCATTTAAAGCTGGCACCGATTACTCTAATTTTTGGCCCAAACTCAGGCGGAAAAAGTACCGTTATTCAGTCACTCCTCCTTCTTAAGCAGTCAATTGAAGCTTCGCAGGGGGTAGCCCAGCGATTCCTCACGCCCAACGGGCGCTGGGTAGATTTGGGCCAATCGAAATCCATGCATCATCTTCATCGGCTTGAGGATGGAATTGAGCTTGGGGTAACCTACACCAATAGAAACCTCAGCTCTCCATTCCTGAAGCCAAGCGACACATATTCGCTGGATACCTTGTTTCGAGATTCCGGAAATGCACACTCTCGACCGCTTCCAGAGCTGGTCGAAGCGCAGTTCTCGCTGCTTAGCAAGGAGGGGGGAGGCTTCGGCACAAATATTGAACGTTCTTTCCATTCGGATAGCCGCATTCAGCGGGACGAATTCGACGATCAACAGTACCGAGAAAATCGATTTCGCTTTCGTTCATACGATGATGCGACTAGCTTGATGCGATTTGCTGCAGAGCGACTGCCGGCGATTGCGCAGCGATCTCGAGTGTTAGATGCCTTGGCAAGGCGTGATTTCGATAACTTGCGTATTTCGTTCCGATCCCCCCTGTCTGTCGGTGGCGGAACTTTTTTGCCCAGTTTTATACGCAGCCCTCAAGAAAAGGCGCTTTCTTCGTTTAATGGTCCGTTTTCAGAAGTCAATCGGCTATTGACTGGCTTTGCTCGAAGCTATGAACGAGCATTTTCTTTGATTTCATATTTGGGTCCGCTGCGGTCTCGCCCCAAACGGATTTACGAATTTTCGCGGCAATATACAAATACAGTGGGTGCCAGCGGTGAATTCGCCATTGATGCCCTTGCACAGCGGAATCAACCAGATGACGTCGATGTTTCGATCGTTGGATTGGTCAATGAATGGTTCAATTCGTTCGAGATCCCGTACACGGTCGAACTCAGCGGCGTTGGCGACGAAGTTTTGGGAGACATAGCCAAACTTACTCTAGTTGATAAGCGTACAGGTGTGCGCGTTGCTGCAACGGACGTGGGATTCGGAATCGGTCAAATTCTGCCGGTCGTGCTGGAAGGCATTCTCGCATCAGGTCCCCCTGGGCGTCCCAAAGCTCGTAAAACCATTTGTGTTGAACAACCCGAACTGCATCTGCATCCTCGCCTGCAGGCCAATATAGCGGACTTCCTCATAGACACGCATGAAGTTGGCGGCTGCCAATGGATTATCGAAACACATAGCGAGTCGCTCATGCTGAGATTGCAAAAGCGAATTAGAGAAGGGCGATTGAGCAGGGATAAAGTTGCGGTCCTCTACGTGGATCCAATCGGAGCCTCAGGAAGCGAAGTTAAACCACTTCAAATGGACGAGGCAGGAAACTTTATAGATGAATGGCCTGGCGGATTTTTCGAAGAGTCCTTTCGCGAGATGTTTTTCTAATATCAAAACATGCCAGTAATTTTTTCTGTCGACCCCGAGGCTATTACTGACTCGGCAAATGATCTTTCTCAAATCGTAGAGATGCATCGCCGGGTACTTCTTGATTGGAGGGATCTCGGTCTTTTAGTGCATCCCGGCGCGAAATTGAGTGAATCGCCAATCCTTAAGGCTATAGAGCAATTGCCTGTCGCGGTAAAGAAGCTTTGGTTTATGGCACTTCGTTATAACAAAAGGAGAGCATGCACTGCGCCTTGGAGCGGAACTTTCGAGGAAGACACCTGCGCTTCGTTACATCGGGAATGGGAACTTGCTCTGTTGCAATCAGCACGGGCTACTTTGATTGCAGACCTTGAAGACGATCAGATTAGCAAATGCATTCCTGCGCTTGGAGGAATGGAAATATGTCGCTTTCACGGATTCGGACAATCAAAGAAGATGACCGAGTCAAGGAGTGCAATGACCAGTAGCTTACAGGCCGGAGCAAACTGTCGGGACGAGTGGGCACGCCGATACGGAAGTTGGGTCCGCGCATGTGATACAGCCTCCTTGGTTGATCGTTACGCGTTGAAAGACCATGTTCACTGCGAAAAAATCGGAAAGAAATCTGGTCTGTGGCTTGCATTAAATAGTTTTTTTCTCCGAAAAAGGGAAATGCCGGTTGGTCTGGAAATCATCCTCGGGGATCAAGATATTGGATTTTCTGAAATCGAAGACTTTTCTGAGCGCCTAGAAAGAGATCTTGCAGGTGGGGGAATAAGGTCGCTTAAGCTTATCATTGCACCAGACTCGGCTTTTAGGGACCATTGTCACCATCGATATATGCGATGCGACTATGCAGTGTTCGGATTCGATCTCGGATTTTCCGCATTCTCTGGGGACCAGATCGGCAAGGATTGTGTCGTATGGAAAAAGGACCGTGCCGAAGACCCTATCTTCGACGGCTCCGAAAAACATCTGATTCAGTCGTGCAGCACCAAGAAGGTAATCTTTTCTTGAGGGGACGTCCGCCACAAGAAATCAAGCCGAGGCAGTGATATGCATGTCGACACGTCGACTGTCCTATCCGGTTTCCGTCTATCCCATGCCAGTCCGGCGTAGTTCGCCGCAGCGCATCGATAGCGGTGCGGCCTTGGCATCACGTACTCAGATCGGCGCGTGAAGCAACGTTCGCTTTCGGCAATCGAATGCCCGTTTGCTGGGCGGAGCGACCGTTTGAATGTCCGAGCGGCGCGACGAACGAGTGGCTCTTCATGGCCGAACTGGGACCGACAACTAACACCGTCTGTCAAATCAAGTCCAGACTTCTACACATCAGGCAATGACGGGCGTCGATGAGCGCCGCCGTGGAGTTGACCGTTCCACCTCGACCCATTCCAGACATTCGTTCATCGATCTTGAAACCGCTGCTTTTGACAGAAGCAGCGGTTCCCTCGCTACAAGCCAAACGCGCACTGTCACGCCCTTGGCTCTCATCCTCGGACCGGCACCGGCCAGTCGGGGAGGTGCGGAAGTTACTCCGTCAGCGATCGTCGGTTCCTTCAATAGGCCCGCTCTAGCCCCACGATCCGTAGAAATGGGATGGGTCAGTAGCTATACTCTCGGTCGGCGCTCGATGTTAATGACTTGGAGGGTAAATGTCGGCGATTTTCGTCCATGTTTCGGACATTCACTTCGGACAGGAACGTGATCATTCAGTTCACATCCACGACGACGTGAAAGCCCAATTGATCGAGGACGCGGCGGAGGTCGTGGCGGGTCTTCCCGGCGGTGCCGCACAGGGTATCTTGGTAACGGGGGACATCGCCCAATCCGGCACTTGGGATCAATATGAGGTCGCAAGTCGTTGGCTCGACGAACTCGCCGACCGTATCGCGTGCCCTATTCACCGTGTGCAGATGGTCCCGGGTAACCACGATCTCGACCGGGCGAAGTTGTCGACCGGGGGCTCGCAGCTTCTGGATTTCATCCGTGCGGGCGGACCCGCCGAGTACGAAAAGGTTTTTTCGAACCCCTATGACCGTGCGGCTCTGCTCGCCCGTTTCGATGACTATGGCCGCTTCAGCTTCGGCTATCGGTGCGGCCTCGACGAGGAGGCCAAGTTCGCCTCGAACCTACGCATCGAGGTCGGGCCCGGTCGCTGGATCAGGTTTGTCCGCCTCAACTCGTCGTTATTGTGCACCGGCAACGAGCGCGAAGATAATCCCGAGTTGATGATTGGCTCGCGACAGTTCACGATCCCGAAAAAGGCCGGCGAGGAGAACATCGTCCTCGTTCACCATCCGCTGCATTGGTACAAGGATTCAGCGGACGTGTGTCAGTATGTCCGCGCGAGAGCGAGGGTGTTCATTTCCGGTCACGAGCACAACCCCAAGGTCGATGTCGACACCGTCGTTGATGGGACCGATGTCCTGATGCTCGCGGCAGGCGCTGCCGTTCCTTTTCGATCGAACGAGACCTACACCTACACCTACAACATCATCGAGTTCGACTGGGATGAGGCAAAGGATGCGCTGGCGGTTACCATGCATCCTCGTGCTTGGAATCCCTTGGAGACCTGTTTCGAAGCCGACAACAAGCGACTCGGTGGGAAAGAACCCCGATTCACTTTAGGATCGCCCAATTTCAGGAAGTGCGCAAAGGCCGCAACGGCTGTCGACCGTGCGACGGTTGGTTACACTGATTCGCCGGCCGAGTTCGTCGCCGAAGAGGTCCCGGCGGAGAGCGCTGAGACCAGCGAGGGAGAGATGCCGCTCATGCAGCCGACTGTCGAAGGCTACGAGCTAGCGCTGCTCCGGTTCTTCCGTGATCTGGTTGAGAGCGAGCGGCTCCGGATCTTGGTTGAACTCGACGCCATCCCCTCTGACTTCGATGAGCGGATGACGCAGGGAGTGGAGCGCATGCTATTCGACTGGCTGGTTGGCGAGGGCCGGCTGCCGGACGTGATTACGCAAATTGAGAAAATGACAGTGGAACGGAAGAAGGGGAACGCGTGACTGACAACTTTCCAGTGCACCTGCGAATCACGGGTCTGGTGCCATCAAACGACGACGTTGATTCACGTAGGGCGGCAGTCGCCAACCTGGCGGCCACATGGGGCAAGATCAAGGACGCCAACGGGATCATCGAAAAGGCGGCCGCCATCGCCAAATCCCTCGGTGGCGACGGTGTACCGGAGGCGGATTTCGGCACTGAGATCCAGACCGCCGTCCAGAAGCATGCCTCCGCGTTCCTCTATGCCGAAAAGCCACTCGAGGTCGGCGTCTGCGCTGGCATGGCTGCCGTGTCGATGATGAATTCAGAACCTGGGAACCATGGCTGGACGATCGTGGACGTCTACACGAACGCGCTTTGGTCCGCGCTCGCCTTCCAGCCTGTTCTCGGGGAAGAGAAGCGGGAAAATCTGCGACGCGAGGTTTTTGATCGAGCGCAGCGGCGGAGCCTGGACAGTGCCGAGAAAGCGCGAGAGCGCACCACCGTTGCCGAGCCGATCGAACTCATTGTAACGATCGCCGAGGAAGATAAAAAGGTCACGACGAACTTCAAGAAGGCGGCTATCGACACGATCGAGGCGCTTCGCCGTAACGCGACCCTAGATCGGGAGGAGATCGACTTCATCTGGTGGTCGCAGCTCAGCCGCAGTAAGCTGCTCGACCGGCCGCTGGCGCAGATCTCCGAAGCGCCCCGACTTGTCGCATCCGGAATCGAGGCTTCCAACCAGCTGCGTCGCCTTCCTGCACAGGTGCATCGCGATCTCGTCCTGCGCACCGTGGACGCGGATCCTGAACTCGATCTGGCGGAGCTGCTCGCTGAGATTGGGGAAGATCGAAACGCTCTCGCAGGCGGTACCCAAAAGCAGACGGTCACTACCTATCCGACCGTTTTCCCGCTTCTCAACGCTATCGTCACAGGTGCGGCCGAGTGCGAGGGCGCAAAGGAGAAGCGCAGGGCATCTACCTGGGGTGCCCGTGCCCTCCTGGAGGGCGCGCTTTCTAGGATGATGGCGGTGGGGATTCCCAGCAAATGACTTCGGCCTGCAACTTCGAGGGTTGCACCTTCGGTGAGACGGGCGCCTGCGCCCTAGAGCGCGATCCTGCGACCTGCGATCATCGCGTCAATGCCGCTAACGAACACACCCTCGCCAAGGCGCAGCTATCGGTCGACGCTGCCGACAGCGACATCACTGGCTCGCCTGTGCTTGAGCGTCCGGCGGGGGCGGCGACCTTTCCGCCCAGCCACACGCTCGGCCCGGACGCGGTTTCGAGCATGATGTCGTCGCGCTACGTCACGATCGTGGGCATTCTCGGCGATCCCGATTCGGGGAAAACGGCGTGCCTCGCGAGCACCTATCTTTTGGTCGCCAACGCCATGCTCAAAAACTGGACGTTCGCCGATAGCAAGAGCCTGATGGGGTTCGAAGAAATTGCCCGGGGCGCACGCGACTGGAACGAAGGTTCGCCGCCTGACCAGATGACCATGCATACTGAGATGACCGACGATCGGCGCGCGGGCTTCCTTCATCTGCGCCTTGTGCGAAAGTCAGACGGAAGGCGTGTCGATTTGGCATTGCCAGATCTTCCGGGAGAGTGGACGACCAAGCTGGTGACGAACGCCCAATCGGATCGCCTTGAGTTCATGAAAGCGGCGGAGGTGATATGGATCGTACTGGACGGTCGCGGGCTAGCGGACAGGGAGCGTCGTCAGGGGATAATTTCCCGTGTCGGGCAGCTCGGCGGCCGACTGAAGACGATGTTTCGCGATCGCCTTCCGCGCGTGATGATCGTCATTACCCACCGGGATGACGGCGAGGTTGTGGAAACGGTATCAGTGCGTCTAATAGCAGAGCTGCAGCGGAAGGAGGTCGAGGCGGCCATTGTGGAGGTCGCCCCTTTCTCCGGTAACGACGCGGTGCGGGCTGGATTTGGCATTCCTGATCTCATCGACGCCACTGTCGGAGCGGCGCGGCCGCCACCTGACTTTTGGCCGGACAGCGCCCAACGCGAGAACCTGCGATCATTTATCAGCTACAGGAGGGATCGATGAGCCGCTCAGTCGTTCTGCTCGGTGGCCCTGACTCAGGGAAGACCAATTACATTGGCCGAGTGTGGCCTGCACTCGACGCCAAGAAGGGCACTCTTCAGATCGCCCAGCAACCAGACGACATCACATTCGTGCTGGAGGTGACCGATCACCTCAATTCTGGAAACTTTGCCCCGCGAACGGATCTTGCCGACGCGCGTCGGGATTTCGAGGTGATCGTCTCGGAGGAGAAGGGCGGCGCAGAGACGTCGATCGTCATCCCCGACATCTCTGGCGAGCTATGGCTCAACGCAGTTAAGCATTACGAGATTTCCACGGATTGGATGGACGAGTTGCGTCGTGCCCACGGCGCAGTGCTGTTCGCCCGCGTCGCCTCCGATCAGGATGTTCGGCCGCTGGACTGGGTTACCTCCAAGAGGATGATGTCGAAAATACGGACGCCACAGGATCCGGGTCTACCGACGCAGGTCATGCTGTGCGAACTGATTCGCTTTCTCGAGATTTCGCTCGTTGATCGCCCAGATGGTGGACGTCCTCGCGTTTCGATCGTGGTCAGTGCGTGGGACCTTGTCGACCACGAGAAGTTCGGTAAGGGGCCACGGGCGTGGTTGGAGCATGAGTATCCGTTGCTCGCGGGCCGGCTCGGCGATGTCACGCGGCTCAACATCCGGGTTTTTGGGCTGAGCGTGGTGGGCGGAGACCTGAAAACCGACAAGGAGTGCCGTGACGCTGTGCAGGAGGGGGGATTGGATGGTCGCGGTTGGGTATCCGTCCAGGATGCCGGTGGAGAGTGGGTTCGGAACGAAGATCTGACGCTTCCCATCGCCTGGGTGATCGGTGCCCGAATGTGACTGTGATCGATCGTCAAGTCCATGGATACCGGAAGGGCCATCAGCTACTCGCCGGATCCGTACAGCTCTCAAGAGAAGATCAGTCAATGATCGACCAGCTGTCGGACGTCGCGGGCCCATTGCGCCCGCGCGAGAGGTTCGAGCCTTATCTGACAGGATATCCGCTTCCGAGCGGCAGCCACTATGTGTTGGCCAGGACGTGGCAAGATCTCACGGTGACTCGTGCCGGATGCGTGCGGACCATAAGCCTGATCATTCCCGCCGCTAGCTGGGCCGCCGCCGAGGACCTCTCACCTTTCATCGAGCTTCTCGATTTCGACCGGCTGCCGGAGGACAAGGACGCCAAGTCGGTGACGCTGCCACCCGCGTCGATGAAACCGCTTCCGCCCGCGGCGGACTTCAACGGGAGTGAGCTTCTGGAGGCACTCTTCCTTGAGGATCCGGGCCCGGTGGTTGTGTTCGACGCAATATCGCCGGAACTAGTGGCGACGCGTTTGCTCACGTCCCTCTGGACATCCATGCGCCGGCGGTTCGCCGTATCGACGTTTGCGCTATCGCCGCGCAAGATCGGCGGTCGGGATTTCAACCTCGTCTTTGCACCGAAGGACGCTCGCTCCAAGTTTTCGGATTGGGACGGCAGACGGATAGATGGACGCTCGTCGCAGGACGCACGTCATCGATGGACCGGAACGATCGTCGGTCGCGTTTTCGATGCCCCCCATCCGCGGTTGCTCCCTTCGGGTGACGAAGGCATCGTGGCCGAGTTCGGCGACGCCGGTGATCACGCCGCTGCGCTCCGCATCGCGCTGCTCTGGGACGAGCTGCTGATGAAGCTAAATTCGACGCCAACGGCGGCGCTGGGGCTGCTCGACATCGCAAATTCGGGGAAGGTGCGCGGGAGCTTTGCGTTGAAAGCACTGGAACCGTCACTCGCGGACGCGGTTCGACGCGCGCCATTCGTCCTGCCCCAAGACGAGGCTTGGAACTTCCTCGCCGCAATAGCGAGCAAGATGAATGGGCGATCGATTCCACTCGGGATCGAAGCGGTCGGCCTAGCGGTCGCTGATCTCGCCGGACGCGCACCTGAGGGTGCCGTCGCCCTGCTTTCTCATCCGGACGATCGAGGTATCGTGAGGAGATTGCTTCCGATCATCGCGAACGGCATCGGTGACAACTTCACGAATCGTGCGGAGCAGGCGCTCTTGTCAGCTCCTCCGGAAGTGCTCGGAAGTCTTGTGGCCGAAAGCGCCCGGCTGGCTGAAAAGGTCGCGAACGCCCCCCCCTTGATCGACCGCTTCAGTGAGATTCTTCCGCAACTCAATGCTCTCCTCGCCGCCGCGGTCGGTCAGGAACTGCTGCCGCATCTGGTGCTGGACTGGCAGTTTCCGGCCGCTTGGCCGCTGGTAAAGAATCTTGACGGTGAGCAACTGGCGGCCGAGTTACGACACCTCGGCTCCGTCAACGATTTCGCTGCGCCCAATATCGCAGAACTATGCCTTCGGCAGGCACGTGAAATCGGTGCGAAACGAACGATCCTATCCACGCTCAGCGGCTTGCCGGGTTCCGAGCGTCGCGACGATTTGCTCGCTCGCGCCTTGGATCCTTCAGTTGAAGACGCGGCGTGGCTGCTTGAAAACGCGGGATTGTCCGTCGATGATTCGATGAGGCTGCTTACTGCTCTGCTTCGGCAGGCTGATGATCAACAGCTTGAGGCGATTCTCAGTGACGGCTGGATTGGAGCGGACGCCACTAGAGTCGCGGCACAGACGGCACCTGATCTTCTACAGCGAATCATCTTCATCGATGCCATCTCGCTCGAAGTATTCGTTCGCCTCGTGGGCAGCGTCTTCGCGGATGCTAATGCGGATGAAAAGGTGACTATCAGCGAGAGAGCGCTTCAGCGCTGTCTTGGTCAGCATTTCGGCGGTGACGAAATTGCCTTCATCTGTACTATGCTTGGCGGTGTGGGCGAACGCCTTGATGGCGCATGGGCTGCACGCTTAGGTTTTGCGCGCGAGGTCAGCGCGTCGATCGCAAGCCGTAACATGGTGGCGTTCCACAATGCGCCGCAGTCGGCGCGCCTCGCAATTGTATTGTCGATCGTGGATGTGGCGCAGCTTCTTCGCGATAGACGTGCCTTCGATCTTGACGAAACAGCTGCGGACGCGTGTGCTCAGCTCCTGTTGGAGGCAGAGCGGACCGCCCCGCGCGCGGCGCTGTCCGCTGCCGGACATCTCCTTCCTGTGGTCATGCGGCAGCGGGAGGGTCCTGTCTCTCTCATGGTCGTTGCGGCGTTCCCGATGATCTACAGCGAGTTGGCGAAGAAGGACGATGCCCCAGAATTGCTGAAGTTCGTGCCGTTTTTTGATTGGGATCGGTGTAAGGCTGCTCGGCAGGAGCTGGTGTCCGCCTTCATGTCGTCGTCCTGGGCGCCAGGCGATCTTGCGCTCACAGCGTGTCGCTGTTTGGATGTTTCGAGAATTCTGCGCAGGACTTCGAAGGCCTATGGCGGAGAGGCATATCTCAACCGCATTGCATCGGACCTCTCGCGATTGCCGGATGAATGTCGTAGATCTGTTGAGGAGATAATCGCTTCTATTCGAATGGACCGGTCTTCGAAATATGACTGGAACGATTGAGGAACGAGAATATGAATAAATCGCGGGCGGCGGAAGAGTCGGCTAGGATTTCGCCGGGTACGGTTCGGATGGGATAGTGTTGTGCTGAGGGGCGTTCGGCCTTGACGGCCTGCCCTGCGACAGGTTTGTGACGGGGCGTCGAGAAATCTATAGGTTACTCTGGTAGCGATAATCCGTATTCAGTTTTGCCTGCGGCCGTCCTACATCTGAAATGAAAACGTCCCATGCGCGTGGAGATGAAGCAGCTCAAACAGCGTAATAGTTTTCACGCCTAAGGCGGTAGCTGCATCAGGCAATTTGATCGATCTCTTGCTGGCAGGTTCGGCTTTCTCGTTGGTAACCACTGTGACATCTGTCTGCGTAGAGGCGTATGCGATCAGCCATGCATCAGCCGACTTCACGTCTAGGAACTTATCTTGTGCCGCTTGGAGATACGTTGGCGTACGAGTAGTTGCCCAAACCGCTAATTTTCCCCATTGTGCTGTCGCTGGCATGCTTGACACGAAAAAGTCCGACAACTCGGGGCGTTGTGACCAAGCATGCAGCAGATCCTCTTGTTTGCCGACCTGAAGCTCGTCCCGCACCTTATCGATGCTGAGAACCTTTCCGACTTGATGAGCTTGTAAGATCCAATCCCAAAACGCCCCGCAATACTTGGGGTTGTAGTGGAGATTCTTCGCGCTGATCAAGACATCGGAGTCAAGCAGAAAGCGCTCGTTGCTTGGCATGGAAGACCGCTACGTTATTTGGGTTCGTATTGAGCAGTTGGCCTGCTTCCCGGAAACTGATCCCGCCGGACGTCGCCAGCGCTGCAACCTTGCGCGAAAACGACTTGCTGTTGCGGACAGCCAGTGTCAAATAGAAATCGCCGCCGCTTTCCTTGCCCTTGCTGGCCGATCGCTTGCGTGCGTCTTGATAGAACGCATCGTATATATCATGTGCCACAAGCTGCAGGTCAAGCGCTCGTCGCGCAATCACTAGGCTGCTCACGCGGAACTGCTGTCGCAGCAACGAGATCTTCTCGGGTACCGTGCCTTGAACTGCCGACCATGCTTTTGCAAATTCGATCTGTGGGACGAGGACCTCGGCGGCGATCGCGTTGCAAAGTATCTCGTGCTTGTTTTGGCTCCCCGGGGCGCTATCAGAGATACCGGATTCGCCGAGCCAGATATGCGCCAGCTCGTGCACCAGCGTAAACGTCCAAGCGGCAGGCGCGTCTGCCCCATTGACAAACACCACTGGCGCCAAATCATCGTTGATTACGAAGCCGCGAAACTCAGACACGGAAAGCGGGCGGTGAGTGTTGTTTCCTACGATGCCGTTTTTGAAAATGAGAACCCCGACGGCTTCTGCTTTAGTGACGAGGTACGAGTAGAGATCATCGGCGTTGCGAGCCGCAACACTGTTGAGTTCAAGCTTCAAAGTACCGCGAATATCATCCGCAACGGTCCCAGCCTTGACCCGTTGCCCTGCGAAGCGACCGACGAACGGAAGTGGGGCCGCGCCCTCGCGCAGGAGATACTCCCGATACCAAGCCTGCTTGAACTCGATGTCGTCGAAAACATCGTAGAAATCTTTGCTCAGCGGGTGTTTGTCTGGCAGAGTCCGAAAGTCCGCGATGGGTAACGGCTCGCGTTGAGGTGGTGGTTCCGGCAGGAACAGGTATCCAAACGGGACGCCGGCTTCCTTCGCGAACTTGATCGCCTGCGCAGCAGTAAGCTCGCCGCGCTCGATGTTTGCAGCAGCTCGCGTCGAGACGCGCTCCGCCAGCTCGCGTAAGGAGCTGCCCGCTTGGTGGGCAGCCCAGTCGAGCACAGGCGGGGATAGATGAAGGGCGTCGGTCATTTCAGCGCAGGGCGGTTTCCACGAATTCTAGCATCGGCCGCCGCCGTTGTTTGGGCCTCCGGTGATCGACGGCAAGGTGAGTATGCCTGGGCGTCTGACTGGACCAACTGGCTGGAGGGTCGTTTCCCTCACTGATCGTTGCAACACTCATGTGACGCATTGCCGATTGCAACCCGCTACACTGGCCTGGCCTTCGCTTGCCTGCATGGTATGGAGCAATCCCGGAAGAACGAGACATGATTCCCCGCCTGCTCAACGACGCGCCGAGCCTCGGTCAAAACTGGCCTGAGGCATACGCCGAAGCGTGGGACATTGCGCGAGAGAACGTCTGCTACGCAACAGGACTCGCTGCAGAGGTCCTGCCGCACGAATGCCCGTATAGCCGTGAGCGCGCCCTTACAGTAACTTTCTGGCCGGGCGCCGCGACGAATAACGCAGGATAAGCATTCCAGGCCATAGGCCGGACCCGTCGACGTCGACCACGCAACGGCGCATGGAGCATCGCCGGCACTGTTCTGCGCGCCACTTTGCGTGTGTACGGGCCTTCATTTACCAAATCCTCCGGTAGCAGCCCAACGCATCCGACCATTCCGAGAGAGTCCGCCAGATGCGGGACAGTTCGTCGCCCTGTTGGGCTACTTCCTCGACAGCGGCGACAAGCATCGCCGGCGGCGCCTCATCGAGCAGCACCGCGATATGCGATTCGAAGCCGGCGGGAATGGTGCCGCTCGTCAGAGCCTGCCTCAGAAGATCTTGGGTCAAGGGCTCTCGATGGCTCACGCTTGCCGTTGTGGCGCACCGTTGCAACGCACTGCCTGACTTCCGATAGCTGTTGAGGCTCATCCCCACGACCCGCAGGAGGGCCTGCGCATGGTTCCAGCTCATATCCTCGAGTGTCCCAGCTTCGAGCTGCTCAAGCGTACCTGAATCGATCCCTGCGAGTTGCGCCAGTTGCCGGACAGAAAGCCCGAGCTCGACACGCCGTGCGTAGATCAATGGTCCGAGTTCGTAGAGGTACATGGTCCTACCCGAGTTCGCAATTGTCGCGATGCAGGCCTACGCAAACAGCCATCCAAACGGGATGGCCGAGGACGCCAGTCATTCGTCCGCCGGCGGTGGATTGCGCGGCGGTTTGGCTCGCTGGATAAGTTGGCGCAGCCACTCCAACCCAAATTGGTCAATCTTCGTCCATTGCTCGGCCGAGAGCCTTATCGAGCGCTGGACAAGCCTCTGCCCATCAGGCAGTCGAGGGCGGCCGCCCGGGTGTCTGGGTTTTGTATCCATACCGCTCATTGTACACAGGAAAATGAATCACAAAAACCACTTGCGGCTCTAAGGTTTGTGAATCACAATAACTAGACCAATGCCCCAACCTAACGGAGCACGACGATGGAATTGAATGTAGTATCGAACGCGCTGCTCGACGATCTGTTGACCGAAGCGGACCCTGCCCTTGAATTTAGGTCGCAGCGCCTCATTCGCAAGATGCGGCGCCCGCTACGGGTGTCCGCTGAACGAGTTGCAAGGGCGTGTAGAGACCCGCGAGAACTATCTTGCGTGATTCAAGAGGAGCGGCACCGCTTGCAGCTCTGCGGGGGCTCGGTCGCGAGCGCCTTTGAGATTTTCGCGCGCAACGTGTGCGACGGCGCCCAAAATGCCTGACTCACAGAGCAACGGAGAGCTCGACCTATTGTTAGTCTCCAGCCGGATTTCGACATGAACACAAGTGACTACAACCGCGGTGCCTCAGACGCTGCTTGGGCGGCATCGCTACAAACGAAAAGCCAAACCAAAGCAGTTGCACAGCAATGGCGCAACTACAGCGAAACGCTTCGGTTGCAGCTAGAAGAGGCACGGCTTGCCGAGCTCAGCCGCGCTGCCGAATTGGCCGGCCGCGACGCGCAGCAGAAGGCCCTGCGCGAAGCGCTTCGGCAGATCAATCCCGGACATCCGTTACTCCGCGCCTTGCCGGCGCTTGGCAACGAGGCAATGGTTCAGCACTTCGCTGCGAACGGATACATCTTCGATCCAGAGAACCGTCTGCTCAGCAAAGCCTAGGTTGTGCAGACGCAGGGCATAGCGTACGCAAGGTTCCTCTTTAACCTCAGTCCATGGGGGGCTGCGATCGCGGGTTTGGCAACAGGTCCGTGAGCGGCGGAGCGCTAGCGCTCGGTATTGCTTCTTCGCTCGCCCCATTCCCGAGGCCTGCGAGAACCCCCTGCGCCGCGTTTTTTGAACCACCGCTGAAATGACCCAAGGCTTCGTAAGGCTCTTTGTCCGCGACCCCGTCTGCGCCAAGGCGACCGCCGATAAATCGCAATACGTTGTCCGGTACCCAGTTCGTGAGTGTGAACACGCCGTGCATGACGGTCGTCATGATGATTGCGTAGATCGCGACGTAGGCGATGAAGCCAACGATACCGGTGAGGCTGTTGTGCTCGGCCCCGGCGACGGCTGTTGCATAACTGAGGTTCACGAACTCCGAGATAGGCTGAGCCAGCCATATCGATCCGAAGAATCCAAGAACAGTCAGCGCCGGGCGCATGGCAACACCGAGCAGCAACATATAGCCAGGACCCGCCTGACCCACTGCGTCATGACCTTCCGGGTGCGCGTGAGCGACACCGAACAGCTGCGCAGCGATCACCGCTTCGAAGACAAGCACGAACCACTTGATGACCGCAGCAATGCCGGAGATGTACGGGATCATTGGAATGTAATACGCGCAGATCGCGCCAAAGCCCAGCACCAGCAGTACCAGCGAGGTCACTATGCCGCTGATCGAAGACAGCGCTGCGCCGATGTCAAACACATTCCCGATCGTTAGCTTTGAAGCATTGGATGCCGCGAGGCCGTTCGCTGTAAACGTTGCCGCGATTAAAGCTTCGCCGCCACCGATAATTGTGTCCCCGACCGATTTCACCTGAGCCACATGCGACATGTTGCCCCCGGCCAGACGCTGGGTGAACTGGTTAATCGCCGCGATCGCGGGACGTGACAGAAGTCGTTTCATGTCCTCCCATGAATGCGGCACAGTGACGGCATCATCGGCCTGCTGCTGATACGCGTCCTGAACTGCCGCGCTATGGTTCTTGATGTATTCGTCAGCGACGGTCATCGCGTCTCTGTAGTCGACAAGCACATCACCGATCTCCTTGTCGTCGATACTCACCGGCTTCGATGAAGGGAGCGTGTTTAACGCGCTCTGCATCGCGTCATTTAACTGGATGAGCTGGTTGTACCAGGTGGCCACATAAATCCAGCCGGCGCTCTTGGCATCGTCGAGGAACTTGGCCCGATTGGCGCTTTGATTGGACGAGTCCAGCGCCGTTTTCGCGGCGGCGAAGAGCGTATTCTCATACGCAGCGGCCGCTTGCTCGATGGCGCCCGGCGCCGGTTTCTGGCCTGCAACGATTTGCGCAGCCACCGGCCGCAAAGAGGCAATCATCGCGCGCACGCCGTCCGCGTGTGCCTGCATGATTGTTGCCTTTGATATGGTGGAGTTGCCGTCTCCTTGAGAGGAGGCGGCGGACCGGCTCCAGCTGAGCGAGCCGCAGACAGCCGGGTTCGTGTAGGAGTTGTCGTTAGCTGCCCAATCGTAGTCGGTGACCGTGTACGTGGTGTTGGCGATCGAGTTAGCTGCCGTCGCCAGAGCACCAAGCGGTCCGAACGCCGCACCGGCCGCGCCGGCGGTGAGCACGTCGCCAAATCCGACCTCGCCGGTATTACTAAGCGTTTCGTTGTGCTCCTGTTCGGTGATCCGGGTTGTGCGCCCGGACGCCTGATACTGCTGATTCATCGCCGCCATGCAGGTTTCAAATCGCAGAATATTTGCTGCCAGTGGGCGAGTCTCGGGGAGGTTCGGACGCGCAACGAGGGACGAGCTCTGGACATAATCCAGACCCGCTGTCAGCGTCGCGTCGCCAATCCCCACACCCTGAATCGCAAGCCAAAGCACCAGAACCTGTATCAACGAATAGCCTGACGCGAGCGGGAGCAACATCCCTGTGCCGGCGACAGCGCGCACGGGAACCCACACGGACGACATCCGATTGCCAAGGAATTCGCCATCGTGCGCTGAGTCGACCGTCCCTTTGACGGTCGTGTAGACCATGTAAAGCATGCCAAGAAACAGAACGGCGGAGTTGAATGGCTGCAACATGGCGCCAAGCGCGGAATCAGTTGCGGCGTTTCTCGCGTTGCTGTCGGACACGATCGAATCAACGACCGTACCGAACACCTGTCGCAGATATGCCACTGCTGCGTCGCCAGCTGGCGGTGAAAACGCGTGCAGGTTGATAGTCGCGCCGCTGTCGGCAAACGCCAGACCGGACGCAGCGAAAAGAACAGCGAGAAGGAGGACTTTTTTCATTTTGTGACTCGTCAGGCGACACGAGCTAGCCACAGCATTGCAAGCGCGATGATTGCGAGCAGCCTGAGGTTTGCACTTAGGTTCAGACGTCTGTCCAGCGCTTCGACCCGTTCCCCCACGGTCGACTCGAAAGGCCAGCGCCACGCCCACAGAGTCGCCAAGTCGGTAATCAGCAAATAGAAGTACCAGGAGCCTCCAACAAGCAGTGTCACGACTGCGACAGGGTTCCGACCCACGGTGATCCAGACCACTGCGCCGGCGGCCAGGCCCATATACGCGATGGGCAGATACCACCAGTCTCTACGACCCATAATGACTCGATGAAGGCCGAAGGGGAGCCAAAACGAGACAGCGACTAGGACAGCGTAGGCCAATCCCGTCCGTAGCAGCCAACGGACGGTCGCTGAATTGGGGGCTTTTATAGATCTTATAGGCATCGCGTCATTTTCAAAGGTGAAAGTTCATGGGGAATTAATTTCGTTATAGCCTAACAAAACTCCATTAAAATCAATGGTTTGCTATGGATATTATATTTATATAAAACAACGAAAGTCATGCTTTTACTATTCAGAAATGACTTTGGCGTTATGTGAGCCCCAAAGGCTTTCACCTTTCCCTGTAAGACCCCAATGTCCCAAAACGATGCAGAGTGCTCGAA
This sequence comes from Paraburkholderia sp. BGA-UO-ETr-F12, assembly GCF_059567945.1. NCBI lineage: Bacteria > Pseudomonadati > Pseudomonadota > Betaproteobacteria > Burkholderiales > Burkholderiaceae > Paraburkholderia > Paraburkholderia sp. BGA-UO-ETr-F12. Next base: position 27,514 of record NZ_JCAQOZ010000063.1, on the reverse strand, counting down.
TAGTCAATTACCGCAAATAGGCCGCGGCAGGCCGAGAGCAGTGCTCTCTCGCCATTGGCCTTGGGCCGTGGGTCAAGGGCGCAGCGGGCGTAGCCCGTGGCTCAACGAGCCACCCTTGACGCGCGGAACGAGGCCCAACGCTCCCGGCATGTCCGGGGGATGCAACGCAGCCCCCGGACAGCGCCACGCGGCGAGCGGACTTTGACTTTGATCCGGTGACAGATGGCTACGATTTTGGACAGCGAATGGTGAAAGTTTATGGGGAGCCGGAGGTCCGTTCGCTGCCTCTGTTTAGCCGCCGCCCGCAGAATGCCCACGGCAGCAAGCAAGCATCTCACGTCCGCCCGCTCCGAATTTCCGGCGGCGGTGCCAAGCCCAGTGCAGGTGGCTGGAGGCGCTCGAACTCGCATTTCGACTCTTGGTCGACCTGCTTGGCTTGCGCCATTCTCGAGGGAACACAACTGAGGTCCGCACATACCGGCTCATGCGCGAGCGTGTCGGGATCCGGCACACCGCACGGGTTGTCGCTCAAGGGGACAGCCAGGCTTGTCCCGCAAACGCTGAAGCCGAGCGCAAGTGCAAAAACTAGGCGTTGTTTCGTTTTCATCACCGAGTACGTGGTTAAGGACGATGGGACTGCACACGCCGGGACGGATGCGCCCGGGCTTTAGCACGGACACGATTTGCGTCGGCATCAGTCGGCGAGACCCTGACCGCGGACTCCCCGCTAACGGCTCGCGCGTAATGACGCCCGGCGGTTTCATCGGTGGCCTGTCCGAGTAACGCAGCAACCTCTGCCTGCGTACAACCCGACGACTTAGCATCAGCCGCAAACTGGTGCCTGAGGGAGTACAAAGTTGGGTACCGTTTGCGACGCTCAAAACACGCCCGCGTTGCCCGCTTCATGTAATGCATCAGGCACTCTTGCAGCCGTTCGTACGTCATCTCGCGCAGGTACCCCTCAAGCATCTCCATCATGTCCGTTAGCGCCTCCATATCGGCCGCCGTCGCCTTCGACAGATCCAGCGTCCGGAACTCGCCGTTCGCCCGACCATTCGTTGCTTTCCCGTTGCGCACCGTCAGGCACGTTCGCCCGCCAATCTCAGTCAGGCCGGCGTGTTCCCATTCGCTGGGCCGCAGTCCTGTCAATCGGGCGGCGAGCAGCCAGGTGCGAAGGGCGTTCGCAAACTTATGCCGGCCGACATTGGCGCCGAGGTAGTCGACGAACTTGTCGAGGTCCGCGCGCCTGAAGTGCTTTTGTTTGGTAGCCGAAGTTCGCGTGCCATGCTTGAGCGTGCCGGTCGATGGCTCCGAGTCAAGCGCGGCAATCGCGGCCTTCAGCTCTTCAATGGCGACGGATTCGTTTGATTCGTTGGCGAGGTCCTGAAAGTGGCTACGGAGAGCGTTTTTGTATTGCTTCCACGTGTTCTTTCCGATCGTTGGCTTCCGTCCTATCAGGTGATCGACGATGGCCGTTGGGGGTATCGAAAGGGGTGAAAAGTAGCCGAGTTCACGGGCAGCTCGGGAGCGGATCTGCATTGCCTTGATCGCGTACGCCGCTTCTGTTTTCGGAGTTCTAGTAATGCTGGGCATCGGAGTTATTTGCTTGGTGTCCGTACGTTACTTGGCGCTCCAACGTCGCTCCGGTGGAGCGCCATCGGAGCGCCAAGTAACGTCGCTTGGTTGCTGGGTTGCGTCACGTGTGACTCTGGATGACGGAACAATCTGATCTGGAAAACGGACGGCATAATAGTCCGTGTCCGAATGCGTCACATGTGGCGCGCAGAGCAAGATGTGGTCGGCCGAACCGGTCACATGTTGCCCTCCCGGATAGTCATCGCGACGCGATTGGGTCACATGTGAATCAATGGCTCCAGCGAATGCGCGTCACGTGTGACCCAACGATTGAGCGCCAAGGCGAAATTGAGTCACACGTGATCGATCGTCGCCTCGGAGCGCGGACAAGTCTTTTAAACACCGGCGCCAGGGAGGTTAATGCAGTTGACGACGATGTTGGGATCTGCCCACTTCCCATCTGGCCAATAGAGGTTGGTACCCCACCAGTTGTTGGCTCCATCGGTAACCACCTGTTGAAAGCCGCCCTCCGGTCCACCCGACAACTGCCCAAGGCTGCAGTAGGCGTGCACGCCTAGATACTGCTGGGAGGCGTTGATCGGGACCGAGTAGGTGGTAACAGAAAACGCCCCGCCAAGGCTTTTCCACACACCGTTTTCGCAGAACAGTGGCCCATTTCCATCTCGTGCCATCAGACCGTTCTGAGCACACGCTCCGCCAGCCGATGCGCCGCCGCCGCTCACATATTCATCGGTGTAGATCCGATTTGTAGCATGCAGAACGCCGCTACCGCCGCCCCCTCCAATCACTACTTCACCACCCGGGTTCCACGGCTTCAAATACAGATTGTTGTTCGGCGCCGTATCGTAATACCCCGTTCCAGTTGCCCGCAGCACCCCCGCGATGTTCGCATCGCCATTGATCTGTGCTCCAGTTGCCGTTACCGTTCCCGCTGAAATAACATTGCCGCCCTGATCGACGGAGAATAGCTGCGCATTCCATGGGCTGTTCACAAGACGGAACGCCCCATTGTTGTTCTCCAAGTAGACCGCTTGGCCGTTGTTGCCGACTAGCCCCAAGACACCGCCTTCGGCCACCTGGTTGAAGCTGATCACCTTGCCATTGGCCAACGTTACGGAAGGAGCGCCAACCGAACCATTGGCCAGCACCCGCAGGCTCTGCGAGCTGATCTGGTTGGCGTTATTGACATTGTTGTTGTCCATGTCAATCGCAGTGTTCATCTGATTGAGCTCAGGATGTCCCGGCACCGCCTTCCGATATAGATAGTCGCTGACGAGAGCGCCGTTCTGAAACATCAACGAATAGACCATGTGCCCCGCGCCCGGTGAGCTCGGAATAGTCTTCGGCCCCCACGCACCATAAGTACCGACCGCTACGTTTGGATTGGTCGACGAGATATAGCCGCCGGCACCCCCAACCAGCTGCGAGATTTTGCGCATGTTGCGCTCGCTGATCGTCTGCCCGCTCGATGTCACAATCATCGTGTCGAGGGAGCCAGGGATCGTCTGATAGGCCTGAACGGTTAAGGTCTGGGCGTACGGATTCCTGGCAGAAAAGCCGGTCGCGAACAATTGCGGATATTGTGTCTGCAACATCGGCACGGTAATCGTCGCCGGGGTCGTGGCGCCTGCGTTGGAAAGAACGACTGCGTAGTTATCTTTAATGTACTGCGCGGCGGCTCGTACTACTTGCTTATCGTGGTCGGCGGTCGCCTGATTGACCTTGTTGTCAGCGTCGTCCGCTAGCCAGCCCCAGACGGCCGGCATGAGCAGACTGGCGACGATCAGGACGCCTAGCCCTTCCACAAACGTGATTGCACCTCTCTGACGCCTAAGACTTGATCTCGATTTCATGGCCATGAATACCTGGTTGCGCGCCCTTGCTGGGACGCAAAAATGTCGTAGAAGAAAGGCCCGCAGCGCACTCGCGCCCGCCCGTGGACGGCTGCGCTGCCCACACCGCGATGGTGTGGACAGCCCCGGCCGAGCGGCCGGGGTTCCGCACCCGCCCACCGGCTCCTCGCGGCCGTAGCCCTTACGGGCCTGACGCGGCCCTGAAGGGCCTTGCCCCAATGAGAAAGAAACATCTCCGGTGGTGGGCTGGCCACAGGCGTGCTTCGAAGTCCGAAGATCCGCGACCCTTGAGCTGGGCGAGCCGGAAGTGAAGGGCGACCATTGGGTTGCGGTGGCCGGCGTGGAGAAAGGACGGTGGTTGTCCACAAGGAATTGCAGGTAGAAAGAAGGTAGAAGAAAGGTAGAGGGCGTCTAGAGATCCGGAATCCCAATGCAGGTGCGGTTTTCCGAGTGGTGGGCGGAACGTCATTACGATAAAACGGAACGCTATTACGACGAAACGGAACGCCATTACGATCGGGGCGGAACGCCATTACGACGCGGAAGTGGCCGTCGCGCTCGCCTGGTTTCGAAGGAAGAGCATCGTGCGCCGGCGAACGAACGCAGCATTCGGGCAGGTGACTCATAGCCTTGTCCATACGGCCTGCTCCTTGCCTTTACTACTGTGCTCGATCCGACCACCGGCGATGATCTCGCATCGCTCCAGTTCTTCCATTGCCCTGCTCACGGCACCCCGAAATTTCCGTACGGGACTGGTGTATAGGGCTCGCTCCATTAGAGATTCGAGGCTGTGTCGCTGTATCGTATCGGCGGAGGTGGAGATTAAGCGCTGCAGACTTTTGGCTAGGTCCTGCCCTCGGCTAATTCGCAAGCGCTTCTCCCAGTCGATGAGACCATATTCGCGATTGCTGAAGATTTGGCGCCACCGTGGGTCGAGAACAAGCCTGTATTCCTCGAGTTCCTCGTTGTAATCGAAGCCCCCAAGCATCTGTATGACACGGCTCGTCGGGCTGCAGCCAATGCTGTACTTCGTTTTGCCGTCTTTGGCGCGCACCTCGATTGCAATCGTGAAGGTGCTCAAAGCGATGACACCGCGGTGAAGCCAGTCATAGCTGGCGCCGCTTGTATTTCGCCCAAGCGCGCGTAGAAATTTAGCGCGGTTGATTATCACTGGAGTGCCTAACGGCAGCTTCGACGCAAGGAAGATCGCGTGCAGCCAGATGTCCGCGTGATCTTCAGTGAGTTGCTTACCCCAGCCTTTGAGCATGGCCGTCTCTTTCTGGTATAGCACCGTTCCATCGCAGATCCGCTTCAGAGCCGTCGGCGCAAAGATAGGAGAGCGGCTAAGGTAGTTCGGCATGGCTCGCAGATGCTCGTCCAGGCCGGGCAGGAAGAGTTGCTGCGGTTGCTGGTGTTCACGTGCGGCTTCGGCGCGCGCTAGTGCTTCTGCTGAGCGTTGCCGAAGTAGGGTATGCACACAGCGTGTGCTATCGAGGTCAAACGCAGTTGCCCGGATTGCTTGTTGTCGAGCGCTAGTACCTTTCATTGGGTACCCCGCTCACGCGCGAGTAGAGCGGCTTTCGTTGGCCGACCACGTTGTTTCTTATCGATGCCGAGCTCGTCGATATAGCGGGCGAGGTCGGTTTTTTTCACGAGACGCTTGCCGCCTAGCAGCACGGTTTTCACGGGGAACGTTCCGGCGTGCAGCTTATTGCGCGTCGTCTGCTCTGCAAGGCTCAGACATTCGCCGGCCTCGGTAGCGCGTATTAACAGGCGACCGGGGAACAACGTCTCGAGTAGGTCGAGAGTGGGGCTATGATTTGTTGGCACGGACTTTCCCTAACGGCCCGGTGCAACCGGGTCGGCCCACGGGCCTAAGCTAGGAAAAGTCGGGAAATTGGAGACAGCGGCGCCGTGCAAGCGAGATAGGTTTGGCCCGTGGACCTCTTAATCTCTAACGCTCAATCTGATGAGCGCTCTCTGCACCCGCATCCGCATAGTGGCTTGCCGCTTCTCCACCGACCAAGGAGTCGACCCGACGTCGACTATTGATGGGCAGTTCCCCGCAGTTGATCTCATCCCTGCAGGATAGGGGAGTGTGACCTGCCTCCCCGCAGCATGGGAAGGAGTATTGCAAAGGATACGTTGAGCGTCAACGTATAGCTGTGTGACAAACTGGGAAATTTTTTCGCGAAAAAGAGGGTATTTCGCGGTATCTCAAGGTAGCAGGAGGGACGCTAACTCTTTGATTTTACTTGGTGCCCAGGGCCGGAATCGAACCGGCACGCCTTGCGGCGGGGGATTTTGAGTCCCCTGCGTCTACCAATTTCACCACCTGGGCAGGTCTTGCAGCACACGCGCCAGACTTTGGCGCGCGGCGAAGACGCAGATTATGGCCGAAAATTCGACGGCGAGCAAGCCGCCCGCCTTCTTCGGTTGCCCGGCGGTCAAACCGTGCGTGAAAACCGTTCGAGCGTCTGCTGGCCGAGGTAGCGGTCGAACACCATCGCGATGTTGCGCACAAGCATGCGTCCGGCCATCTGCACTTCGAGCTTGTGGCCGCTCACCGACACCAGCCCGTCCTGCTCGAAGCCGCGCAGGCGCTCCAGCTCCGGCTCGAACGTATCGGCGAAGCGGATGCCGTACGCAGCTTCGAATTCATCGAAACGCAACTCCAGATTGCACATCAATTGCGTGATCACGTCGCGACGCAGACGGTCGTCCGCCGTGAGGCGCACCCCCCGCGTGATGGCGAGCTTGCCGGCATCGATTGCCGCGGCGTAGCCGGGTAAATCCTTAACGTTCTGCGCGTACACGTCGCCGACTTTGCCGATCGACGACGCGCCGAAGCCAATCAGATCGCATTCCGCGCGCGTGCTATACCCCTGGAAATTCCGATGCAACGTACGCCGCGCTTGCGCGCGTGCGAGTTCGTCCGTGGGCAGCGCGAAGTGATCCATGCCGATGTAGACATAGCCCGCGCCCGTCAGCCGCTCGACCACCCGTTGCAGGATCGCGAGCCGCATGGCCGGGGAGGGCAGCGTGGCCGGATCCATCTGCCGTTGCATCTTGAATAGCTGCGGCATGTGCGCGTACGCAAACACCGAAAGACGGTCGGGCGCGAGCTCAATCATCGTGTCGAGCGTGCGGCTGAAGCTGTCGACCGTTTGATGCGGCAGCCCGTAAATCAGATCGACGCCGATCGAGTGGAAGCCCGTGGCACGCGCGGCTTGCATCACCGACACGGTCATATCGAGCGGCTGAATGCGATTGATCGCCCGCTGCAGCACCGGATCGAAATCCTGTACGCCGAGACTGAGCCGGTTAAAGCCCAGCGTGCGCAAATGCGCAATGGTCTCGGGCGATGCTTCGCGCGGGTCGACTTCGATCGAATATTCGCCTTGGCCCTGGGTATCGGGCAGCAAGGTGAAGTGCTCGCGTGCCGCGGCCATCAGTTCCGCCATTTCTTTGTGCGACAGGAACGTGGGCGTGCCACCGCCCCAGTGCAATTGCGACACGGGGCGCCGCGTGTCGAAACACGCTGCCTGCAGTGCCATTTCCCGCTTCAGACGGTCGACGTAAGGACGCGCATGCGCGCGGTTTTTCGTGGCGACCTTGTTGCAGCCGCAGTAGAAACACACGGTGTCGCAAAAGGGGATGTGGAAGTACAGCGAGAGATCGATGGCCGATGCCCCTGGGTCGGCGGCGGCACGTAAATAGTCGGCAGGATCGAACTCGTCGCGGAACTGGAGGGCGGTTGGATAGGACGTATACCGTGGGCCATTCGCGTTGTACTTGGCGAGCAGGTCGGGGCGGAATAGCAGGTTGGCGGTGGTCATGGGGCGCTCGGGTTGGACAGCCACCGTTGAAGAGGCACGAGCCGGCGGGGTTCTCGGCACCGGATCGAACAGCACAAACGCCTCTTGAGCGTGGCCTTTCGTATCCATCGAGTTTACGTGGGCGGTCCTCGGCCGGATTGTGTAAAAAGGTCGCACGCGACGCGATGGCACAATGCGGGTCTGGCGCTGCGTTGCATGTTGTGTTGCGTGTTTTTGAGTTCAGGAAGAATGTCGTGAGTGATGTGTCGAGCCGCGCTCTGAAGCGCGAGTCCCCGTTCAACGTGACCGGTCACGCGTGCCGCCCCGATTGCGGCGCGTGCTGTGTCGCGCCATCGATTTCAAGCCCGATCCCGGGCATGCCGAATGGCAAGCCGGCGGGAGTGCGCTGCGTGCAACTTGGTGACGATCTGCGCTGCGCGATCTTCGGCCAGCCGGAGCGGCCGGCGTGTTGCTCCGGTTTGCAACCGCAGATGGACATGTGCGGCGCGAGCCGTCATGAAGCGCTCGCGTGGCTCACCCAACTGGAAACACAAACCCAGCCGGCGGTGCGCCGCTAGCGCCTGAACGAGATTCCGCCATGCCATCCGTTCCATCCGTTCGGACAGATAAGCCGCAACCTAACCGCATGCACGAAAAGGCTTCCACAGGAGATTTCGCATGACTCAACCCGCTGCGCCGACCCGGCGCCGCTTCCTGCTTGCAGCGCTGACAGGCTGCAGCGCGCTCGGCATCACCGTGTCGCTGGCGGCGTGCGCGACGCCGATCTTTCCGTTCATCCCCTCGCATTACACGTTCTCGCAGCAACAGGTGCAGGACGCGGTGCAGCGCAAATTCCCGTATCAGCGCACGGTTTCGCAGGTGTTCGAGGTCGCGCTGACCAATCCGGTGGTCGGCTTCCTGCCGGACGCGAACCGTGTTTCGGTGAAGCTCGACGCACGGCTCGTGAGCCCGTTCATGCAGCAACCGGTCGATGGTGTATTCACGCTGTCGAGCGAACTGGCCTACGACGCGGCCAGCAAATCCGTCGTGCTGAAGTCGCCGAACGTCGACAATGTCAGCGTGAGCGGGCAGGCTCAGGCTTACACGCAGCAGATCAATGCCGCGGCAGCCCTGCTCGCCACGCAGTTGCTGACCAATTACCCGATCTACACGTTCAAACCCGAACAGTTGCAATTTGCCGGGGTGAACTACGAACCCGGTACAATCACGATCCTTACAAACGGCATACGCGTGCAAATCGTCGAGAAATGACGTCGCGCGCGGCCGGCAGGGTCGCGCGGGTGCCGTGCGGGCCCTGTTCGTTCCGACTATCTACAGCGATGAGGGTCACGGATGGACTGGCTAATGGCTTGCAAGGCGCTGATTCTGGGCGTCGTCGAGGGGTTGACGGAATTTTTGCCGGTGTCGAGCACGGGCCATCTGATCGTCGCGGGCAGTCTGCTCAATTTCACGGATGACCACGCGAAAACCTTCGATGTCGTGATCCAGCTCGGCGCCATTCTGGCCGTGTGCTGGGAGTTTCGCCGCCGCATCGGCAGCGTGATGGCCGGTTTGCCCAGCCGGCCCGACGCCAGGCGCTTCACGCTGAACGTGATCATCGCGACGATTCCGGCGGTCGTGCTCGGCTTGCTGTTCGAGAAGAGCATCAAGGCTGCGCTGTTTTCGCCGGTGCCGGTCGCGTTCGCGTTGGTGGTGGGCGGGGTGGTGATCCTGTGGGCGGAAGCGCGCCAGCGCGCGCGAGGCCAAACAGCGGCGCGCGTTCAGCACGTCGACGATTTGAGCCCGCTCGATGCGTTGAAAGTCGGCCTCGCCCAATGTTTTGCGTTGATTCCGGGCATGTCGCGTTCGGGGTCGACGATCATCGGCGGAATGCTGTTTGGTCTCGAACGGCGCGTCGCCACCGAGTTTTCCTTCTTCCTCGCGATTCCGATCATCTTCGGCGCGACGGCTTACGAACTCTATAAAGACTGGCATCTGCTGTCCGTCGACGCCCTGGGCAGTTTCGCGCTGGGCTTCGTGGCGGCCTTTATCAGCGCCTTCGCCTGCGTGCGCTGGCTGCTGCGCTATATCTCCGCGCACGACTTCACCGTGTTCGCGTGGTACCGGATCGGCTTTGGCCTGCTGATCCTGCTGGTCGGCTACAGCGGTGCATTGAGCTGGGCGGATTGAGTTTTCAGCCGTTTTTGGAAGCATGAAAAAAGGTCCGCGTTCACGGACCTTTTTCTTTTTGCAGGCGGGGTATCGCGCGTGTTTTTACGCCGTGGCGCGCTTCCTGAACACCAGATCCCACACGCCATGTCCTAGCCGCAGCCCGCGACGTTCGAATTTCGTTACCGGACGATATTCGGGACGCGGTGCGTAGCCGTCGGCGGTGTTTTCCAGCGCCGGTTCGGCGCCCAGAACTTCGAGCATCTGCTCGGCGTAGTTTTGCCAGTCGGTTGCGCAATGCAGATAGGCACCCGGCTTCAGACGGGAAACCAGCAGCGCGACGAACTTCGGCTGGATCAGCCGGCGCTTATGGTGGCGCGCCTTGTGCCAGGGGTCTGGAAAGAAGATATGAACGCCGTCGAGGCTGTCCGGGGCAATCATCTGTTCGAGCACTTCGACCGCATCGTGCTGAATGATGCGGATGTTCGACAGTGACTGCTCGCCCATCAACTTCAGCAGCGCGCCGACGCCCGGCTCGTGCACTTCGACACCGAGAAAGTCGTCGCCGGGACGGTGCGAGGCGATTTCCGCCGTGGTCGCGCCCATTCCGAAGCCGATTTCCAGCACACGCGGCGCTGCGCGGCCGAACACGTTATTCCAGTCGGGTTGTTGTGGGGTGAAGGGCACGACGAAACGCGGGCCGAGTTCATCCATCGCGCGGCGCTGGCCGGTCGAGACGCGGCCCGCACGCGTGACAAAGCTGCGGATGCGGCGCCGGTGCAGGGCTTCTTCTGACGGGGCACCGGTATCGGTTTCGGTATCGACCGGTTGGCCTTCGATTGCGGAGGAAGGCGGCGGGAGTTGGTCCGGCAGGCCGGCGTCGTTTGGATCGTGGATCATGGTCGATGCTGCTACAAGGGTGAGGGCATGGCGGCTTGCGTGGCCCGTTGCGAGGTGCCGTTGCGCTGGCGCGGGACGGGGCGCAGTTCGCTCGAATCGCTATGCGTTGCCGCTGCCACTACAAAAAAGCCGCCTTCATGGGGGGCGGCTCGTGCTGATTTCTGCTGAAGGCTCAGCAGGAAGGTGGAGCGGGCGTTGCAAGTGCGCGTAAGGTAGCACACCCGAAAAGGGTGCGTCCAGACGGTGACCGGCTTGACCGGGCCCGAAGCCAGAGTCGAGATTACGTTTTCATAACCATGATTACAATTCGTATGTTTTAATCGAGTTGTAAGCCATCCCTTGTAACGGTTATCAAAACGAAGATTCATTATGGGTAAATACGCACACAACCATCGTCAGACGAAACCCGCCAAAATCGGCTGGACCGCGGTCGACCCAACCGCCGTTCCGACGACTTCCCGGAATGCGCTTCGCAAAGCCATGGCCATTGAAGGCGTGCCGCTCACGCAATTCAACGATTTACTGTGGATCATGGCGCAGGAGTCCGGCGGCGCAGTAGGCATGCGCAACGGCAAGTCGGCCACGCGCGGCATGTATCAATTGCTGCCGTCGCAATGTGAATTGAATCCGAATGGCGAAAAATCATTCGGCAATGCAGTCGAGGAATGTCAGGGTGGGATTCGCAATATTCTCGGCCGGTATCACACTGCGGCATCGGCGCGGCTGGTGTGGGAAGCGAACCACTGGTGCTGAAGGCGGTGCGGGTTCATCGCAGCGATGTGCGATTTCCTGAAATGATAGAGCGGGAGTAGGTGGCCAACACGGCAGACGCAGATTCCTTCGCGAAGCCGCCCGGTCAATCGCCAGGCTGGCTGAAGGGATCTGGAGCGGGCGATGGGAATCGAACCCACGGCTCTAGCTTGGGAAGCTAGGGTATTACCATTATACGACGCCCGCAGAGCGCATAATTCTACTCGGGAAGGGGCGGTTAGCGCAAATCACACCACCGCTACCCTTACCCGCAAGGCGCGCGGAGCGCCGCTCAGATGACGAAGTAGGTCAACTGAACGGCCGCACGCGTCACCACCATCAGCAGCACCTGCACGATCACGAACAGCAGAATCGGCGAGAGGTCGAGACCGCCGAGTTGCGGCACCACACGGCGCAGCGGATTCAGGAACGGTGCGGTCAACTGGTACAGGATCGGCATGGCCGGTGAGCGCGGATTGAGCCAGGACAGCAGCGCCATCAGAATCGTCATCCAGATGATCAGATTCAACGCCCACTTGATGACGGTCAGCACGGCAACGATCAGCAGCGTCGGCACCAGCGTGAGCGGATCGGCGCCCGTGAGCACCACCATCAGCACCACATAGACGATTGCCGCGATCAGCGCCGCGGCGAGGCTCGCCCAGTCGATGTGGCGGGTACTGTGCAGGACGTGCCGCAAGGGCAGCACGATCCAGTTGGTGACCTGCAGCACGGCGTTCGTGACCGGATTGTACGGCGGCATGCGCACGACCTGCAGCCATGCGCGCAGCAGCAACGCCGCGCCGAACAGCGTAAAGACGGTATTGAGCAGAAAGCGGGCGATATCGCCAAACATCTCGTGTCCTTATCCTTCGAAGCGCGGCTGTCGATCAGCCGCAGGGTGCCGGCGCTGACCGATCGTTGCGCCTGCATGTTCATGTGTTTTACCTGCGCCGATTCTGCACGAGGGCGCCTATGCGCCCAAATGGGGACGCAGTGGATCAATTTCCAGATGTTCGAATGACACTAGTCGGCAAACTGTAGGCCGACAAGCCGCATCCGACCATGGGACATCACACAGAAATCTTGATTTCGCTGATCAGAATTGTGCCGTTGCCGCCGTCGGTGTAATTCGGAATGTCGGCAACCAACTGCTCCGAGGCCGACTTGAAGACCTTATAGAAATCGTCCGCGCTTTCGAACAGGAAGTGGCCTGCGGCGACATACGGCGGCGGCGTTCCCGGCGGCCCCGCATTGATACCGACGTCGACCGACCAGCCTTTCAGCGACGGTCCGAACAGCCTGGCCGCAAGCGGCATATGCGTGACGCAGTAATAGTCCACGTCGAAGTGGCCGTTTTCCCGATACGGATAGAGGATGCTGACCTTGATCATTGTGCGTTCTCGTCTGTTGGTCCCGAAGCGCAGCGCAGGCGGATTGCGCGCGGCGCCGGACGTCACATTATCACGGCTTACTTGACGCTTGCACCTGCGGCCGCCTGATTCAGCGAGCGGTTGAGCGATTCTTCCACCGTCTGGGCAATTGTCCCGATCGCGGCGGGCGGTTTGGCGCGCCGTTCGGCCAGTCCGACCGCGCGCCGCGTCAGCAAACCGTACAGCGCCGCATGGTCGCCGCCGAGGCCTTCGAGCAGCGCCAACTGCTTCTGCACGACGCCCGTATCGCCGCGCGACACAGGACCGGCGAGCGCGTTCGGCAGGCCTTTGTCGCGGGCGGTTTCGATGGTGCCGGAGAGCATCGGCAGCAGCGCGCGCAGCGCGTCGTCTTCATCGAAGCCCAGCGTGCGCCATAGCGCGACGCATTCGGCGAGGCTGCACAGCGCGAAGCTGGCGGCGTAGTGCGCGGCGGCGTGGTACAGCATGCGTCCACCCGGCGGAATCGACAGCGGATGGCAGCGCAGCGCGACGGCCAGTGCCGTCAATGCGTCCTTGAGCCCGCCATCGGCCTCGATCGTCACCGAGCAGCCGGCGATCCGGTCGAGGTCGGCGAGATCGCCGCTAAAGAGGTAGAGTGGGTGAAAGCCACCGATCGAAACACCCTGGTCGCGCGCCGTAGCCAGCAATTCCACCGGCGAGGCGCCGCTGCAATGCACGAGCGCTTTGCCGTGCGGGGCGCCTGCCGCGTCGGCCGTGAACCGCAGTGTGTGCGCTGTCGTACCGATGCTGTCATCGGGAACCGCTAAAAAGACGATATCGGCGGCATCGACGACCTGTTGAGGGTCGCCGTATGCCGCGCAAGATTCGATTTGACTGGCGAGCCGGCTGGCTGAGGGTGCTGTGCGGCTCGCCACCGCCGTGACGGCGTAGCCGGCGCGTGAAAAGCTCAGCGCGAGACAGCGCGCGAGCCGGCCAGCACCGATGAAGCCGAGGCGCGGCAAAGAGGGCTGGGACATGGTTGCCTGCTCCAGACGGGATGCTTGAACGGGAAAGCAGAAGTATCGCCCATCCATTAAGCAGTGGCGTGTCCTGCCGCCGGCATTCCTCTGATCAGTGCGCGCGCGATATGGCGCATGCGGTCGGTCATCCGGCCTTGCGCGCCCCGCAGGTCTGAAAACTGCTCACAATTTCTTTTAAGCGTTTCTTTGTAGTTGCTGTTCTGGGTTTTTCGTCTCGCAGTCAGATTCGGGAGGTAACGATGAATATTTTTTCTTACCGAAAGCACTTGCGGTTTTTGACGCACTCGCAGCGCCGTCGCTGGTGGGACCAGAAGAAGCGCTTGACCCCACGCGTGCGCATCAGCGGCGCGTATGTCCCGCCGAACGTCTCCCGAGAATTTGCCTATGTGAAGGTAGGCTGAAGCTACTGTCTGCTCGTAGGTAAGAAATGCCCGGCGCTATTGCGCCGGGCATTTTTCATTTCGGCCGTCAGAATTGAAGCTAATTTGTAATCAAAGATTACTGACGAACGCGGCCCATAGGCCCTCAGGAGCCGCGGGACCATAGCTTCACATCCGTCTGCGCGCCGGCAAACACGCTGGCAAACCCTTAGTTGTCAGTCCGTTCTCTATCCGTTGAGCTGTGCGTCCCGCTGGCGCAATGTCGGCGCACATTCCGGCCTGGCGCCGCCGATTGCAATTTGCAACAAATGCGCACATCTATGTACGGGCTTTTTCGATACATTGATTTCATAGCATGCAAGGCATGCGAAGTCGGCGACCTTAGTGGGCCGCGCCAGGAGAACAAAAGTGAAAAAGATCGTTCCGTTTGTCGTTGCCGCCGCACTCGGCGTGGGGTTCGCCACTGCTGCCGAAGCGCACGTTTCCGTCGGTATCGGTATTGGCATTCCAGTCGCACCGGCGTACCCGGTTTATGCCGCGCCGCCGCCAGTCTATTACGCGCCGCCGCCTCCGCCTCCGCCGGTAGTGTATGCGCCGGGTTACTATGCGCCGCCTGCAGTCGTGGTGGGTGGGTACTATGGCGGTTATCGCCCTTATTATCACCACGGCTACTACCGTGGTTACTACGGTCACGGCTACTATCGCCGCTAATCGTTGCAGGACCACAGAGTGTGTCGACGGCGTAACGCCGGCTTGATCGCCGGGTTACGCCGTCTGTGTTTTAGCGCGGCATACCAAAGCATCGGCGAAGCTGGGAGAATGGCTGTTTCGCCACCGCTTCTGGAGAGTTTTGCCGATGCAAGTGCTACCCGCCCCCACCTTTGATGACGTGCTCGACGCCGCCGCGCGTCTTGAAGGCGTCGCCCACCGTACTCCCGTTCTGACGTCGAACACGTTCAATGAACGCACGGGTGCGTCGGTATTCTTCAAGTGCGAAAACTTTCAGCGCATGGGCGCCTTCAAGTTTCGCGGCGCCTACAACGCGATTTCGCATTTCGACGCGGAACAACGCAAAGCAGGCGTGTTGACGTACTCGTCGGGTAACCATGCACAAGCGATCGCGCTATCGGCACGCCTCGCCGGCATTCACGCGACGATCGTCATGCCGCACGACGCGCCCGCTGCCAAAGTCGCGGCCACCAAAGGCTATGGCGGCGAAGTAATCAGCTACGACCGTTACACGGAGAATCGCGAAGAGATCGGCCGGCGGCTCGCCGAAGAGCGCGGCATGACGCTGATTCCGCCGTACGACCATCCGCACGTGATTGCGGGGCAGGGCACCGCGGTGAAGGAACTGATCGAAGAAACCGGCCCGCTCGACATGCTGTTCGTTTGCCTTGGCGGCGGTGGCCTGATTGGCGGCAGCGCATTGTCGGCGGCGGCCTTGAGCCCAGCGTGCACCGTGATCGGCATCGAGCCCGAAGCGGGCAACGACGGCCAGCAATCGCTGGCGCGTGGCGAGATCGTGCATATCGCCGCGCCGCGTACGATTGCGGATGGCGCCGCCTCCACGCATCTCGGCGACTACACGTTCGCGATCATTCAGAAGCTGGTCGCACAAATCGAAACGGTCAGCGACGCGCAGTTGATCGAAACCCTGCGGTTCTTCGCGCAGCGCATGAAGATCGTGGTCGAGCCGACGGGCTGCCTCGCGGCTGCTGCCGTGCTCAACGGCATCGTGCCCGTGAAGGGCAAGCGCGTGGGCGTGGTGGTGAGCGGCGGCAACGTCGATCTTGAGAAGCTCGCGCAGTATCTGGCCTGACAGGCTGCCTGAGCGTTTTTTACGACGCGCAGTGTAAGGCTGTGCAGATCGACATTGATGAAATACGGCTCGCTCAGGCGGGCCGTTTTTTCTAGCTTACCGCGTGCGCGGTCTGCACGATCAGATCGCGATAACCGTTCACGATCACGCTATACGAGAAGTATGCGAACAGCAGTGCCGACAACACGTGACAAGCGCGCAGCAAGCCGGTGCCGGCGCGTTTGCGTCCGTGACTGCCGAGTCCGCAGATAAAGATCGTCCAGCACAAGCCGCCCAGGAAGAAGCCGCCGAGGAACACCGGCGCCGTCGTCGCGCTGGTGGCGCCGGCTTTTGCAATCAACGCGCCGCCCACCGCGGCAAACCACAAAATCGCCGACGGCGACGACATCGCCAGCAACATGCCGCGCAAGAACCCCCGCCATGGGGAAAGCTGCGGCGCATTGGCATCTGCTTCTCCGGCAACGGCAGGCGCCGAAGCCGGGAACAATGCTTCACGCGCCATCTTCCACGTGAGAAACAGCAGGATCGCCGCGCCGCCGATCCACACCACCCAGCGTACCGATTCGAACTGCAGCAGCGCAGCCATTCCCGCGAGCGCGAGCGCTGCGTAAACCAGATCGCCGAAACAGGAACCCAGGCCCAGCCAGAAGCCCGGCTTGAAGCCGTGCGACAGCGTCAGCGAAATCATCGCGACGTTGACGAGACCGATATCCAGACACAACGACAACGACAGAAAAAAACCATCCGACATCATTGAAAAGGCATGCATCCGCGCAACTGCTCCATCGGTTTTTTTCAGACTTGTTCGAGCGGGAGCGATCCGGCAGGTCAATGGATCGCTTCGATGCCGACAGAATCAAGGAACTCATTGGTGTGATTCGAGGCCTGTTTCTACAGTCCCAACTCATCCCACAAGGTGTCGATGCGCTGTTTGACCGCGCTGTCCATCTCGATCGGGCGGCCCCATTCGCGATCGGTTTCGCCGGGCCATTTGTTGGTGGCGTCGAGCCCCATCTTCGATCCGAGGCCTGCTACCGGCGAAGCGAAATCCAGATAGTCGATCGGCGTGCGATCGACCAGCACGGTGTCGCGTGCCGGATCGATGCGCGTGGTGATCGCCCAGATCACTTCCTTCCAGTCGCGGATATTCACGTCCTCATCGACCACGACGATGAACTTCGTATACATGAATTGCCGCAGGAAGCTCCACACACCGAACATCACCCGTTTCGCGTGGCCGGGGTAGCTCTTTTTCATCTGCACGATCGCCATCCGGTAGCTGCATCCTTCGGGCGGCAGATAGAAGTCGGTGATCTCGGTGAATTGCTTCTGCAACAGCGGCACAAACACTTCGTTGAGCGCGACGCCGAGCACGGCGGGCTCATCCGGTGGTTTGCCGGTGTAGGTGGAGTGGTAGATCGCGTCGCGCCGCATCGTGATGCGCTCGACCGTGAAGACGGGAAACCACTCCTGCTCGTTGTAGTAGCCGGTGTGATCGCCGTAAGGGCCTTCCAGCGCGTGTTCGTAAGCGGCCGACGCGCCTTTGGCCGGACGTGGCGGCGCGTCAGCCGGAGCGGGCGAGGGTATGCCTTCCTGCGGATAGATGAAGCCTTCCAGAACGATCTCCGCGCGCGCGGGCACCTGCAAGCCATCGACCCCGGGCGTGATGCACTTCGCGAGCTCGGTGCGTCCGCCGCGCAGCAGTCCGGCGAACTGGTATTCGGAAAGCGTGTCGGGCACCGGCGTGACCGCGCCGAGGATGGTTGCCGGATCGGCGCCGAGAACTACGGCAACGGGATATGGCTTACCTGGATTCTGCAGCGCGAACTCGCGAAAATCGAGCGCACCGCCGCGATGCGCGAGCCAGCGCATGATCAGCTTGTTACGCCCGAGCAGTTGCTGGCGATATATGCCTAAGTTTTGTCGGCTCTTATTCGGGCCTTTTGTGACGGTCAGGCCCCATGTGATCAGCGGTCCTGCATCGCCTGGCCAGCAGGTCTGAATCGGCAATTTTCCGAGGTCGACGTCGTTGCCTTCCCAGACGATTTCCTGGCAAGGCGGCGCGCTCACCGTTTTAGGCGCCATGTCCCAAACCGCCTTCGCGAGCGAGAACAGTTTGCCCGCGTCCTTGAGCCCCTTCGGCGGCTCCGGTTCCTTCAACGCGGAAAGCAGGCGGCCGACGTCGCGCAGCGACTCCAGCGCAGCGCCATCGCCTTCACCTGGTTGCGCGTCGATCCCCATGCCGAGCGCGACGCGGCGCGGCGTGCCGAACAGGTTGCCGAGGACGGGGAACGCATGCTGCTGCCGGCTCTCGAACAATATCGCCGGACCGCCGGCGCGCAGGACGCGGTCGCACAGTTCGGTCATTTCCAGGACGGGCGAGACGTTTTGCGAGATACGGCGCAATTCACCGATCGTTTCGAGACGGCCGACGAAATCGCGCAGGTCTTTGTATTTCATCTGGTGCGGTAGAGAGCCGGGCTAACGGCAAAAAGAAAGGGCGCCGCGGGATTTCACGGTGCCAGAACGATTGTCGATTTTACCTGTGTTGGCACGCGCACGTAGTTTGGCCAAATCGCCTGCTCTGGACGACCTATTCGAGATAGCTCAAGAAGCGCGCGCCACGCGGTTCTGAACGGACTGAACACTGTTCATTATTACAATTAGTTATACATTTGCCTATCTATAGTGTTGACGATCTATAAAACCCTGCATAGAATCCGTCCACATTGGTTGCAGGGCGTGAACCTTTTTACCACTGCCCCCGGTCCCTTTTGACGCAACGCGTCACCGTTTACCGAACCCCTGCACGGTATCTGACGGCCTTACTGAAGTCCTAGCCAGCGCCAACTGACGCTGGTTTTTCGCGTGGGAGCTACCGCCTGCATGCTTTTTTGGCATGCCGCGGACATCTTTTCAAGATGGCTCCCCACAAACGGTATGTACCGTTTTCCCGACGTCGCTGCTGCCCTAACCAGACAGAGCGCGCGATGTCTTGATTCTGCGAACGTGTGTTACCGCCTGTTCAAGGGGCGGGGTTCGCGGATCATGCAACATGGGAGATCTGAATGAACGCCTGGTTATCGTGGCGTCCCGATGAACGTATTGCGCAAGTTGTGCGTGGTGCGTTGCGACGCGGGACGCGAATGAGTCATCACCTGTTCAGCATCGTCGGCGGTATCGCTGTCGTGCTGGCACTTGCGCTGTGGCTGATGCCAACCTGGCGCGGCACCCTTGCCGCCCGGTTGATGCCGGTCATTTCCGCCGCTGTGCAGGCCGGCCCGGCCCGTCTGCTGCAGGGCAACCCGCTGCCCGCCTTCGGGCCGCCTGGCGCGTCCTCCTCTGACGACGCGCTGTCCGCGAACTCGGCCGGTAACGATGCCACGGGCGGCGCGAACAGCGGCGCCACCGTCAGCAACACCAGCTACGACGGCGCTTTCGACGGCAGCGGCACGTCCGGTATGGGCGTGGCTGCACTGAACGGACTCGATCCGCGCACCATGCAGAGCGTCTCCGCGCTGGCCCGGCTGATTCCGGCGCAGCGCGTCTCGGCCGACGCACGCGACGATCGCGTGCTGGTCTCGACCCGCGAGCAGAATCTGGTTGCGTCGTACCTCGCGCGGCGTTACCGCGTTGCTCAGGAGCCCGTTAGCGAGCTCGTGAAGGCTGCGTTCGACACCGGCCGCGAAGTCGGCCTCGACCCGCTTCTGCTGCTCTCCGTGATGGCAATCGAATCGGGCTTCAACCCGTACGCCGAAAGTGGCGTGGGCGCACAGGGCCTGATGCAGGTAATGTCGAAGGTTCATTCGGACAAGTTCCAGTATTTCGGCGGCGAGAGCGCCGCGCTCGAACCGGTTGCGAACATCAAGGTGGGTGCGCTGGTGCTGAAGGATTGCATCGCACGCGGCGGTTCGCTGCCGGGCGGTTTGCGTCTCTACGTCGGCTCGACCTCGCAGGACGACGGCGGCTACGGCGCCAAGGTGATGGCCGAGCGTAGCCGTCTGCGCGACGTGGCGCGTGGCCGCAAGGTGCCGATCAATGCCCCGCAGGCTCCGGTTATTACGGCGTCGAACGCGGCCCCGGCTGCTGCTACGGCTTCGGCCAATGGCAAGCGTGTGCAGGTGACGCTCGATGCGAGCCATCCGCTTAGCGCGGCAACCACGGTGAAGACGCCGGTATCCGAGCAGGACGACGCGAGCTCCAACGCCACGAAGCACGTGGCGTCAGCTTCGGAGTTGGGCGCCTGAGGTTGGCCTGACGCCCGGTTCGCCGCCGGGCGCGGAAGCTTGCAGGTATAGGAAAAAGAAAGGACACCCACGGGTGTCCTTTCTTTTTTGTGGCTGCGCACGACAGGCCGCAGCACTTGTTCCAGCCCTGTCAGTGTCGTCCAAAAAGCTTTGCCAGCCGTTCGACAGCTTCTTCCAGCTTCGGCAGGGCGGTTGCGTACGATAGCCGGATGTACTCCTTCGGCGCGTGCGTGCCGAAGTCCATGCCCGGCACCAACACCACACCTGCGTCGTGCAGCATTGCTTTGGTCAATGCCGCGCTGTCTCCGGCCGCCTGATGGGCGACCGTGCGGCAATCGGCGTACACGTAGAATGCGCCGTCAGGCATCACCGGCACCGAGAAGCCCAGCGATTCGAGCGCCGGCGCAATGAAGTCGCGGCGACGCTTGAATTCGATGCGGCGGCCTTCGTAGATGGCGATCGTTTCCGGTTCGAAGCAGGCCAGCGCCGCATGCTGCGCGAGCGCCGACGCGCAGATGAACAGGTTCTGCGCGAGCTTTTCGAACGCACCGACCATGCCGGGCGGCACCACCAGCCAGCCCAAACGCCAGCCGGTCATGTTGAAGTACTTCGAGAAGCTGTTGACGGTGATGACGTCGTCACCGAACGAAAGCGCGGAGACAGGCTTGGCGTCATAGCTCAGGCCTTGATAGATCTCGTCGACGATCGTAAAGCCGCCGCGCGCCCGCACAGCCTTGACGATGCGTTCGAGCTCGGCGGGTTCGATCGATGTGCCGGTCGGGTTCGACGGCGATGCGAGCAGCACGCCGCGAGTGCGCTCGCTCCAGAGGCGCTCGACGTCGGCGGCGGTGAGCTGGAAGCGCTCGGCCGGCCCGCTTGGCACCATCACCGGCTTGCCTTCGGCCGCGATCACGAAATGCCGGTTGCAGGGGTAGCACGGGTCTGGCATCAGCACTTCGTCGTCGCGATCGACCAGCGCCGCGCAAGCCAGCAGCAGCGCGGCAGACGCGCCGGCGGTAACGACGATCCGTGCCGGATCGACGCTGACGCCGTAGAACCCGGCGTAATGCGCCGAGATCGCCTCACGCAGCGCGTGCAGCCCAAGTGCGTTGGTGTATTGGGTGACGCCGCGGCGCAGGGCGCTCGCAGCCGCTTCGATGACCGGCTCGGGCGCGGTGAAATCGGGTTCGCCGATGCCCATGTGGATGATGTCGCGTCCATCGCGCTCGAGCAGCGCGGCTTCCTTAGCCAGTTCCATCACGTAGAAAGGCTGGATGGCGTCGACGCGGGCAGCAAGCCGCACCAGAGGTTCGGTCACGGAGTTCATACGATCAAATCCAGTTCAGAAGCAAAAGCGGGACGGCGCGTGGCGCATGGGTTCAGCCACGTGCGCTGCGGCGTCCTCGCAGGCGCCCGGCAATACGGGGCTGAGGCATGGAGCAGGCGCATGACCCTAGGTCACGCGCCTCACTCTCAATGCTTGCGGGCTGCCTGCGTTTCGGCGGCGCGCAGTTGCGCCGACAGTTTGTCCAGCACGCCGTTCACGTACTTGTAGCCGTCCGCGCCGCCAAAAGTCTTGGCGAGTTCGACCGCTTCATTGATCACCACGCGATAGGGAATATCGAGGTGATTCTTCAACTCGAACGCAGCGACCAGCAGTACCGCACGTTCGACCGGCGAAAGCTGATCGATCGGGCGGTCGAGGCACGGTGCGATGTCCGCGGACAGCGCTTCCGAATCGCGGATCACGCCGTGCAGGATGGCGTCCAGATGTTCGTGGTCGGCCTTGTCGAAGCCTTGCGCACCGCGCAGTTGCGCGTCGATTTCACCGCCGGGCGAACCCGACAGCAGCCACTGATAAAGTCCCTGCGTGGCCAGTTCGCGGGAGCGTCGGCGTGCGCTCTTCATGCCTCTTCCTCTTCTTCGTCTTCTTCTTCGTCGTCACCGCCGAGTTGTTCGAGCGCGACGGCGAGATTCGCCATTTCAACGGCCACGCGTGCTGCGTCACGACCCTTTTCAGTCATGCGCGCGACGGCCTGCTCGTCGTTTTCCGTGGTCAGCACGGCGTTCGCAACCGGAATGCCAAAATCGAGGCCGATACGCGTGATACCCGCACCGCTTTCGTTCGACACCAGCTCGAAGTGATACGTCTCGCCGCGAATCACCGCGCCCAGCGCGATCAAGGCGTCGAATTGCGCGCTTTCGGCCAGCTTTTGCAGCGCCAGCGGGATTTCCAGCGCGCCCGGCACGGTGACCAGTAGCACGTCTTCGCCCGTCACGCCGAGGCGCTCCAGTTCTTCGATGCACGAGTCAGCAAGACCGTTGCAGACGGGTTCGTTGAAACGCGCCTGAACGATGCCGATACGCAGTCCGTCGCCGTCGAGATTCGGTTGGTATTGTCCGATTTCCATGTGAATTCCGTAGTGTTTTGAGTGAGCGCCTAAGCGCGTGAATGGTCGGATCAGCCTTGTTGCGGAGCTTGAGCTGCGCTGCCCGGCATGGGTACGAAGCCGGTGACCTCAAGGCCATAGCCCGACATGCTGCCAAGCTTGCGCGGATTCGACAGCACCTGCATTTTTCCGACACCGAGCTCGCGAAGAATCTGCGCACCGATGCCATACGTCTTGAAGTCGACCGGCCGGCGTTTGAGCGCCTCGGCTTTTTCTTTCGAGTCGAACGCCTTGAACACGTCGACCAGATGATCCTTCGAATCGCCGCAATTTAGCAGCACGATCACACCGAGGTCGCGCTGGGCGATCTCTTTCATGGCCGCATCCAGCGTCCACGAGTGGGTCGATTTGCCGACTTCGAGCAGATCCAGCATGGACAGCGGTTCGTGCACGCGTACCAGCGTTTCCTGCTCCGGGCTCGGCGTGCCGCGCACCAGCGCGATATGCGGCTGGCCGCTCGGCTGGTCCAGATACATCACGGCGCGAAACGCGCCGTGCGCGGTTTGCATGGTGCGTTCGCAAATGCGCTCGACGATCGATTCCGTCTGGCTGCGGTAGTGAATCAGATCCGCAATTGTGCCGATTTTCAGCTCGTGCTCTTTGGCGAATTCCATCAGATCCGGCAGGCGCGCCATCGTGCCGTCGTCCTTGATGACTTCGCAGATCACCGCGGCCGGCGTGAGGCCTGCCAGCGCGGTGAAATCGCAGCCGGCCTCGGTGTGGCCGGCGCGCACCAGCACGCCGCCGGGCTGCGCCATGATCGGGAACACGTGTCCCGGCTGCACGATGTGATCGGCCTTGGCGTCCGGCGCGACCGCTGCGGCGATCGTGCGGGCGCGGTCGGCTGCCGAAATGCCGGTTGTCACGCCCTCCGCTGCTTCGATGCTGACGGTGAACGCCGTGCCGTACTGCGTACCGTTGCGGTAGGTCATGAGCGGCAGGTTCAACTGTTTGCAGCGCTCCTGCGTGAGCGTCAGGCAGATCAGGCCACGGCCGTAGCGGGCCATGAAGTTGATCGCTTCCGGCGTGACGAATTCGGCGGCGATTACGAGGTCGCCCTCGTTTTCGCGGTCTTCTTCGTCGACGAGGATCACCATCCGGCCTGCTTTCAGTTCGGCAATGATCTCTTGAGTGGAGGCGAGCGTCATGTTGGCGGAGTTTTTCGGAGAAAGCGCGTATTTTACGCCACGCGCGCCCTCAAGTCGCCTGGGCCGGACGGCATAGGCCGTTTGGCCGGCTGGCGTTGAGCCGCCACGTGCCGGTATGCTCGACAAAACGATGGGCCTGAAGGTCGGCGTGATCGCGACAATCGTCGTCGGGAAAAGGGAAGGCGGATGCGATGCGCAGAAGATGCGCAGTGAACTGCGCGTGAAGGTGTGGCCGATGTCTGCCGGCCCGTTTGTTGGGGTGCGGCAGGCGTACCCCGACGCCTGCAGGTGTCCGTCACCGGGCCGTAGGGTTAGCTGGGCCTGGTGACGCGTTCTATCATTTCAACGAGTTATGGTCGTCCTGAGACGCGCTGAGCATCCGCTCCACATACCGCGCAATCAGATCGATCTCCAGATTGACCGGCGAACCCTCGCGCAAATTCTTGAGCGACGTCACCTGCACGGTGTGCGGAATCAGATTGATCGAAAACTCGCAGCCATCGTCGCGGTCTTTCACCGAGTTGACGGTCAGGCTCACGCCATTGACCGTGATGGAGCCTTTGTAAGCCAGGTAGCGGCCGATCTCGCGCGGCGCCAGCACACGCAATTCGTGCGATTCGCCAACCGGGGCAAAATGCGTGACCGTGCCGAGGCCGTCCACGTGTCCGGAGACGATATGGCCGCCGAGCCGATCGTGCGCGCGCAGCGCCTTCTCGAGATTGACCTCGCCAGGCTCGCCCAAGCCTGCCGTGCAGTTCAGGCTTTCGCGCGACACGTCGACTTCAAACGAATGCGTGGTTTTCCCCACGACCGTCATGCAGGCGCCCTGAATCGTGATGCTGTCACCAAGCTGGACATCTTCGAGATCGAGACCGCCGGCTTCGACATTCAGGCGCACGCCCGCGTCCCCGTCCGTGCCGAGGGGTTTGACTGATTCGATGCGGCCCACCGCCGCGACGATTCCTGTGAACATCGTGCTAATCCTTGATCAATTCGAAGTTGGTTGGGGTGCGGGCCCGGTGTCGCCCTCTATGGCCGGTTGCGGCACGGAGCGGGGCACAAAGCGCGCGAGAATCCGCAGATCGTCGCCGATCCGGTCGACCGCGTGGAAATTCAGTTGCGTGCGGCCTTCAAGCGTCTCCGGAGCGTTGAGATTGAACATGCTCATCGAGTCCATGCCGAGCAGGCTGGGGGCGAGATAGACCAGCAGTTCGTCGACGCAACCCTCGCGCAGCAGCGAGCCATTCAGCTTATAGCCCGCTTCCACGTGCAGTTCGTTCACGTTACGCTCGCCGAGGACTTTCAGCATGGCAGGCAGGTCGACTTTGCCCGCCGCGTTCGCCAGTTGCACGATTTCCGCGCCGCGTTCGCGCAGCGCGCTCGCCCGCTCTGCATGACGCTCGTCGAGGGTGCCGCAGAAAATCAGCGTGGGTGCGCCGGCCAGAATTTGCGCGTTGGGCGGCACGTCGAGCTGGCTGTCGATCAGTACGCGTTGCGGCTGGCGCGGTGTGTCGACAGCGCGCACGGTCATGCGCGGATCGTCTTCCCTCACCGTACCGATGCCCGTCAGAATGGCCGACGCGCGGGCGCGCCACGCGTGACCGTCGGCGCGTGCCGCTTCGCCGGTAATCCATTGGCTGATGCCCGACGGCAAGCCAGTGCGGCCGTCCAGCGAGGCAGCGACTTTCATGCGCACCCACGGGCGGCCACGCGTCATGCGCGACACGAAGCCGATGTTCAGTTCGTGCGCTTCGTTGGCGAGCAATCCGCAACGCACTTCGATGCCGGCGTCGCGCAGCATCTTCAGGCCGCGCCCGGAGACTTGCGGATTCGGATCTTCCATCGCAGCGACCACGCGTTCGACCTGCGCTTCGATCAACGCATTGGCGCACGGCGGCGTGCGGCCGAAATGGCTGCACGGTTCGAGCGTTACGTAGGCAGTAGCACCGCGTAGATCATGGCCGCGCGAGCGTGCATCCTTCAACGCGCGTACTTCGGCGTGATCCTGGCCGGCCGGTTGCGTGAAGCCTTCGCCGATCACCTCGCCGTTCTTGACGAGTACGCAGCCGACACGCGGATTCGGGTCGGTCGTGTACATGCCGCGTTTGGCCAGCGCGAGCGCGCGTTCCATATGGACGAAGTCGGTTTGCGAAAACATCGTTATCCGGTCGGGTGCGGTGGCAGGCAGTATCAGGTTTCGGTGGCGGGTTTCGGTGGCTTCCGTGTCGCGTCGGTCTCAGACGGCGAGCGAGGCGAACGCGCTGCGCGCCGCGTCGATCGTGGCGTCGATGATCGCGTCGTCGTGTGCGATCGAAACAAAGCCCGCTTCATAGGCCGACGGCGCGAAGTACACGCCCGCGTCGAGCATCTTGTGGAAAAACGCATTGAAGCGCGGCACATCGCTCTTCGTGACTTCGGCGAAGCTGGTCGGGACCGACCCGGTGAAGTAGAGGCCGAACATGCCGCCGAGCGAATCGGCCGAGAACGGCACCTTCGCTTCGCGCGCGACATTGGCGAGACCTTGCGCGAGACGCGTGGTGCGAGCGGCGAGCGTGTCGTAGAAGCCCGGCGCCTGGATCAGTTGCAGCGTTTTCAGGCCTGCGGCGACTGCGATAGGATTGCCCGACAACGTACCCGCCTGGTAGACGCCGCCGAGCGGCGCGAGGTGAGCCATGATGTCGCGCCGGCCACCGAAGGCCGCCGCCGGCATGCCGCCGCCGATCACCTTGCCGAGGCAGGTCAGATCCGGCGTGATGCCGTAGACCTCTTGCGCACCGCCGAGAGCGACGCGGAAACCGCACATCACCTCGTCGAAAATCAGGACCGAGCCGTACTCGGTACACAGGCGCCGCAACGCTTGCAGGAATTCAGGCGTGGCGCGCACGAGGTTCATGTTGCCGGCCACCGGTTCGACGATCACCGAGGCGATCTCGTTGCCGAACGCCTTGAACGCTTCTTCGAGTTCCGCGACGTTGTTGTACTCGAGCACCGTGGTGTGCTTGGCGATATCGACCGGCACGCCGGCTGACGTCGGATTGCCGAATGTGAGCAGGCCCGAGCCGGCTTTGACCAGCAGGCTATCCGCGTGGCCGTGATAGCAGCCTTCGAACTTGACGATGCGGCTGCGGTTCGTGAAGCCGCGCGCGAGACGCAGCGCGCTCATGGTCGCTTCGGTGCCGCTCGAGACCATGCGGACCTGCTCGATCGACGGCACCAGCTTGCAGATTTCTTCGGCGATTTCCACTTCCGATTCGGTCGGCGCGCCGAAGGAGAAGCCGTTGGCCAGTACTCGCTGGACCGCTTCCAGGACCTCCGGGTGCACGTGGCCGAGGATCATCGGGCCCCACGAGCCAATGTAGTCGATGTAGCGTTGGCCGTCGGCGTCCCAGAAGTAGGGGCCCTGCGCGCGCTCGATGAAACGCGGGGTGCCGCCAACTGAGCGAAAGGCGCGGACCGGGGAGTTCACGCCGCCCGGGATGGTGCGCTGGGCGCGCTCGAAGAGGGTTTCGTTGTTTGACATGGTGATGGGCGGAGTTTGGGTTGCGCAGCGGCATGCGAGTTGTGGGTCTTGCGCTTCGCGCAGTGCCGGCTGGTTGGTGGGGAAATTGTACCGGAGTCGGGGGAGGAGGTTTTGGGGCTTGTGAGGTTGCCTGGGTGGGGGCTGTTGGTCTTTCCTTGTTCTGGTGTTTTGTTTTGGTTCTTTGGCCTTTCCTTGGTGTGTTAGTGGTCTATTGGCGTTGCCCCTGTGCGGGGCGGCACTTACTTTCTTTGCCGCCGCAAAGAAAGCAACTGTATTGAAGGTCAAGTGTTTGGGGTTCATTCGATCATGATTTCGGCGGACTCCAGGGCGTAGCGTCACGCATCATGGCGTTGAGCCGGATGAGCAGTTTGCGCATGCCAGCGACGAAGGCGACCTTGGTTTTTTTGCCTTTGTCACGCAGCCGGTCACAAAACGCCTTGATGTCGGG
>NZ_JCAQOZ010000062.1:0-162218 GCF_059567945.1 Paraburkholderia sp. BGA-UO-ETr-F12 | reverse complement strand
CGCCCTGGAGTCCGCCGAAATCATGATCGAATGAACCCCAAACACTTGACCTTCAATACAGTTGCTTTCTTTGCGGCGGCAAAGAAAGTAAGTGCCGCCCCGCACAGGGGCAACGCCAATAAACCACTAACAAATCAAGGAAAGGCCAAAGATCCAGATCAACAAGAAAACCGCCGACCAGGCAAACAAAACCATCACCCCCCTACAACCCCACTCAACTCCCCGATCGCCGGCGCAGCCCCCAATCCCCCTCGCCGACCGGCAAAAGAAGAAACACCACTCCCCGTCCGGAAGACCGCCACAGCCGAAGTCAACCTGCGAGCCTGCTCCTCCAGCGAACTAGCCGCCGCAGCAGCCTGCTCCACCAGCGCAGCGTTCTGCTGGGTCACCTCATCCATCTGGGCGACGGCCAGATTCACCTGATCGATCCCTGTACTCTGCTCAATCGCCGCCGCGGCAATCTCACCCATGATCGAACTCACCCGGGAAATCGCCTCGACAATTTCAGTCATCGTCGAGCCCGAACGTTCGACCAATTGCGAACCGGCCTGCACCCGCGCCGTCGAAGCATCGATCAAACCTTTGATCTCCTTGGCCGCCGCCGCGCTTCGCTGTGCCAACGAGCGCACTTCGCTCGCCACCACCGCAAAACCACGCCCCTGCTCGCCCGCACGCGCGGCTTCGACCGCAGCGTTCAGCGCCAGAATATTGGTCTGGAATGCAATCCCTTCGATCACGCCGACAATGTCGGCAATCCGCCGCGAGTCGTCGACGATGCCATGCATCGTGCCCACCACCTGCTCGGTCAGGTCCCCACCCTGTGCCGCCAGGCTCGATGCGCCCTGGGCCAATGAACTCGCCTGTTTCGCGTTGTCCGCCGTCTGCTTGACCGTCGAAGTGAGCTCTTCAATGCTGGCCGCCGTTTCTTCAAGCGACGCGGCCTGCTCCTCGGTACGTTGTGACAGATCGGTATTGCCCGCCGCAATCTCGCTCACCCCCGTATCAATCGACTCCGTGCCGTGACGCACGGCATTCACCGTCTCGATCAGCGAGTCCTGCATCTTGCGCAACGCTGCGGCGAGACGGCCCATTTCGTTGTTGCTCGTCACGTCGATCTGGCCGGTCAGGTCCCCGTTGGCAATTCGCTGAAACTGCGCAATAGTCGCGTCGACCGGACTGACAATGGCCCGCACCATAATCGCCCGCCCAACCAGGGAGCCCAGCAACGACAAGCCCATGCCGACCGCCACCGCAATGCAGATCGCGTAGAACAGATCCTGTGCGTCCTGATAGCGCTGGGCGCCATGATCGAGTTGCAACTGCTCGAGCGTAAGCATCGCCTTTTCGTACGCGCTATAGAGCGATGGCAGCTTGTGTGCCTGCAACTGCTCGAATGCGGTCTTGTCGCCCGACTTGAGCGCGGCCAGCGCCGGATCGACCCCCTCATGCAGGAAAGTGTCGCGCTTGTCCTGCATGTCCTTGATCAACCGTTGTTCGTCGGTATCCGTGCTCGCACGGCTCAGATAGTGGGCAAGACGATCGTTCGACGCTTTCTGGTACTGATCGAACCGCTTGAGCACCGCGGTCGCGCCGTCCTGATCGTTCAGGTCGACCAACGATGCATAGGTCGCCAAAGCCAGACGCAGGCGCAGCAGTTGTCCGGCGCTGCCTTCGAGATCGGCGACTGCGGGTGTGTCCACGGTGTACATCTGCTGCAGCGACGCGTTGCTCGAACGCAACGACAACAGTCCCGCAGCGGCGCCGAACAACAGCACCACGCCAAAGAACACAATCATCAGGGTCAGGCAGGTTCGAATCGACAGATTTTTCAGCATCGGGCTGGTCTCCATTGGGCTGCCTGGCTGGATGTTCAGAGAATTAGCCTCGGCCACGCGTGCTGCGCCCAAGCCCATCGGCCAGGCCCGCAACTTTTGTTTGAAATTTAAGCGAATGCCGCATAGAGGGTCTACGGCGGGATTACAGAAAACTTTATGGTTGGTGACGCATGCGTTTGCGCTGCCTCAACCTCCGAGCGGAAGTCGGCGGCCGCTCGCGCAAGGACATTTGCGGGACTACCCGGGTGGTCGGCGAACGGCGGTTGGTAGAAAGTAACAAGGCGCGCGTTTCCGGAGCATTTCTATGTCAGAAATAGGCTCGGCTCTGCTGGTTTTCGCTTTGTTGCTTGTCGGTACCGGCTTTGGCGTGTGGGTGCGACCGTTGCTGCCCGAGGAGCACAAGGCGCACGAAACCGTGCAACTCATCCAGTTGGTTATCGGCATGCTGGTGACGTTCGCCGCTCTGGTGCTCGGACTAATGACGGCATCGGCGAAAACCAGCTTCGATACCGAATCGAATGATCTGCGCACCTTCGCGGCTGATCTGATCGAATTCGACACGACCATGCGGGAATACGGCAGCGATACGGATGAGGCCCGGCACCTGCTGCGCCTCTACACGGCGGCCGCGATTGCATCGACGTGGCCAGGCGAGACGGCTCCGACCGGTGACTATCCGCGGGACATCGGAACGCAGGACAACACGCAGAAGCTGGAGAACGTGCGGCTCGGCGACATGCTGACCGCCGTGGGCCGGCAGTTGCGGCAGCTGAGAGCGCACGATCCGTTAGAACAGCGCGTGCTCAATGATGCGCTGACGCAATACCGACGAACCGTGGATGCCCGGTGGCAAATCATCGAGGAAGCGCACAGTTCGATTTCCCTGCCGTTCTTCGTGACGCTGACCTTCTGGCTGTGCGTGATTTTTCTCAGCTTCGGCCTGATCGCGCCGCGCAACGCGCTGGCATTGGTCATGATCTCGCTCGGAGCAGTTTCTATTGCTTCCGCGATCTATGTGATCGTCGACCTGGACACGCCGTTTACCGGGCCAATCGTGATTTCCAGTTCGCCGATGAGAGATGCGCTGGAGCACCTCCGGCGGTGAGGGATTCTTGCTGACGAAGCTGAGCTGTGATTACCCGGCGATGCTGTCACTGTTGTCAGCTTCCCGGCCGGCAACCAGCAGGTCGTCGGAATAGTCGATCGTGTAGGCGTAACGCACGTTGGCGTAAGTCGCGAGCGGTTTGCCGACCTGCTTGCCCGCCGGGTTCGAAAGCTTCATCGGAGGCCCGGCAAATGCCGTGAACCCCAAGCCGTCCGCGCCGAGACAATGAGGCGCAGCGCTCGACGGATGCTCCAGCGCAAAGTCGACATAGCACCGATGCGCAGTATCTACATTGAGGTCGATCCTGACGCGATGATCGCACGTCGGAAAGATGGCAGCGACACGGCCAAGGCATGATGCGTGTCGATTTTCATAGACACGAAAAACCCCGCACGAAGGCGGGGTTGATCGTTACATTCTGCGGTTACGAGAAGTTAGAACGGAATATCGTCGTCCATCTCGTCAAAGCCGCCGCCGGCCGGCGCGCTCGGACGGCTCGAACCACCGCCGCCACCGCCGCTGCCGCCACGCGAAGCGCCGCCGCCCGAGACCGCACGGCCGCCACCACCGCCGCCGCTACGCTCCGACGGCTCACCGCGGCTATAACCGCCTTCGTCGCCACCGCCACCCATCGAGCCGCCACGGCCACCCAGCATTTGCATCTGCTCGGCGACGATTTCGGTCGAGTAACGGTCGGTGCCGTCCTGAGCCTGCCACTTGCGGGTGCGGATGCGCCCTTCCAGGTACACCGACGAGCCCTTCTTCAGATATTCGGACACGATTTCAGCCAACCGGCCGAAGAACGACACGCGGTGCCATTCAGTCGCTTCCTTCATTTCGCCGGACGCCTTGTCCTTGTACCGATCCGTCGTTGCAAGGCGGATGTTCGCCACTGCGTCGCCACTCGGAAGATAACGGACTTCCGGATCGGCTCCGAGATTGCCGACGAGAATGACCTTGTTCACGGATGCCATGAGTTTCTCCTGTTGATTCCGTTGCGGGCGGCGCGGCAACACACGATTCACGTCTCAAGCCAGCGGGCCGGAGACCGGAACTGCGCCTCAGCCCGCCGCCAGGTGAGTTCTGAGTGAGCCTTTTTACGCCTTGCGCGGCGGCTGCTTCATCTGTGCGGCGATTATAAGCCAGCACAAAACAAGCCCCGAACAAGTGAAGAAAACAGCGCTCTGACCGTCCACTTTCAGCAGCCAGCCGCCGACCACGCCGCCCAGTGCAAGACCGATCGACTGTGTGGTGTTGTACACGCCGGCCGCCGCGCCCTTACGGGTGCCAGGCGCCAGTTTCGACACCAGCGAAGGCTGCGACGCTTCAAGAATATTGAAGCCCAGAAAGTAGACAAAGAGGATCGCCGCCACACTCAGAATCGTATGCGGTGCGACGCCTAACAACAACTGTCCGATCAGGATAAGACCGATCGCCGAGAGCAGCACGATTTTCATTTTTCCGCGCTTTTCCGCCGCGATGATCGCCGGGACCATCATTACGAACGAGAGGCCCATCACCGGCAGATACACCTTCCAGTGCGACGCGACCGGCAGGCCGCCGGCCTCGAGAATACGCGGCACGACGAGGAACAACGCCGTTTGCGTGGCATGCAGCACGAGCACGCCGAAGTTCAAACGCAGCAGCTCGACGTTATGCAGCACCTCGGCGAACGGCGCGCGCACGTGCACCGGCTTGGGCGCATCGGGCACGACCCACAGCACGAGACCGATCGCCAGAATCGAGAAGATGCCGACCAGCGTGAACAGGCCACTCATGCCGACCCACTGGAACACGATCGGCGCGCCGACAATCGCCACCGCGAACGAAATGCCGATACTGCCGCCGACCATCGCCATCGCCTTGGTGCGATGCTCTTCGGAGGTCAGGTCAGCAATAAACGCGATCACCGCGGACGACACCGCGCCCATGCCCTGAATTACCCGGCCAACGATAATCCACGTCATGTCGTGGGCGCCCGCCGCGACGAAGCTGCCGAGCGCGAAGATCAGCAGGCCGGTCGCAATGACCGGTTTGCGCCCAACCTTGTCGGAAACCCAGCCGTAGAAGATGTACAGCATCGATTGCGTCACGCCGTACGCGCCGAGCGCGATCCCCACCAGCAGCACGTTGTCGCCGCCGGGGATGGTCTTCGCGTAGATCGAGAACACCGGCATGATCATGAAGAGACCGAGCATGCGCAGCGCGAAGATGGCGGCAAGCGACACGGTCGCGCGCATTTCAGGCGCGCTCATGCGTGAGGATGTAGCAGACGGATTGGACATCGGGAGCGTTCTTTGAATGAGCTGGGCGGCAAGCATGCGGCGCGGCATTCGGGCCGGCGGCCTTGCTACACGCCCGCCTGGAGCCTCGCGGCGCCTTGTACTCGCGGAAATCGGCCCCAGTTAGACCTCTTCTCCGCGGCGCTGGACCGCTGCCTTACAGCTTGCCTCATGCCTTCTTCGGGCTGTCAGGAAGCCGTAACGGCGGTCTTGAAAAGTCGTTATAGTAGCAGGTTTAGCCTCCTCCTCTTTCCGCCGGGTCACGGGCCAAGTCTTGGAATAACGCGTGGAACAAATCCGTATCCGTGGGGCTCGCACCCACAACCTGAAGAACGTCAATCTCGACCTCCCACGTCACAAGCTTGTCGTGATTACGGGCCTGTCCGGCTCGGGTAAATCGTCGCTCGCGTTCGACACGCTCTATGCGGAAGGACAGCGGCGTTACGTCGAAAGTCTTTCGGCTTACGCCCGCCAGTTCCTGCAATTGATGGAGAAGCCGGACGTCGATCTGATCGAAGGCCTGTCGCCGGCGATCTCGATCGAGCAGAAAGCGACCTCGCACAATCCGCGCTCCACGGTCGGCACCGTCACCGAAATTCACGACTATCTGCGGCTATTGTTCGCCCGGGTCGGCACGCCATACTGTCCGGATCACGAAATTCCGCTGGAAGCGCAAAGCGTCTCGCAGATGGTCGACGCGGCGCTCGCCCTGCCGGAAGAGACCAGGCTGATGATTCTCGCGCCGGTGGTAGCGAACCGCAAAGGCGAGCACGTCGAACTGTTCGAGGAGATGCAGGCGCAGGGCTTCATCCGTTTTCGCGTGCGCTCGGGCGGCGGCACCGCCAATGAAGGCGTCGCGAAAATCTATGAAGTCGACTCGCTGCCGAAGCTGAAAAAGAACGACAAGCATACGATCGACGTCGTCGTTGACCGTCTGAAAGTGCGCGGCGACATGAAGCAGCGCCTCGCCGAATCGTTCGAAACGGCGCTGCGCCTCGCCGACGGCCGGGCCATCGCGCTGGAAATGGACACGGACAAGGAGCATCTGTTCAGCTCGAAGTTCGCCTGCCCGATCTGCTCGTATTCGCTGCAGGAACTGGAGCCGCGCCTCTTCTCGTTCAACAACCCGATGGGCGCCTGCCCGGAGTGCGACGGCCTCGGCCAGATCACCTTCTTCGATCCGAAGCGGGTCGTCGCGCATCCGTCGCTGTCGCTGGCGGCAGGCGCGGTGAAGGGCTGGGACCGGCGCAACCAGTTTTACTTCCAGATGCTGCAAAGTCTCGCGGCGTTCTACGAGTTCGACATCGACACGGCCGTCGAAGACCTGCCGGAGAAGGTCCGCAAGATTCTGCTGTTCGGTTCGGGCAAGCAGGAAATTCCGTTCTCGTACATCAACGAGCGCGGCCGCACTTCCGTGCGCGAGCATGTGTTCGAAGGGATCATCCCGAATCTGGAGCGGCGCTACCGCGAGACCGATTCGGTCGCGGTGCGCGAGGAACTGGCGAAGTATCAGAACAACCAGCCCTGCCCGGCCTGCGCCGGCACGCGGCTGCGCCGGGAAGCCCGTTTCGTGCGGATCGGCTCGGACGGCGACGCGCGCGGCATCTTCGAAATCAGCGGCTGGCCGCTGCGCGACGCGCTCGGCTATTTCCAGACGTTGCGGCTCGAAGGCTCGAAGCGCGAAATCGCCGACAAGGTAGTCAAGGAAATCGTCGCACGGCTGATGTTCCTGAATAACGTCGGGCTCGATTACCTGTCGCTCGAACGCAGCGCGGAAACGCTCTCGGGTGGCGAAGCGCAGCGCATTCGCCTCGCCTCGCAGATCGGCTCCGGCTTGACCGGCGTGATGTATGTGCTGGACGAGCCGTCGATCGGTCTGCATCAGCGCGACAACGACCGGCTGATCGCCACCCTCAAGCATCTGCGCGACCTGGGCAACTCGGTGATCGTCGTCGAACACGATGAAGACATGATCCGCATGGCCGACTACGTGGTCGACATGGGCCCCGGCGCAGGCGAGCACGGCGGCATGGTGATCGCCGAGGGCACGCCGAAGCAGGTGCAGGCGAACGCGGCGTCGATGACCGGGCAGTACATGTCCGGCGCCCGCTGCATCGAATTCCCGGACGAGCGCAAGGAACCGGACGAACGGCGTCTGCGCATCGTCGAGGCGTACGGCAACAACCTGCAGCACGTCTCGCTCGATCTGCCGGTGGGCCTCCTGACTTGCGTGACCGGCGTGTCCGGCTCGGGCAAGTCCACGCTGATCAACGACACGCTGTACCACGCGGTCGCGCATCACCTGTACGGCTCGTCTACCGAGCCGGCACCGTACGAATCGATCGAAGGCCTGGAGCATTTCGACAAGGTCATCAACGTCGACCAGTCGCCGATCGGCCGCACACCGCGCTCGAATCCGGCCACCTACACGGGTCTGTTCACACCGATCCGCGAACTGTTCGCGGGCGTGCCGGCAGCGAAGGAACGCGGCTACGAAGCGGGCCGCTTCTCGTTCAACGTGAAGGGCGGCCGCTGCGAATCCTGCCAGGGCGACGGCGTGCTGAAGGTGGAAATGCACTTTCTGCCGGACGTCTACGTTCCCTGCGACGTCTGCCACGGCAAGCGCTACAACCGCGAAACGCTCGATGTGCAGTACAAAGGCAAGAACATCAGCGAAGTGCTCGACATGACGGTGGAGAACGCCTACGAGTTCTTCAAGCCGGTCCCGGTCGTCGCGCGCAAGCTGAAAACCTTGCTGGACGTGGGTTTGGGCTATATCCGGCTGGGCCAGTCGGCCACTACCCTGTCGGGCGGCGAGGCGCAGCGCGTCAAACTATCTTTGGAACTGAGCAAGCGGGATACCGGTCGCACGCTATACATCCTGGACGAGCCGACCACCGGTCTGCACTTTCACGACATCGCCTTGCTGCTGGAAGTCATTCATCGTTTGCGAGACCAGGGTAATACCGTCGTGATCATCGAGCATAATCTCGATGTAATAAAGACCGCCGACTGGGTCATCGATCTCGGCCCCGAGGGCGGTGCCGGCGGCGGCCAGATCATTGCGCAAGGCACGCCGGAGCAGGTCGCCAGGTCGAAGGCAAGTTTTACCGGCAGGTATCTGGCGCCGCTATTGAAACGCACTGCCAGCAGAAAGTAACGCAGCACAACACGGGTTGGAGACGGAATAAGCCATGGCCAAGCGGAATCAGGCGCGCGACGACGGGGAAGTGCAGGACCTACGCCCACGCCCGGTCAGGCTGACTAGCGACATGAGCCTGCCGAAGCTGTCGGCGGTCGAAATCGGCAGTTACGTGCTGATGCTGATCGGAATGTGGGCGGTCATCGAACTGCGGCTGCTCGGCGCCTTGCTGGCCGGGCTGCTCGTGTATCAACTCGTGCACACCATTGCGCCGCGCATCGAGCGGCATATGTCGAGCCAGCGCGCACGCTGGCTCGCGGTGGTGATTCTCTCGGCCGTGATAGTCGGCGCACTGACAGGGCTGACGCTGGGCATCATCGAGCACTTCGAGAACGACGTGCCGAGTGTGCAGAAACTGCTCGACCAGGCGATGCAATTGATCGACGAGGCGCGCGGCCGGATTCCGCAATTTATCGCCAACTATCTGCCGGTCGACACCGAGCAGATGAAGGCCAAGGCGACCGAGTTGATGCAGACGCACGCGAACATGCTGCAGCAAAGCGGCAAGACCGCGGCGCGCGCGTTCACGCATATTCTGATCGGCATGATCATCGGCGCTATCATCGCGGTCGGGGCGCAAAAGCATATGCACCGGCTGCCGCTATCCACCGCGTTCGTCACGCGCGTGGCCCGTTTCGCCGACGCCTTCCGCCGCATCGTCTTCGCTCAGGTCAAGATTTCCGCGATCAATGCGGTCTTCACCGGCATCTTCCTGCTGGTGATCCTGCCGATCTTTCACGACACCTTGCCGCTCTCCAAGACGCTGGTGCTGGTGACGTTTATCGCCGGCTTGCTGCCGGTGATCGGCAATCTGATCTCGAACACGATCATTGTCGCGGTGGCGCTCTCGGTGAGCTTTCCGGCGGCGATCATGTCGCTGATATTCCTGATCGTGATCCACAAGCTGGAATACTTCCTGAATGCGCGCATCGTCGGCGGTCAGATCGAGGCGCGCGCGTGGGAATTGCTGATCGCGATGCTCGTGATGGAAGCCGCGTTCGGCCTCCCCGGTGTGGTCGCGGCGCCGATCTTCTATGCGTATATCAAGCGGGAATTGATTTATCTGCGGCTGGTGTGAGCAGGCAGCAGCAAACAAAAAAACGGCCCCGAGGGGCCGTTTTTTTACGCTCAGAAGTCGAGGCGCGCGTTCAATGACAGCGTGCGCGGATCGCCCGGCGTCACGTAGTCCGCATACTGATATTGCCAGTAGCGGCGATTGAGCAGATTGTCGACCGACGCACGGAACGTCACGTCGTAGCCACCGATACGCGTGGCATAGCTCGCACCGAGGTTGACCAACAGGTAGCCCGGCGCATTGAGACTGGCGCTTGGACGCACGTTGGTATTGCCGGTGAATTTTGCGTCGGCGCCGATGCGCAAGCCCGGCACATACGGCACCGAGTACGCCGCATGACCCGCCACGACGAACTGCGGCGCGCCGGCCACGCGATTGCCGTTATTTGCCGCGCCTTTTTCGTACTTCGTGTTGATCCACATGAGATCGCCGCCGACATTCCAGTTCGAGCCCAGACGCACGTCGCCACCGAACTCCACGCCCTGAAAGATCGATTGACCGTCCTGCGTGAAGACGTTCGCACTGTTTGCGTATTCCGAGCCGCGTTCGATCCGGAACAGCGCGGCCGTCGCGCTCCAGCGCGCGTGCTCGCTCTTGATCCCGACTTCGTACTGCTTGCTGCGCAACGGCTTGAGCTGCACCCCGCGGTTCGCGTACGTATCGCCCACGATGCTGCCCGCTTCCAGCGATTCGACATAGCTGGTGTACAGCGTGGTGGTCGGCGCGAGTTTGAACATCAGCGCGACGGTCGGCGTCACGACGCCGTTCTGGCTATAGCTCGACGTGGTTGCGCCGGTAGTCGAATAACCGTGTTGTTCGTAGTTCGTATAACGCACGCCGCCGAGCGCCGACCAGCGCTGGGTCAGCTGGATCGTATCGCTCGCGAACAAAGCCTTCTGCGTGATGTCGCTGTTGCGATACGTGTAGTAATTCGGTGCGCTGTCGAAGGTATTGGTGTTCGGCTGATAGAGGTTGCCCGTGCCGAGCTGGCCGAAGAAACTGTTCGCGCCGTAGTCGTTGGTTTGCCGCTGATAAGCCGCGCCGAATACGAGTTGATGCTGGAACGGCCCGGTCTTGACGCTGCCCTCCGCCGACACCTGCCACAAGCTCAGCTGATGCCCTTCCTTGCCGGCGAAACGGCTATCCGTGTAATCGCCCGCGCTGTTCAGCAGGTAGTACGTGCTCTCGTTGCGATCACGCGAGCTTTTGCTGTAGCTGTAGGTCGCATTGAGCGTCCAGTCCGCGCTCAGGTTGTACTGCACGCCGGCGGTGTAGAGCTGCACATTCGTGTTCAGATGCTGGTCGGGGCCGGAGAGGTCGCCCGTGCCGCCGCTCAACGTGCGCGGCAAGCTCGTGCCCGGATATTGCGCCGTCGAGATCGCCCCGGTAATGCCGCTCGCATGACGTTCCTGATACAGCGCGCCGAAGCTCGCCTTGAGGTCGCGGGTGATACGGGCATCGAGTGCCAGCGACACGGAATCGCGCCGCACATTACCTTCGTTGTAGGTCTTGCCTTCTTCGTGCGTCGCATTCAGCCGGTAACCGAACACGCCGTTCGGGCCGACGCGGCCGCCGAGATCGGCGTGTTCGCTCCACACGCCGGCCGTTTGATAGCCAATGTCGATGCTGCGTACCGGTGCGGTCGAAACCGGCGGTTTTTTCGTCACGTAGTTGACCACGCCACCCGGTGCGCCGAAACCATACATGAAGCCGGTCAATCCCTTCAGCAGTTCCACTTTTTCGAGTTGCTCGTACGGCATCGTGATGCCGTAGCTGTTAAAGGGCAGACCGTCGATCTTGAAGCCCGACTGCCAGTCGAGTTGCATGCCGCGCACCGTCACATAGGTGGCCCATGCGTTGTAAGCGTTGCCGTTGTCGGTTACGGATGCGTCGGTGGCGAAAACATCGCCGAGTTTGGACGGCTGGCGATCCTGCAATTCTTCGCTGGTGACCACGGCGGTGGAGAACGGCGTGTCGAGTTGCGAGCGCGCGCCGAGCGCCCCACTGCTCACGTCTTCTTTCAGGTGCTGCGCCGTATCTTGCGTCGCTGTGACTTTGACAGTCGACAGCGCTTTTTCGCTTGCGTCCGGCGTCGCCTGGGTGACGGACGCCTGTTGCGCCCACACCCCATGACTCGCCGCAAATGCCAGACACGCCGCCAAGTGCAATGGCCGCACCATCAACCGTTTCGTCGGCTGCTTTACCCCGTTCTTTACGCTCATCGCTGATTCCGATTTTTCCAAGAAAATCATTCAAATGAGAATCATTCCCATTTAATAATGGCCGCGATGATGCCGAAGAATTATGCTAAATGTAAGCTTTTCCATGCGACATTTTGTCGCACATACGATGTCGATTTGG
Source organism: Paraburkholderia sp. BGA-UO-ETr-F12 (assembly GCF_059567945.1). Lineage (NCBI taxonomy): Bacteria > Pseudomonadati > Pseudomonadota > Betaproteobacteria > Burkholderiales > Burkholderiaceae > Paraburkholderia > Paraburkholderia sp. BGA-UO-ETr-F12. The sequence continues at coordinate 150,358 of NZ_JCAQOZ010000062.1, read as the reverse complement.
CCTGAAAGCCATGCCGGAAAGCGGTTCACACGGTATGAGCGAACGCGTTGCCCTGGCATCGCCGCGACGCACTTACGAGAAACTTGCAGTCGGCGGCACGATTCCATAAGATGAGAACAATTCCCATTTGCACTACGCCTTTGCTGTGATATTCCTTCAGGCTCCCCGCCGCTTTTCTCCGACTCAGCCATGAGGCGGCAACTCGTCCGCCTGCACCGCTGGTTCGGTATCGCCATTGCGCTGTTTCTGTTCATTGCCGGCCTGACTGGCGCGATCATCGCGTGGGATCACGAACTCGATGCGGCGCTGAACCCGTCCTTCTTCAAGGCGCGCGCCGTCGGCCCGGCGCTGTCCGGGCTCGAGTTGGCACGTCGCGTCGAAGCGGCTGATCCGCGTCTGCAGGTGACCTATCTGCCACTCACCGCCGAGCCTGGCCACACATTGCAAATGATGGTGCTGCCGCGCACCAACCCTGCCACGCATCAGCCCTACCCGCTCGACTTCAATCAGATCGCCGTCGACCCCGCCACCGGCGCCATACAAGGTCGCCGTGAATGGGGCGCCGTTTCGCTCGCGCCGCTCAATCTGATTCCGTTCATCTACAAGCTGCACTACACGCTGCACTTGCCGTTCACCCGCGGTATCGATACCGGCACGTGGCTAATGGGCATTGTCGGGATCGTGTGGCTGTTCGATAGCGTGATAGCGCTATGGCTGTCGTTTCCGAGCTTCAAGGCATGGCGCAAGTCGTTCGCGTTTCGCTTCGGGCGCGGCAGCTATGCGCTCACCTTCGATCTGCACCGCTCGGGCGGCGTGTGGATCTGGGGCCTGCTGGTAATCGTCGCGTTGACGTCCGTGTCGATGAATCTGTCGGCACCGGTCGTTCGGCCCGTCGTGTCGATGTTCTCGACGCTCACGCCCGATCCGATCAACAACCCCGAGATCCTGCGCAAACCTCAACCCGGCGATCAGGTCCTGAGCCGGGAGCGCATCGTGCGGCTGGCCGAGCAAGCCGGCAAAGCACAGAACCTGACTGTGCCGCCGGGTGGCGTCTACTACGCGGAACTCCTGCACGCGTACGGCGTCGGCTTCTACGCACCGGGCAACGACCACGGCGATCTCGGCCTCGGCAATCCGTGGATGTATTGGGACGCGGCCACTGGCAAACCGCTAGGCGCGCAGATTCCCGGCAAGGGCACTGCCGGCGACATCTTCATGCAGGTGCAATTCCCGCTGCACTCGGGACGCATCCTCGGTCTCGGCGGGCGGATTGTGATTAGCGCGATGGGGATTGCAGTCGCCGTGCTGAGCGCAACGGGACTGCTGATCTGGCTGAAGAAACTGAATGCGCGCCGCCGTTCGGCACAAAACGCACGGCTCGCACAGGGCGCGCAGAACGCGGGCGGGACCGCGATGCGCTCCTGATCCGCTGTTAGCGAAACACCACCGTCTTGCTGCCGTTCAACACGACACGATGCTCGACGTGCCACTTCACCGCGCGCGCGAGCGTCACGCATTCGACGTCACGGCCGATCGCCGTCAGTTGCTCCGGCGTCATGCTGTGATCGACCCGCTCCACTTCCTGCTCGATGATCGGACCTTCGTCGAGATCCGTCGTCACGTAGTGCGCGGTTGCGCCGATCAGCTTCACGCCGCGGTCGAACGCCTGGTAATACGGCTTCGCACCCTTGAAGCTCGGCAGGAATGAATGGTGAATGTTGATCGCGCGGCCGGCGAGGGATTCACACAGTTGCGGCGACAGAATCTGCATGTAGCGCGCGAGCACCACCAGATCGGCCTGATGCTCGTTGATCACTTCGAGCACGCGCGCTTCCTGCGCGAGCTTCGCGTCCGGCGTGCCGCCCAGCAGCGGGAAGTGATGGAACGGAATATCGTAACTGGCCGCGAGCTGATAAAACTCCTTGTGGTTCGAGATAATTGCCGGAATCTCGATACCCAATTGACCGGTGCGATAGCGGAACAACAGATCGTTCAGGCAATGGCCGATCTTCGACACCATGATGACGACGCGCGGCTTCACCGACGCATCGTGCAGCTCCCAGCGCATGCCGAACTGCTCAGCCAGCGTCGAGAACGACGTACGCAACGCGTCCAGACCCGGATCGCCGCCCACCTGCTGGAAATGCACGCGCATGAAGAACTCGCCGGTACGGCCGTCGCCGAACTGCGCGGAGTCGAGAATATTGCTGCCACGCTCGAACAGAAAGCCCGAAACCGCGTGGACGATGCCGGGCCGGTCGGCGCACGACAGTTTGAGGATAAAGCTGTGATCGGTCGACATGACCTGGGTGACTCCCTTCTTCAGTGCGTGATGTGTTCGGTGTGTTCTACTCGATGCAAAGTGCAGCCGGGGCGTGACGCAGCCGGTTCGTCACACCGGCGCCCGAGCCGCGCTTAACGCTACACAAATGCCGGCGGCGCGAACAATGTCTCGATACCCTGACAGGCGTCCTCATCGATCCAGCGGCGGCGCAGCAAGCAGTCCAGCGTGGCGAGACTCGCATCTACAGTCATCGCGCCTTCCTCGATCCAGGCCGCTACTTCGTCAATGCGCGCGAGCCTATGTTCGCCCACTTCCCCGTCCTGGTTGCGCGGCGCGAAGTCGGCCGGCAGCGCGAGGTCGTAGATGAAAATCTGCTCGGCCTGCGTGCCTTCCGGCAACGATTGCAGCACGTGCGCAGTGCGGCCGGCCGTGGCACGCGCGGCGATCTCCTCGGGAATGCCGGCTTCTTCCCAGCACTCCTTGACGATGGTCGCCTTGACGCCGAAGCCCCAGCCGATCCCGCCTGCCACGACATTGTCGAGCATGCCCGGGTCGGTTGCCTTGGTGTCGCTGCGGCGCGCGATCCACAATTGCGGGGCGGCCGTCCGCGGGGCGCCATCCGCGTATTCTACGACGCCGTTCAGATGCACCGCGTAGGTCATCACGCCAAAAAAGCGCGACGCCGCGCGCTCGATGTACGCAAGCGGCGGCGCATCGAATGCGTTACGGACCGCGTAGGTCTCGTTGCGCCAGCCGGGAATACGGCCGTCGGCGGCAAGCGCGCCGATCACGGAGCCGAGCGCCGCGCTGCGCAGATCGACGGTGTTGAACGCCGATGCGAGCACCACGCGCCTGCTGTCGATTTCAAACACATCGGGCCAGCGCGCGAGCAAGGGCACATCGGTCGAGCGGATCCAGCCGACCTGTTCGGCATCGATCCAGAACGGCAAATGCGCGCGGGCGTCGAAGCGGCGCGCGGCGGAGATGCAAGGCAAAGTCATTCAAAACTCCAAACTGTTCTTCTGGCGCGCTTCGTACCGGCGCTCGCGAGCCGCTCACTCAATCACTTATTCGATCACTTCGGCGGCCTCGCTCACATCAATCACGCAACGCGACACGAATCCCAATCGCGATGAACGTCGCACCCGCAAGCCGATCGAGCCACACACCCACGCGTGGCCGACGCTTCAGCCAGCCGCCAATCATCCCCGCGCACACGCCGAACAGCGAAAACACCACCACGGTCTGCAACATGAACAGCACGCCGAGTTCAAGCATCTGCACCGTGACGCTTTGCGTGCCGTGCGGCTGCACGAACTGCGGCAGGAACACGACGAAAAACAGCGTCACCTTCGGGTTCAGCAGATTGCCGAGCACGCTCTGACGGAACACCGCCATCAACGGTTGCGGCGCGCGTTCATGCGCGGTGGCGAGACCCTGGCTGCGCAGCGCCTTGATGCCGATCCAGATCAGGTACGCGGCGCCCGCCAGCTTGATCACTTCGAACGCAACCGGCGACGAGCGCAGCAGCGCGGCCACGCCAAGCGCGGCGAGCGTGGTGTGGAATGTGATACCGGCCGCAAAGCCGAGCGCGGCGACGAGGCCAGCCGCACGCCCCTGCGAGATGCCGCGCGCGAGCACTTGCAGATTGTCCGGACCGGGCGCCATCGTAATAGCGATCGAAGTAGCGAGGAACAACAGGAAGTTGGGCATATTTCTTACCTTCTTTATGTGCGGGAAGAAGTTCGCATGCAGCGCTCAATGGCCGCTGAATTCAGTCACGGTATAAAGCGGCAGCCCGCCGTTGCGCAGCAGGGCCGAGCCGCCCAGTTCAGGCAGATCGATAATCGCCGCACCTTCCACCACCACCGCGCCCAGTCGCTCGAGCAGAATCTTGCCCGCCATCATGGTGCCGCCGGTGGCGATCAGATCGTCGACGATCACGACACGGTCGCCCGGCTTGCAGGCGTCCTCGTGAATCTCGACGGTCGCGGTGCCGTATTCGAGCTCATACGACTGCGCGACCCGCTTGTAGGGCAGCTTGCCTTGCTTGCGGATCGGAATGAAGCCGAGGTTCAGTTCGTAAGCCAGAATCGGCCCGATGATGAAGCCACGCGCATCCAGCCCGGCGACGTAGTCGAGCTTCGAGTCGATATAGCGCTGAACGAATAGATCGATCAGCACGCGTAGCGACTTCGGCTCCTGCAGGAGCGGCGTGATGTCGCGAAACTGCACGCCCGGCTGCGGCCAGTCGGACACCGTACGGATGTGGCTTTTGATGTAGTCGGCCGCATCGAGCGGCGCGCTCGCGAGCGCGTTGGACATGATGTCTCCGGATGGACCTCGACAGGTCCGATGAAATGCCAATTCAGGTGCGGCCGGCGCAGGCATGGCTGCCCACGCAGCGCACGCAACGCCAACCGGCGAGATCATGCCACGCCGACCTTACGCGCTAGGCTGCGGCCGCGCCCGCCCGGCGATGCTTCGAAAGCCGCTCTTCGGCTTCGGCCAGCCGTTCGGGCAGACCGCGCAGCACCACAATGTCGCTCGCGCGCAGCTTGGTGGACGGGTCCGGCTCGACGCCGCGAATGCCGTGCCGCCGGATTGCCGTCACCTCGACGCCCAGATCGAACAGGCCCAATTCCGCCAGCGTGCGGCCCACGGCGTCCGAGTTTTCGTCGACCGGCACCGATTGTAGCCGCACCTGTTCGTGGCCGTCGTCGTCTTCAACGTCGTCCGCGCCGTGGAAATAGCCGCGCAACAGCGCATAGCGCTCGTCACGCATTTCCTCGACCCGCCGCACCACGCGCCGCATCGGCACGCCCATTAGCACCAGCGTGTGCGAAGCCAGCATCAGGCTGCCCTCGACGATTTCGGGAATCACCTCGGTCGCGCCGGCGGCCAGCAGCTTTTCCAGATCGGCATCGTCGACGGTACGAACGATCACCGGCAGCGTGGGTTCCAGCTCGTGAATATTGTGTAGCACGCGCAGGGCCGACGGCGTGTTCGCATAGGTAATCGCGATCGCCGCGGCGCGATGGATGCCGGCCGCAAGCAGCGATTCGCGCCGCCCCGCATCGCCGAACACCACCGATTCACCCGCCGCCGCGGCCGCCTGCACGCGATCGGGGTCCAGGTCCAACGCGACGTACGACAGCCCCTCGTGCTCCAGCATGCGCGCCAGATTCTGCCCGGCCCGGCCGTAACCGCAGATGATCACGTGCCCGCTTTGCTTCAGGCTCTGCGTCGCGATACGCGTCATCTGCAGGGACTGCATCATCCATTCAGTCGACGACAGCCGCAGCACGATCCGATCCGCGTTCTGGATCAGGAAGGGCGCGGCCAGCATCGAGAGCAGCATCGCGGCGAGAATCGCCTGCAACAGGGTCGCGTCGACGAGGTGCTTGTCGAGAATCAGGTTCAGCAGCACGAAACCGAACTCGCCGGCCTGCGCGAGGCCAATACCGGTGCGCATCGCGACGCCCGGCGACGCGCCGAACAGGCGCGAAAGCCCGGTCACCATCACCGCCTTCAGCAGAATCGGGCCGACCAGAAAGCCGAGCACGATGAACGGATGGTCCCAGATCACGCGCGGATTCAGCAGCATGCCGGTCGTGATGAAAAAGAGGCCGAGCAACACGTCGCGAAACGGCTTGATATCTTCTTCCACCTGATGCCGGTACGGCGTTTCGGCGATCAACATGCCGGCGATGAACGCGCCGAGCGCGAGCGACAAGCCGAATTTGTCCGTGATGAATGCCGCGCCGAGCGTGACCAGCAGCAGATTAAGAATGAATAGTTCCTGCGAACGGCGCCGCGCCACCACGTTGAACCAGCGCGTCATGAAGCGCTGCCCCACGATCAGCAGCAAGGCCAACGCCACGACGATCTTGATGGCCGCCACCCCGAGCGCGCTGGCGAGATCTTTCGAATCGCCGCCCAGCGCCGCAATGACGATCAACAGCGGCACCACCGCCAGATCCTGGAACAGCAGCACACCGAAGATATTGCGGCCATGCTCCGTTTCGATCTCGAGCCGCTCCGCCAGCATCTTGCTCACGATCGCCGTCGACGACATCGCCAGCGCGCCGCCCAGCGCCACGCTCGCCTGCCACGTGATATGCACCCAGCGCTCCAGCACGAAACCGAGCGTGACCGCCACGGCAATCGTGCCGATCACCTGCAACAGGCCGAGGCCGAATACCAGCCGGCGCATGGAGCGCAGCTTGGACAGCGAAAACTCCAGCCCGATGGAGAACATCAGAAACACGACGCCGAATTCCGCCAGGTTCTGCGCGCCCACCGAATCCGGAACCAGGCCGAACGCATGCGGCCCGACGACGATGCCGACCGTCAGATAGCCGAGCATCGGCGGAAGATTCAGAAAGCGAAAGATCACCACGCCCGCTACCGATGCAAGCAGCAGGAACAGCGTCATCTCGAGCGGGGAAATCATCGGCAAAAACGCATCGGTAAAGCGTCCTCGTTCGTCAGCGGAACCGCGCACGCAAAACGCCGTGCGACAAGGTTGTGGGGCCGTTAAAAACAGCGATAAAGGCAGTGGCTTGGGACAGCAGGCCCGGCGCGGCGAACAAGCGCCTTTGCTATACTCCGCGAATGATAGCGAAAATCAATGGCGACCGGGCACTTGCGCTCGCTCGCGACGTGCTCGACATCGAAGCGGACGCCGTGCGCGCGCTTTGCGATCAACTCGACGAGGGTTTCGTCGGGGCGGTCGACTTCATCCTGGGTTGCCGTGGGCGCGTCGTCGTTTCCGGCATCGGCAAATCCGGCCACGTGGCCCGCAAGCTCGCGGCCACGCTCGCCAGCACCGGCACACCGGCGTTCTTCGTTCACCCGGCGGAAGCAAGCCATGGTGACCTCGGCATGGTCACGGCAGACGACGTCTTCCTTGCGCTGTCCAATTCCGGTGAAACTGAAGAACTCGTCGCGATCCTGCCGCTCATCAAGCGGCTCGGCGCCAAGCTGATCGCGATGACGGGGCGCCCTTCATCGAGTCTCGCACAACTGGCGGACGTGCATCTGAATTCTGGCGTATCAAAAGAAGCCTGTCCGATGAATCTCGCGCCCACTGCCAGCACCACCGCCGCGCTCGCGCTCGGCGATGCGCTTGCGGTCGCGGTGCTGGACGCGCGCGGCTTCGGCCGCGACGACTTCGCCCGCTCGCATCCGGGCGGCGCGCTCGGCCGCCGCCTGCTCACTTATGTGCGCGACGTGATGCGCACCGGCGAACAGGTACCGAAGGTGACGCCCGACGCCACCGTGCGCGACGCGCTGTTCCAGTTGACCGCCAAGCGCATGGGCATGACCGCGATCGTCGATCGCGACGAGCGCGTGACCGGCATCTTCACCGACGGCGACCTGCGCCGCGTGCTCGAACGCGACGGCGATTTCCGCGAACTGTCGATCGCCTCGGTGATGACCGCCGGCCCGCGCACCATCGGTCCGGATCAACTTGCCGTGGAAGCCGTGGAACTGATGGAGCGCCACCGCATCAATCAGATGCTGGTCGTTGACGAAGCAGGCAAGCTGATCGGCGCACTCAACATGCACGACCTGTTCTCGAAGAAGGTGATCTGATGCCCGTCGCCCCCCTTACCGCCACTGAACGCGCGAGCCGCGTCAAGCTGATGATTTTCGACGTCGACGGCGTGCTGACCGACGGCGGCCTGCTGTTTACGGCGGAAGGCGACACGATGAAGGCGTTCAACTCCATGGACGGCCACGGCATGAAGCTGCTGCGCGAGGCCGGCATCGAAACGGCGATCATCACCGGGCGCAAGTCGGGCATCGTCGCGGCGCGGGTAAAGGAAATGAATATCACCCACGTCTATCAGGGCGTGCAGGACAAACCCCAGGCGTTCGCCGACCTGCTCAAGCAAACCGGCATGACGGCGGAACAATGCGGCTATATGGGCGACGACTGGGTCGACCTCGGCGTGATGCTGAAGGTCGGTTTCGCCGCGGCGCCGGCCAATTCGCATCCTGAAGTGATTGCCCGCGCCCATTGGGTCAGCGAGGCACGCGGCGGCCATGGCGCGGCGCGCGAAGTCTGCGACACCCTGCTGCGTGCGCAGCACAAATATGAAGCGCTGCTCGCGGCGGCCTGTAGCGGCGAACAGCGGGGCCTCGTCGGATGAATCAGTTTCGCTGGACCTCGCTGATTCCGCTCGTCGCAATGGCGGCGCTCGCCGGCATTACGTGGTGGCTGCTGCAAGCCACGCTGCCGCGGCCGAACGAAAGCCTGGTGCGCCCCAAGGAGCACACGCCCGACTACTTCGCGGACAACTTCTCGGTGTCCGAACTCGACCAGTCGGGCTCGACGCAGTACCGGCTGACCGCCCAGTCCCTGGTCCATTACGAGGATGACGAGTTGAGCGATCTGGTCAAGCCGGCCATGCGCGCGTTCCAGCCCGGCAAGCCGATCGTCACCGCGACCGGCGACACCGGCACGGTGAACGGCGACGCCTCGATCGTCAATCTGTACGACAACGCCCGCATCGTACGGGCCGCCGGCAACGGCGATCCGCAGATGCAAGCAGATTCGCAGCATTTTAGGGTGCTGGTCAACGACGATGTGATCGAGACCGAAAAGCCGGTTAAACTTCAGCGCGGCATGTCGGTGATGACTGCCAGCGGCATGAATTACAACAACGTCACCCGGGTGATGCAGCTGTTCGGCAATGTGAAGGGCGCGATTGCCGCGTCTGAAGGCTCCGCCAGCTCGCCCAAGCAACCCGGGTAATCCATTCCAGGCGTGACTGCATGAACGAATCGTTCCCCCGTTTTGACACCGGCCGCGCGCGTACCCTGTCCGCATGCCGCGCCGGACTCGCTGCGCTGCTCGTCGCGTTGCCGCTCGCCGGTTTCGCGCCGCTGGCGCACGCCGACCGCGCCGACAAGGACAAGCCGCTGAATGTCGAAGCGGACAACATGACTTACGACGACCTCAAACAGGTCAACATCTTCACCGGCCACGTGGTCGCCACCAAAGGCACGATCGTGATCAAGGCCGACCGGGTCGAAGTGACGCAAGACCCGCAGGGCTACCAGTACGCCACCGGCACGTCGAGCGGCGGCAATCTGTCGTATTTCCGCCAGAAACGCGAAGGCCTCGATGAATACATCGAAGGCACGGCCGTTCGTATCGACTACGACGGCAAACAGGATCTGACCACGCTCACCACCAACGCCACCGTGAAACGCCTGCAAGGTCTTTCGACGGTGATGGACCAGGTGCATGGCAGCGTCATCACCTATGACGGCCAGAACGACTTCTATACCGCGAAGGCGGGTAAAGACGTCGCGGGCCCAGGCAATCCGACTGGCCGCGTGCGGGCGATGCTGTCGCCGCGCAATGGCGGCCCCGCGCCGCTGAACGGCGCGTCGGCCACACTCGCGCCGTCCACCACGATCCAGGGAGCACCGAACCAGTGAGTTCCTCCGCCTCCCTCCCTAATCGCAAACCGGCCGGCACCAGCAGTTCGCTGGTGGTCCGCAACCTGAAGAAGCGTTACGGCTCGCGTACCGTCGTCAAGGACGTCTCGCTCGACGTGAAAAGCGGCGAAGTAGTCGGCCTGCTCGGCCCCAATGGCGCCGGCAAGACCACCTCGTTCTATATGATCGTCGGCCTCGTGCCGCTCGATGCGGGTGAAATCGATCTGGACGGAAAATCGATCAGCCTGCTGCCCATTCACAAGCGCGCGTCGCTGGGCTTGTCGTATCTGCCACAGGAAGCGTCGGTGTTCCGCAAGCTGACCGTCGAGGAAAATATCCGCGCGGTGCTGGAATTGCAGTACGAAGACAACGGCAAGCGGCTCAGCAAGGACACCATCACGAACCGCACCGAGGCCTTGCTCGACGAACTGCAGATCGCTCACCTGCGTGAGAATCCGGCGCTGTCGCTGTCCGGCGGCGAGCGCCGGCGGGTTGAAATCGCCCGCGCGCTAGCCACCAATCCGAGCTTCATTCTGCTCGACGAACCGTTCGCGGGCGTCGATCCGATCGCGGTGCTGGAAATCCAGAAGATCGTCAAATTTCTGAAGCAGCGTAATATCGGCGTGCTGATCACCGACCACAACGTGCGCGAGACCCTCGGCATCTGTGACCATGCCTACATCATCAGCGACGGCAGTGTGCTGGCCGCCGGCGCGCCGAGCGAAATCATCGAAAACGAAAGCGTGCGGCGCGTCTATTTGGGCGAACACTTCCGCATGTAAGTGCCCAAGGGATTACCGGCGGCGCGAACGCGCCCGCGCCGGGTCCTTTGCGGCATCCGCACATCAGCATTTTTGACCTGGGCCGTCCCGCGCCCGACGCTGGCGAAAACGGGCGCACGCGTAATTGCGAATGTCGCAATGTATCGCGGTCGTGGCAAACTCTCTACAATGAATCTCAACTTGCCATGAAAGCCAGCCTCCAACTCCGCCTATCGCAGCATCTTGCGCTGACCCCGCAACTGCAGCAGTCCATCCGGCTGCTTCAGCTGTCCACGCTCGAACTGCAGCAGGAAGTCGCAATGGCGATCTCGCAGAATCCGCTCCTCGAGAATGAGGACGATTGGATCGCGAGCCCCCTGCGCGTGGCGGCCGACGGTTCCCTGATCGCCCAGGCGCCCAATTCTTCGCCACCGTCGGACCAGATGGGCGGCAGTACGTCGTCCTCGTCCACCAGCAGCAGCGAGCGTGCCGAGAATGGCGAACCGCAGGGTGTGGACGAATACAACGGCCTCGCGAGCGACGGCAACGGCGATGCGTCGCAATGGAATCTCGACGATTACGGCCGCTCCGGCAATGCGTCGGACGACGACGATCTGCCGCCGCTGCAAATCCACGAATCGAGCACCTCGCTGCGCGATCACCTGATGGCGCAACTTCGCGTCACCCAGGCAAGCCAACGCGACCGCGCGCTGATCACCTTCCTGATCGAATCGCTCGACGACGACGGCTATCTTGCCGCCACGCTCGAAGAGGTGCTGGCCGATCTGCCCGATGAGCTCGAAGTCGACCTCGACGAAATGAATGCCGCGCTGGCGTTGCTACACAGCTTCGACCCGGCTGGGGTCGGTGCGCGCTCCGCGTCGGAATGTCTCAAGCTGCAATTGCTGCGGCTCGAGCAGTCGCCTACCCGCACACTTGCGCTGGACATCGTCGCCCATCATCTGGAACTGCTCGCGGCACGCGATTTCACGCGCCTGCGCAAGCATCTGAAGGCGAACGACGACGATCTGCGCGATGCGCATATTCTGATCCGCTCGCTCGAGCCGTTTCCGGGCGCTGCGTACGGCAAGGCCGAGGCCGACTACGTGGTGCCGGACATCATGGTGCGCAAAACGGCACAGGGATGGCAGGCGGAGCTCAATCCGGAAGTGGTGCCGAAGCTGCGTATCAACCATCTATACGCGAATATTCTGCGCAATAACCGTGGCGATCCGGGCAGTGGATCGTTGCGCCAGCAACTGCAGGAAGCGCGCTGGCTGATCAAGAATATCCAGCAGCGGTTCGAGACGATCCTGCGGGTCGCTCAGGCTATTGTCGAGCGTCAAAAGAGCTTTTTTGTGCACGGCGAAATTGCCATGCGCCCCTTGGTTTTGCGAGAAATTGCTGATACGCTGGGCCTACACGAGTCAACTGTCTCGCGTGTGACAACCGGTAAATACATGCTGACCCCATTCGGGACGCTTGAATTTAAGTACTTCTTCGGATCACACGTTTCGACTGACACGGGCGGCGCGGCCTCATCCACGGCCATTCGCGCGCTCATCAAGCAACTGATAGGAGCGGAAAACCCGAAATCTCCTCTTTCAGACAGCCGCATAGCCGAACTGCTGGCGGAACAGGGCTTCGTGGTCGCACGGCGTACCGTTGCGAAGTATCGCGAAGCGCTGAAGATTCCGGCAGTCAACCTGCGCAAGTCTCTGTAGCCCGCCGCCTCCCGCGACGGGCATTTACCGGCCGCTCCGCAGTTGGCGGACAGGCCGGCCGATGCGACCTGCCAGAAGTCAGTCACCGGGGGGCGACTCAGGCAAGCCGACAGATCGACCGGACCTTCGTCATCGTGCGGAACAAGCGGCCTCTAGCTTGGAGAAGCACTATGAATCTGCAGATCAGTGGACACCACCTCGAAGTAACGCCTGCGTTGCGCGAATACGTGATCACCAAACTGGATAGGGTGCTAAGACATTTCGATCAGGTCATCGACGGCAGTGTGGTCCTCTCGGTCGACAACCACAAGGAAAAGGAAAAGCGTCAAAAGGTTGAAATCAACCTGCATCTCAAGGGCAAAGATATCTTCGTCGAGAGTTGTGACAGCGATCTCTACGCTGCGATCGATCTGATGATCGACAAGCTCGACAGGCAAGTGATACGCCATAAGGATCGCCTGCAAGGCCATCAGCATGACGCGATCAAGTACCAGCCGGCGCCCCTACTGGACGTGCCGCCGCAATAAGGAAAATTAGAAGGCTTTTTTTACATTCCTTCGCTTTTTCCCAGTTGCCGTTATTTACCCCAGCCAAACCGCCCGAAACCGGGCGGTTTTTCGTTTCCGGGCCGCTTTCTCACCCCGCGGCACAAGTCGGATCAATCCTGCAAAGAAACCCATGAAGCATGGATGGCGCGCCGCACCATCCGTGGCTACCCTGTTCTATAATGTTCCGGTTACCATCGGGGTCAAGCTAGCTCATACGGAAATCGGTCTGCCGGAGTCCTGTGCTTTCGGACTCCAACGCACGTCTTCCGTGAGCATCAAACGAATGGAACGTCACTCAAACGCCCCAGCGAGGAGAACCCAGGCCACGTTTTCGCCTGTCAACATGAATCGTTTAGCCAAATTTCTTCCCCTCGAGAACGTCGTCGTCGGACTATCGGTCACCAGCAAGAAGCGCGTATTCGAGCAAGCGGGCCTGATCTTCGAGAACCAGAACGGCATCGCCCGTAGCACGGTCACTGACAATCTGTTTGCGCGCGAGCGCCTCGGATCGACGGGGCTGGGCGAAGGCGTCGCGATTCCGCACGGCCGGATCAAAGGCTTGAAGCAACCGCTCGCCGCGTTCGTCCGGCTCGCCGAACCCATCCCCTTCGAATCGCCCGACGGCCAGCCGGTCTCGCTGCTGATCTTCCTGCTCGTGCCCGAGCAGGCCACCCAGCAACACCTCGAAATCCTTTCGGAAATCGCCCAGTTGCTGTCCGACCGCGAGACCCGCGAGCGCCTGCACACGGAAGAAGACCGCGAATCGTTGCATCGCCTGCTCACTCAGTGGCAACCTTGATGCATCGGCGATTGTCCGCGCGCCGTTTACCCGCCTGCTCATGCAGCGGGTTACCCGCCGGCGTGCGGGTAACGCTGAGCAAGGAAAACGGTCCGCATTAGCGCCCCCCTTTGCCCGGCAAGCGGCCCACATTGGAGTCACTGACTCATGGATACGTCCAGCATCAACGCCCAGAGCATTTTCGACGACAACGCCGCCACGCTGAAGCTGAGCTGGCTGACGGGGCATGAAGGCTGGGAGCGCGGCTTTTCTTCGGAATCGGTCGCCAATGCCACGTCGAGCGCCGACCTCGTCGGCCACTTGAACCTGATCCACCCGAACCGGATCCAGGTGCTCGGCGACGCTGAAATTGACTACTACAAGCGCCAAACCGACGAAGACCGCTCGCGCCACATGGCCGAGCTGATCGCGTTGGAGCCGCCGTTTCTGGTGGTGGCAGGCGGCGTCGCGGCGCCCCCTGAACTGGTGCTGCGTTGCACGCGCTCGTCCACGCCGCTGTTCACCACCCCCATGTCCGCCGCCGCGGTGATCGACAGCCTGCGCCTCTACATGTCGCGCATTCTCGCGCCGCGTGCCACGCTGCACGGTGTGTTTCTCGACATTCTCGGCATGGGCGTGCTGCTCACCGGCGATTCCGGTCTCGGCAAAAGCGAACTCGGGCTGGAACTGATCAGCCGCGGCCACGGCCTCGTCGCCGACGACGCGGTGGATTTCGTGCGCCTCGGCCCGGATTTCGTCGAAGGACGCTGCCCGCCGCTGCTGCAGAACCTGCTCGAAGTACGCGGCCTCGGCCTGCTCGACATCAAGACGATCTTCGGTGAAACCGCGGTACGCCGCAAAATGAAGCTGAAACTGATCGTGCAACTGGTGCGCCGCCCCGACGGCGAATTCCAGCGGCTGCCGCTGGAAAGCCAAACCGTCGACGTGCTCGGCTTGCCGATCAGCAAAGTCACGATTCAGGTTGCGGCCGGTCGCAACCTCGCCGTGCTGGTCGAAGCGGCCGTGCGCAACACGATCCTGCAACTACGCGGCATCGATACGCTGCGCGACTTCATGGATCGCCAGCGTCTGGCCATGCAGGACCCGGACAGCCAGTTTCCCGGCAAGTTGATCTGAATCCGCGACACTCCGCGGCGCCGTGCCGGGGCCGCGAATGGCGGCTACAGCGGCACGCGCGCGGGGACCAGATGCTATGATGAACTGTACGGATTTCACGACCCCATGCGCATAATCCTGATCACCGGTATTTCCGGCTCCGGCAAGTCAGTTGCCCTGAACGCGCTAGAAGACGCAGGCTATTACTGCGTCGACAATCTGCCGCCGCGTTTTTTGCCGCAACTGGCCAACTATCTCGCCGACGACGGCCAGGAGCGCCTCGCGGTCGCCATCGACGCGCGTTCAAGCGCTTCGCTCGACGAAATGCCCGCGATGATCCGCGATCTGTCGCGCGCCCACGACGTACGGGTGCTCTTCCTGAACGCAAGCACACAGTCGCTGATTCAACGCTTCTCCGAAACGCGCCGCCGCCATCCGCTGTCCGGTTCCACCGCGCATGATGCGGACGTCGGCCTGTTGACGTCGCTCGCCGAAGCAATTGAACGCGAGCGCGAACTCGTGGCGGGCCTCGCCGAATTTGGCCATCAGATCGACACCAGCAATCTGCGCGCAAATGTGCTGCGCGCATGGGTGAAACGCTTCATCGAACAGGAAGATGCGGGGCTCGTGCTGATGTTCGAGTCCTTCGGTTTCAAACGTGGCGTGCCGCTCGACGCCGATTTTGTTTTCGACGTACGCACGCTGCCGAATCCGTACTACGATCATGAGTTGCGACCGCTCACGGGCCTCGACAAACCGGTGATGGATTTTCTCGACGCGCTGCCGGTCGTGCACGAAATGATCGACGACATCGAGAAATTCCTCGTCAAATGGCTTCCGCATTTCCGCGACGACAATCGTAGTTACCTGACAGTCGCGATCGGTTGCACGGGCGGCCAGCACCGCTCGGTGTTTATTGCTGAGACGCTTGCCGCGCGTCTCGCAACGTCGGCGAATGTCATTGTGCGGCACCGCGATGCGCCGGTTCCCATCGGCGAATCATCGAAGTTAGTGGCTTAACCGGCCGCGTCGCGCGGCCTCAACTCGAAGCGTTGCGCCATGTCTTCTTCTACTGTGCTTGCCGATGTGCCGCTGTTTCCGCTGCATACGGTGCTGTTTCCCGATGGACTGCTGCCACTGAAAATCTTCGAAGCGCGCTATCTCGATATGGCGCGCGACTGTCTGCGTGACAAGACGCCGTTCGGCGTATGTCTGCTGAAGAGCGGCGCCGAAGTGGCACGTGCCGAAGAGCCTTCGGTCCCCGAAGCAATTGGCTGTCTCGCCGAAATCGAAGAGTGCGATGTCGAAGCGTTCGGCATGCTGTTGATTCGGGCACGAGGCACGCGACGATTTCGCCTGCTATCGCATCGCGTAGAGGCGAGTGGCTTGCTCGTAGGCATGGCCGAGCCGCTTGGAGAAGACATTCCGCTCGAGGGTAATGAGCAACTGGCCAAATTCGGCGCGTGCGCGGAAGTGCTCGAACGGATTATCGCTACGATTAGAGAGCGGGATCCCGATAGCCTGCCGTTCGCTGAGCCGTTCAGGCTCGAAGATCCGTCATGGGTATCGAACCGGCTCGCGGAAGTTCTGCCGATTGCCCTTCGCGCACGACAAAAACTAATGGAATTGCAGGACGCAGGCGCGCGAATCGACGTGGTTCATCACTATATGCAGCAGCATCAACTGCTTTGATGTGACGTGCGTTTTACGGTGATTGCCTAGATCAACGAGCCCTGCAAGCCGTCCAGCAGTTTGCGCACCGGCGCGGGCACGCCGAACGAGTCAAGATCGCTCAGCGGGACCCATGCGGTATCCGCGTCGCCTAGCGCGGAGAATGCACTCGCGCTGCGATCCAGTTCAACCAGCCGCGGCTCGATATCCAGCTTGAAATGCGTGAAAACATGCGTGAGCGGTGCGAGCGGCGAAGCTGCTCCGTCGCCGCCGAAAGCACGCGCACGTTCGGCGAGCGCGGCTTCGTCGGCGGCTTCGGGCAGACTCCACAAGCCTCCCCAGATGCCCGACGGCGGACGCTTTTCCAGCATCACCGCATTGCCGTCGCGTAACACCAGCATCCACGTGCGGCGCGTCGGCACGGCCTTCTTTGGCCGTGCCGTGGGCAGCAAACGCTGACGTCCGGTCACGTTGGCCACGCAGTCGACGGCGAACGGACAGCGCAGACAATCCGGCTTGCCGCGCACGCACAAGGTTGCGCCGAGGTCCATCAGACCTTGCGTGTACGCACTGACATCGTCTTCCGATGCGTTGGACGGCAACAGCGATTCCGCCAGCGCCCACATCGCATTCTCGACTTTCTTTTCGCCTGGAAAACCTTCGACGCCAAATACGCGCGCCAGCACGCGCTTCACGTTGCCGTCGAGAATCGTGGCCCGCGCGCCGAACGCGAACGAGGCAATCGCAGCTGCCGTGGAGCGGCCGATGCCAGGCAATTCCGCGAGTTCATCGGTAGAAGCGGGAAACGCGCCGCCATGCTGTTCGACGACCACCTGCGCGCAGCGGTGCAGATTGCGCGCGCGCGAGTAGTAACCGAGGCCGGCCCACAAGGCCATCACATCGTCCGCCGGCGCGGCGGCAAGCGAGGCGACATCCGGACAACGCGCAAGAAACCTTGCGTAGTACGGAATCACCGTCGACACCTGCGTCTGCTGCAGCATGATTTCCGACAGCCAGATGCGATATGGATCACGCGTGTTCTGCCACGGCAGATCATGACGGCCATGCTGGCGCTGCCACGCAATCAGCCGCGCGGAAAAATCAGACATAAGCGGGAAAGCTTGAGCAGCGGACGGAGCAGACGGGCGTAAGCGAGATGGCATTGAAAATTAGCGCTGGCAGGTGGGACAAAAATACGTGGAGCGCTGCCCCTGCACGATCTGTTTGATCGGCGTTCCACACACACGGCATGGCAGCCCCGCGCGATCATAGACGAAATAGTCGAGCTGGAAGTAACCGCTTTCGCCATCGCTGCCGACGAAATCGCGCAGCGTGCTGCCGCCCTTCTCGATCGCGGCGGCGAGCGTGACGCGCACCGCGTCCGCCAGCAAATCGTAGCGCACGAGCGAGACGCGACCCGCCGCGGTGGCGGGCCGGATACCGGCGCGAAAAAGGCTTTCGGATGCGTAGATATTGCCCACCCCGACCACGATCTCGCCCGCCAGCAACGCCTGCTTCACCGATACCTTGCGTCCGCGCGTCAGCCGGTGCATCAGCGCGCCGGAAAAACCCGGCGAAAACGGCTCGACCCCGAGCCCCGCGAGCAATGGGTGCTCGAGCACGTCGCCGGCTTCGCGCGGGTGCCACAGCACCGCGCCGAAGCGGCGTGGATCGCGATAGCGCAAAATGAATTCGTCGAAAATCCAGTCGATGTGGTCGTGTTTCGCCGCGGCCGGCGGATGCGGCACATGACGCAACACACGCAGCGTGCCGGTCATGCCGAGATGCACCATGAACCAGCCGGCGTCGATTTCGAACAGCAGATACTTGCCGCGCCGCTCGACCTTGCGCACCACGCTGCCGCGCAAGGTTTTCGCAAGGTCCGCCGGAATCGGCCAACGCAGCGCGGGCGTGCGCACATCGACGCGTTCAACCTTGCGCCCGGACACATACGGTTCAATTCCCCTTCGGGTAACCTCAACTTCTGGCAACTCTGGCATGTCTAACTGGTGTGCAACTTGCGTGAGTGGTTGTGCGCTTATTGTAGCGAGCGCGTTACAATCGTCCGAAACATTGAACGGATTTCCATGAACTTGTCCTTCGTGAAGCTGTTTTCGAAGCGCCCGGCTAGCGCATCCCGCGTGCCGCACGCCGTGTCCGCTCGCCGTATGCTCGGTGCCGCCGCGCTCGCCGTCTGGGCACTGGCTGCCGTGCCCGCGCACGCGCAGGATCCATCGCCCGACTCGGATGACACTTCCGTCACGCTGCCGGACCCGCTCGGCCCGGCAACGGCGGACGACCAGAAGTCGCTGCCGAATGTGCCGCTGTCCAGCCAGATCGTATTCCAGGTGCTCGCCGCCGAAGTCGCCTTGCAACGCGACCAGCCGGCGCCCGCCTATCAAACCTACCTCGCGCTCGCCCGCGATACGCACGACCCGCGCATGGCGCAACGCGCCACGGAAATCGCGCTGGCCGCGCAAAGTCCGTCGGACGCTTTGGCCGCCGCGCAATTGTGGCAGCAGTATGCGCCGAATTCGGAACGCGCCGCGCAACTCGACGCGTCCCTGCTCGTCTTGTCAGGCAAGCCTGACGACGCCTCGCCGATCCTCGCGCGAGAACTCGCGAAAGTGCCGGCCGACAATCGCGGCAGCGCAATTCTGGCGCTGCAGTTGCTGCTCTCGCGCGGTCCTAACCGGATCGGCGGTTTGCATGTGCTGCAAGATCTGCTGAAAAACGACCTGAACCGGCCGGAAGCGCAACTGGCTATCGCACGCCAGCAACTCGTTTCCGACGACGCGCCGGGTGCGCGCAAGTCGCTCGAACAGGCGCTCACGCTCAAGCCCGACTATTTGCCGGCCGCACTGATGCTGTCGCAGATGGGGCCGGAGGAGCGCAAAGAAGGCATCGCATCGCTCGAAAAGTATGTGCAGCAGAATCCGAAATCGCATGACGCCCGTCTCGCGCTCGCCCAGATGTATCTCGCGAGCGACCGTCTGGACGACGCGCAAAAGCAGTTCGAGATCATGCACAAGAACAACGCGGCCGACCTCACGCCGCTGATGGCGCTCGCGCTGATCAAGATCCAGCAGAAGAATTTCACCGACGCGCAAACCTACCTGACCCAGTACGCGCAGCAAGCCGAGAAAACGCCGGGGGCCGATCCGGGCCAGGCGTATATCTATCTTGCGCAACTGTCGCTCGAACAGAAGAACGAAGCGGCGGCGACCGACTGGTTGAACAAGGTTTCACCGTCGAGCCAGCAATTCATGCCGGCGCAGATCACACGGGCGCAACTGCTCGCCAAGCAGGGCAAGACTGACGACGCACGCAAGCTGCTGGCCAGCCTGCAATCGCCCGACCCGCGCGACCAGGCGCTGATTGCCCGCACCGACGCGGCGATTCTGTTCGACGCGAAGCGCTACCCGGAGGCGGAAACACGCCTGCAACAAGCAACGGCGGCCTTCCCCGACGATCCCGATCTGACCTACGACTACGCGATGGCCGCCGAAAAGACCGGTCATTACGATGTCATGGAAGCGCAACTGCGCAAGCTGATCCAGACGCAGCCGGATAATCCGCAGGCGTATAACGCGCTGGGCTATTCGCTGGCCGATCGTAATCAGCGCCTGCCGGAAGCCGACAAGCTGATCGAGAAAGCCTCGTCACTGGCGCCGAACGACGCCTTCATCATGGACAGCGTCGGTTGGGTCAAGTACCGGATGGGCGATACGACAGATGCAATCAGGCTGCTGCGCAAAGCGTACGACCTCCAGCCGAACGCCGAAATCGGCGCGCACCTCGGCGAAGTGCTGTGGAAAACCGGCGCGCAGGATCAGGCTCGCGCCGCCTTCCGTGACGCGCGCAAGCTCGAACCGGACAACGACACGCTAGTCAAAACGCTGCAACGCCTTCAGGTAAACGATCTTTGATGCGTCTTTCCCGCTTGATCTCCTTCCCCCGGGCGCCGCGTGGCGCGGCGCTCGGATTCGTAGCGGCAGCGGTTGTTGCGTTAGCCGGTTGTGCATCGGTGAAGCCGCAGGGGCCGTCCACGTCGAATGCGGCGACGGCCGTCACCGCGCAGACGAGCCGCGCGTATCAGGGCCGTTTCGCGATCCAGTACAACGATCAGAACGGCCAGCAGCGCAATGCTTACGGCAATTTCACCTGGCAGGAAACGGGTGATACGGTCACCTTGCAATTGCGCAACCCGCTCGGCCAGACATTGGCGATCGTGACCTCGTCGCCTGCGTCCGCCACGCTCGAGTTGCCGAACCGTCAACCGCTCACCGCCGACAACGTCTCGACACTCATGCAGAACGCACTCGGCTTCGCGCTGCCGGTCGAGGGACTGCGCTACTGGCTGCAGCCTTCGCCAGCCCCCACTTCGCGCGCCAGGACCGAGAAGGATCCGGACCAGCCCTCGCGCCTGAAGCAGATCATGCAGGACGGCTGGACGATCGACTACCTGGCGTATGCGGATGCACCGGCCACCGGCGTGAAGCGTCTGAACCTGAGCCGCTCGGAACCGCCGCTCGACATCAAGCTCGTGCTGGATCAGTAATCGCGCCTGTTCGCGCAACCTTTACCGCTTCTTCCGCGTCGCGATGGCGCGTGTAGCCATAACCCATGATTGAAACGACCGATTCGCTGCGCGATTGCCTCGCGCCAGCGAAACTCAACCTCTTCCTGCACATCACCGGCCGCCGCCCGGATGGCTATCACACACTGCAAACCGTCTTCCAGTTACTCGACTGGGGCGACACGCTGCACTTCAAGCGGCGCGACGACGGCCTTATCACGCGCAGCACCGAAATCGCCGATGTTCCGCCCGAGCACGACCTTACTGTGCGCGCGGCGACGCTCCTGAAAGCGCATACCGGCTCGCCCGAGGGTGTCGATATCGAAATCGAGAAACGCCTGCCGATGGGCGCGGGCCTTGGCGGTGGCAGCTCCGATGCGGCGACCACGCTGCTCGCGCTGAACCGTCTCTGGAAACTCGATTTGCCGCGACTGGAGTTGCAGGCGCTAGCATTGAAACTCGGCGCGGACGTGCCATTCTTTGTTTTTGGGAAAAATGCGTTCGCACAGGGTGTCGGAGAGGCTTTAGACGTTGTACAATTGCCGCCGCGTCATTTCCTGGTCGTAACGCCGAGGGTTCATGTTCCGACTGCAGCGATTTTTTCCGAAAAAGCGTTGACAAGAGATTCGAAACCCCTCATAATTACGGACTTTCCTGCAGAACTTAGCTGCAACACTGACTGGCCAGAAAGTTTTGGTCGCAATGACATGCAGCAGGTTGTCGTGGGAAAATACGCGGAAGTAGCGCAAGTGCTGCGATGGTTTGAAAACATCGCACCAGCGCGGATGTCTGGGTCAGGTGCAAGTGTATTTGCAGCGTTCCGTAGTCAAGCTGAAGCAGAAGCGGCGCAAGCCAAAGTGCCCAGCGAATGGAACAGCGCAGTGACTGCAGGTCTCGATCAGCATCCACTCTTTGCTTTCGCGTCATAAGTTTTGCGTCGTCGAACGTTCCCTCGTTCGGCGAAGCTCAAAGTTAGTGTAGGGGAGTCGCCAAGTTGGTTAAGGCACCGGATTTTGATTCCGGCATTCGAAGGTTCGACTCCTTCCTCCCCTGCCAAAAATTCTCGCATTTCCCTCGCCCCCAGCCTGAAGTAGGTGCACGATGAGCAGCCATGACGGCCTGATGGTTTTTACTGGCAACGCAAATCCCGCGCTTGCACAGGAAGTCGTCAAAATCCTCGGTATTCCCCTCGGCAAAGCAATGGTTAGCCGTTTCTCGGACGGTGAAATCCAGGTCGAGATTCAGGAAAATGTGCGTGGCAAGGATGTCTTCGTCCTGCAATCCACGTGCGCGCCGGCGAATGACAATCTGATGGAACTGATGATCATGGTCGATGCGCTCAAGCGCGCATCCGCCGGCCGGATCACTGCAGCCATCCCCTACTTCGGTTATGCCCGTCAAGATCGACGCCCGCGTTCGGCGCGCGTCGCCATCTCGGCGAAGATCGTGGCGAACATGCTGGAAATCGCCGGTGTCGAGCGGATCATTACGATGGATCTGCACGCCGACCAGATTCAAGGCTTCTTCGACATCCCGGTCGACAATATCTACGCTACGCCCGTGCTGCTCGGCGATCTGCGCAAGCAGAACTACGAGAACCTGCTGGTCGTTTCGCCGGACGTCGGCGGCGTGGTGCGTGCCCGTGCATTGGCCAAGCAACTGAATTGCGATCTCGCGATCATCGACAAACGCCGCCCGAAGGCGAACGTT
Source organism: Paraburkholderia sp. BGA-UO-ETr-F12 (assembly GCF_059567945.1). Classification (NCBI taxonomy): domain Bacteria; kingdom Pseudomonadati; phylum Pseudomonadota; class Betaproteobacteria; order Burkholderiales; family Burkholderiaceae; genus Paraburkholderia; species Paraburkholderia sp. BGA-UO-ETr-F12. The sequence continues at coordinate 127,729 of NZ_JCAQOZ010000062.1, read as the reverse complement.
GCCGAAGTGATGAACATCATCGGTGAAGTCGAAGGCCGCACCTGCGTGATCATGGACGACATGGTCGACACCGCCGGTACGCTCTGCAAGGCAGCTCAAGTTTTGAAGGAACGCGGTGCGAAGCAGGTGTTCGCTTACGCCACCCACCCGGTTCTGTCGGGCGGTGCAGGCGAGCGTATTGCAGCTTCCGCACTCGACGAACTCGTTGTCACCGATACGATCCCGCTCGGCGAAGAAGCCCGCTCGTGCGCCAAGATCCGTTCGTTGAGCAGCGCCGGCTTGCTCGCCGAAACGTTCTCGCGGATTCGCCGCGGCGATTCGGTGATGTCGCTGTTCGCTGAAAGTTAAGTATTTGCGAAGGCGCAGCGCGCATGGCAGTACCGCACGCTGCGCTTTTGCACAATTGGCATGAACGAACGAAGGTTCGTGCCATCGTTCTGGGGCCTCAGCCATAACGGCTTGGAGGCCCCGTTTTTACTGCCTGGTCGCGGGCAGTGCATTGGAGATTCAACATGAAAGTAGTCGCTTTCGAGCGTTCTTTGCAAGGTACGGGTGCGAGCCGCCGCCTGCGTATCTCGGGTAAGACCCCGGGCATCGTATATGGCGCTGGTGCTGAAACGCAATTGGTCGAACTGGACCACAACGCACTTTGGCACGCGCTGAAGAAAGAAGTTTTCCACTCGTCGATCCTCGAATTGGAAGTGGCAGGCAAGTCGCAACAGGTTCTGCTGCGTGACGTGCAATACCACCCGTTCCGTCAGCTCGTGCTGCACGTGGACTTCCAACGTGTCGACGCGAAGAAGAAGCTGCACACCAAGGTGCCGCTGCACTTCATGAACCAGGAAACCAACCCGGCAGTGAAGCTGTCGAGCGCGGTGATCTCGCACGTCCTCAACGAAATCGAAATCGAGTGCCTGCCGTCGGCACTGCCGGAATTCCTCGAAGTGGACCTGGCGAAGATCGAAGCGGGCCAATCGCTGCATGCCAAGGACATCGTCCTGCCGGCAGGCGTGGCGCTGGTTGCTCACGTTGACGCAGAAAACCCGGTCGTCGCTTCGGCAACGATCCCGGCTGGCGCAATCGCTGAAGGCGACGCCGCTGCTGCAAGCGAAGGCGAAACGCCGGCTGCCTAAGGCCTTTTGGCACTGAGCGAGCAATCCTCTCGAGCCGTTTCAATGAAACGGTCGATGTGACCCGCCGAGGTTCGCCCCGGCGGGTTTTTTTTCGGTTTTTTTCGGCTCGGCCGCATTCGACGCCCGAGCCAGATGGACCTACGCAATCATGATCAAGCTGATCGTCGGGCTCGGCAATCCGGGCGCTGAATACACCGCGACGCGCCACAACGCCGGCTTCTGGCTGGTCGATCAACTGGCGCGCGAAGCAGGCACGACGCTGCGCGACGAGCGGCGCTTCCACGGTTTCTACGCGAAAGCCCGGCTTCACGGCGAAGAAGTGCATCTGCTGGAACCGCAGACGTATATGAATCGCTCGGGGCAGTCCGTTGTGGCGCTTGCACAGTTCTTCAAAATTCTTCCGGACGAAATTCTGGTCGCGCACGACGAACTCGACATGCCGCCAGGCAGCGTCAAGCTGAAGCTCGGCGGTGGCAGCGGCGGCCATAACGGGCTGAAAGACATCACCGCGCATTTGTCCTCGCAACAGTACTGGCGGCTGCGGATCGGCATCGGCCATCCGCGCGACCTGATTCCCGAAAGCGCGCGAGCCGGCGCCAAGCCGGACGTCGCCAATTACGTGCTGAAACCGCCGCGGCGGGAAGAACAGGACGTAATCGATGCGTCGGTCGAACGGGCATTGGCCGTGATGCCGCAAATCATCAAAGGCGAACTCGAGCGGGCGATGATGCAATTGCATCGCAATCCCTGAACAGCCGGTTCACCCACCGCATCCACATCGCCAGACTTGCCCGACTTGCCGTACCGCCATCGACAGGAGAATCGCTTGAGCCGCTACTGGAGTGACATCGTCCACCGTCTGACGCCGTATGTGCCGGGCGAGCAACCCGCGGTTGCGCATCCGGTGAAGCTGAATACCAACGAAAATCCTTATCCGCCATCGCCGCGCGTGCTGGAAGCGATCCGGCAGGAATTGGGCGCCGCGGGCGAGTCGCTGCGGCGCTATCCCGACCCGAGCGCGCACAAGTTACGCGAAACGGTAGCCGCCTATCACGGCATTCACGCGGAGCAGGTGTTCGCGGGCAACGGCTCGGACGAAGTGCTCGCGCTCACTTTTCAGGCCTTGCTGAAGCACGACAAGCCGCTGCTGTTTCCCGATATCACTTACAGCTTCTATCCGACCTACGCGCGGCTCTTCGAAATCGACTATCGGACTATCGCACTCGACGACAATTTCGCCATCCATGTCGACGATTACACCGCGCCTAACGGCGGCGTACTGTTCCCGAACCCGAACGCGCCGACCGGACGACCACTGCCGCTCGCCGATATCGAGCGACTGTTGGCAAGAAACACCGAATCGGTGGTGGTAATCGACGAGGCCTACGTCGATTTCGGTGCCGAATCAGCCGTCGCTCTGATCGACCGTTATCCCAACATGCTGGTAATTCAGACGGTATCGAAGTCCCGCTCGCTGGCCGGCATGCGTGTCGGCTTCGCGTTCGGCAATCCGGAACTGATCGACGCACTGAACCGCGTGAAGGACAGCTTCAATTCGTATCCGCTCGACCGGCTGGCGCAAGTCGCGGCCATCGCCGCATACGAAGACGATGCGTGGTTCCGCGACAACTGCACCAAGGTGATTGCGAGCCGCGAGCGGCTGGCGGCAGGCTTGACAGCGCTGGGCTTCGAGGTGGTGCCGTCGGCGGCGAATCTGCTGTTCGCGCGCCACGACGGCTACGACGCCGCAACGCTCGTGGCACGGCTAAGGGAAAAGGAAATCTTCGTGCGTCACTTCAAGGCGGCGCGAATCGACCAGCATCTGCGTATCTCGGTCGGTACCGACGCGGAATGCGGCATTCTGCTGGATGCGCTGCGCGACATCTTCAGCGGATACGTCGGATAGAGATCGGTCAGCGATCGGCTAATCCGGCGTGCAGCCCAAAACGTTGCCGCAAAAGAAAACGGCGAGGCAGGCGCCTCGCCGTTTTTTTCTCTCATCCAACGCTCGCTCAGGCGCTCTTCGCAGCCTGTAGCGCGTGATACTTCGCCATCAGACCTTCCGCCGTCTCCAGATGCTCAGGATCGCGCGGAATGCACTCGACCGGACACACCTGAATGCACTGAGGCTCGTCGAAATGACCGACACACTCGGTGCATTTCTTCGGGTCGATCACGTAGATTTCCGCGCCCATCGAAATTGCGTCGTTCGGGCACTCGGGCTCGCACACGTCGCAATTGATGCACTCGTCGGTAATCATCAAGGCCATACTTCTCTCACTTCGCGCTGGCCGCAGCCAGCTTTGATCCGTCAAACCGCTAGTTTACGCCGGTTACGGTTGTCCCGCCGAAACACCATCATTCGGATCCAACGCAGCAACCTTCTCCTTTAGCCATTTCTCGACCGATGGGAACACAAACTTGCTCACGTCGCCGCCCAGTTGCGCGATTTCACGCACGATGGTGCCGGAGATGAACTGGTATTGATCCGACGGCGTCATGAACATGGTTTCGACGTCCGGCAGCAGATAGCGGTTCATACCGGCCATCTGGAACTCATATTCAAAGTCCGAAACGGCACGCAGGCCACGCACGATCACCCGCGCGTTGTTGCTGCGGACAAAGTCTTTCAATAGGCCTTTGAAGCTCATCACCTGAACATTCGGGTAGTGCCCGAGCACTTCATGAGCGATGTCGAGACGCTCTTTCAGCGTGAAAAACGGCTTCTTGTTGCGGCTGTCGGCAACGCCCACCACCAGCGTGTCGAAAATGCTCGACGCGCGTCGAACGAGGTCTTCGTGACCGCGCGTCAGCGGGTCAAACGTGCCCGGGTACACGGCGACTACCATGAGACTTCTCCTCTCTTCAGACAAATGGGCACGTCAAAGCGTCCACGCGACGCATTTGGCACCGACCGCACGCGTGACAGTAACCTGTCCGCCGCTTGTTTTGGAACGCGCATTATTCCTTATTTTCGCGCTGCAGCAAATGAAAGTGGACAGCGCCCGCTTTGCCTTGCCGCACGATTTCCCAACCGGCGAGTGTCTCGTTCCCCTCTAGCTCAAGCGCAGCGCCCGCCTCCACGTACAGAAAGCCTTCCGGGCTGAGCAGCGGCACCGCCAGTGCGAGCGCCTTGTCGAGCAGGTCGTCACCGAACGGCGGATCGAGGAAAACCACGTCGAACGAGCCCGGCGCGAGACTCGCGGCAAGGCGCAAACCGTCGGCTTCCGCGATTTCGATCGTACGTGCCGCCAGGCGCTCCTGATTCGCGCGCAACTGGTTTGCGGCCCGTGCGTTGCGCTCCACCATCAGCACTTGTGCCGCACCGCGCGAGGCGGCCTCGAAGCCGAGCGCGCCGCTGCCGGCGAACAGATCGAGGCAGCGCTGGCCGTCCAGCCGTTGGCCAAGCCAGTTGAACAGCGTTTCGCGCACACGGTCGGGGGTGGGGCGCAGACCGTCGAGGTCGAGCACGGGCAGCGGTGTGCGCTTCCAGTCGCCGCCAATGATACGGATGGCGTGCGGCTTGCCGCCTTTGGACGAAGCGCCGTGGGCGCGTGAAGGAGCAGAACGGGGCATGCAGTTTCGAATACGTAATAAGAAGGCCCCGCGCGCCGATGCGTGGGGGCTGGAGGGCCAACGTTACCACAGGGGCGCGCGGCGTCCAGCCTGGCCGTTCGGCCAATACGACGGCTGGCGGCGCGCCTGATAAAATGTGCGGCTTCCAGCGCCTTGCATCCCGCATCGCAACGCTGTCTGCCGCTCCCACGGGCTTGTCCCGGCTGCGCGCATCGGCGCGCGCTCTCACCACGCCAGATCATGTTCAGCTTTTTCAAACGATTCAAGGGTTCGAAAGAGTCCGATAACGCGCCAGAAGAATCGCAGACCGCGGCGGCGCCGGCTGTGCCGATTGCGCCCGCCACGCCTCCCGCGCCTCGGCCGGCTATGCCCGCTAGCGTCGATACTCAACCGGCTGCCGCGCCGTCCACCAATGAACCTGAAGCGGCCGCGCTCGAAACCGTCGAAATCGTCCCGCCGCCTCAGCAGGACGCGAGCGCCAAGCGTTCCTGGCTCACTCGCCTGAAGACCGGTCTGTCGAAAACGAGTTCGAGCCTGACCGGCATTTTCGTCGGCACGAAGATCGACGAGGATTTGTACGAAGAGCTCGAAACCGCGCTGCTGATGTCAGATGCCGGCGTCGAGGCCACCGAGTTCCTGCTCGAATCGTTGCGCGAGAAAGTGCGCACCGAGCGTCTCACCGATCCGCAGCAGGTGAAAGCGGCGCTGCGCACGCTGTTGATCGACCTGCTGAAGCCGCTGGAAAAATCGCTGATGCTCGGCCGCGCCCAACCATTGGTCGTGATGATCGCGGGCGTGAACGGGGCGGGCAAAACCACCAGCATCGGCAAGCTCGCCAAGCATTTGCAAAGTTTCGATCAGTCAGTGCTGCTGGCTGCAGGCGACACCTTCCGCGCCGCGGCACGCGAGCAGCTCGCGATCTGGGGCCAGCGCAACAACGTGACGGTGGTGTCGCAGGAAAGCGGCGATCCGGCCGCCGTGATTTTCGACGCGGTGGGCGCCGCGCGGGCGCGCAAGATCGACGTCATGATGGCGGACACGGCCGGCCGTCTGCCAACCCAGTTGCATCTGATGGAAGAACTGCGCAAGGTGAAACGCGTGATCGGCAAGGCGCAAGAAGGCGCGCCGCATGAGGTGCTGCTGGTGATCGATGCGAACACCGGCCAGAATGCGCTCGCACAAGTGAAGGCCTTTGACGACGCGCTCGGCCTCACCGGCCTGATCGTCACCAAACTCGACGGTACGGCGAAGGGCGGCATTCTCGCGGCAATCGCACGCCAGCGTCCGATTCCGGTGTACTTCATCGGCGTCGGCGAAAAGGTGGAGGACTTGCAGCCTTTCAGCGCGGAAGAGTTTTCGGATGCGTTGCTGGGCGGTTGAGCCTCGCGGCATTCGTCGCGAAACCAGCAAAAAGGGCGCTCTTTCGAGCGCCCTTTTTTCATTCAGACCACCGGATTATTCCGCGTCGGGTTGAACACCCGGTGCTGCACGAGCGAACGCGTCAAGTTGCGTTGCGTGATCGTAGATACGCTGAATGGTCGGAAACTTCGCCGTATCGACCTTGAAGCGCTGTGCGTTGAACACCTGCGGAATCAGACACGCATCGGCCAACGTCGGGGTGTCGCCAAAGCACAGCTTGCCGGTGCGCGGATCGCCTGCCAGATGCGCCTCGAGCGTCGCAAAACCCGCTTCGACCCAGTGCTTGTACCACGCGTCTTTCGCATCATCGTCGACATGCAGCGTGTGTTTCAGGTACTTCAGCACGCGCAGATTATTCAGCGGATGAATCTCGCACGCCACCTGCAACGCCACCGCGCGCACATAAGCGCGGTCGGCCGGCGGGCCGGGCAGGAGCGGCGGCTCCGGATGCGTTTCCTCCAGATACTCGATAATCGCGAGCGACTGCGGCATGACGTTGTTTCCGTCGACGAACGTGGGCACGATGCCATCCACATTCACCTTGCGGTACTCGGGCTTCAACTGCTCGCCACCGTCGCGCACGAGGTGCACCGGCACGTAGTCGTACGGCAGGTTCTTCAGGTTCAGGGCGATACGCACGCGATAAGACGCCGAACTGCGGAAGTAGCTGTAAAGCTTCATGTTATGGGTCTCCTCCAGCCGCGCTTCAGACGACGCGTACGCTGAGCTCGCCGAGCCCGTCCACACCGCCCTTCATGAGGTCGCCCGGCACTACGGCGCCGACGCCCTCCGGTGTGCCGGTGAAAATCAGGTCGCCCGGTTGCAGTTCAAACAGCGTCGACAGATAGGCGATCGTCTCGGCAACCGACCAGATCAGTTGCGATACGTCCGAATTCTGTTTTTCCTCGCCGTTCACCGATAACCAGATCGCGCCCTTGTCGACATGGCCGACCGTCGTTACCGGATGAATCGGACCGAGCGGCGCCGAGTGGTCGAAGCCCTTCGCGGTATCCCACGGACGGCCCAGTTTCTTCGCTTCGGCCTGCAGATCGCGGCGCGTCATGTCGAGACCGAGCGCATAGCCGTACACGTGGTCGAGTGCGCTTTCGGCCGGAATGTCCTTGCCGCCTTTGCCGATAGCCGCCACCAGCTCCATCTCGAAGTGGACATTTTTCGATAGCGACGGATAGGGGAATTCGCCAGTCGCGCCCGGCGCGACATACAGCACGGCGTCGGCCGGCTTGGCAAAGAAGAACGGCGGTTCGCGGTCGGGATCGTGCCCCATCTCGCGCGCGTGCGCCTCGTAGTTGCGACCCACACAGTAGATGCGACGCACCGCGAACTGCTCGCTGGACCCCACGACCGGCACCGCGACCACCGGTGCGGGTGCAAACACGTAACTCATCCCGTTCTCCGTTTTCTGGATTGTGCCGCGCGCGCGGCGATAAAGCATCGAGTGTAACGCGCGGCAAAGCGCGCTGCAGCCAATCGGCACGGGCATGCGCGGACCGACGGTCCCGGCGCATCGTCTCGCGGGGTTGCCGGATCGCGGGTCGCCGGCTCGTCGGACCGTCTGATCGCCATAGATGCGATACTCACACCAAATAGTGTCCTTTAAGTACCGTGGCCGACCGCCCTAAGGTGATACGCCCTCGTCCCATTGCACCCGATGACCGACTCCGCCGACACCGTCACTCCGTTCCCCTGCGCCCGCTATATCAAGGAAATCGGCCGCGGCCCGAACGGCGCCCGCGCGCTGACCGCCGAGGACACGCGCGCGCTCTACACCGCGATGCTCGACGGCCGCGTGGCCGAACTCGAGCTCGGCGCCGTGCTGCTCGCGTATCGCGTGAAGGGCGAAACCGCCGACGAACTCGCCGCCATGCTGGCCGGCGCGCATGCATCGTTCGAGCCGGTTCATTTGCCGCGTGCGGCGTTCCGGCCCGTGTCGATCCCGACCTACAACGGCGCGCGCAAGCAGCCCAACCTGGTGCCGCTGCTGGCGCTGCTGCTGGCGCGCGAGGGGGTGCCGGTGCTGGTGCATGGCGTCACCGAAGATCCGGGCCGCGTGACAAGCGCCGAAATCTTCACGCATCTGCAGATCCCGCACGCGCAATCGCACGCCGATATCGAAGACGGTCTCGCCGAACGGCGCCTCGCGTTCGCGCCGATCGACGTCCTGGCACCTAAGCTCGCGCGCCTTCTTTCGTTGCGTCGGCGAATGGGCGTGCGCAATTCCACCCACACGCTGGTGAAAATCCTGCAACCGTTCGCGCCCGCGGGGCTGCGGCTCGTGAATTACACGCACCCGCCCTACCGTGACAGTCTCACGCAGTTGTTCAATACGCACCCGGACGCCGCAGCAGGCGGCGCCCTGCTCGCGCGCGGCACCGAAGGCGAAGCGGTGGCCGACACACGGCGCCAGGTGCAAGTGGATTGGCTGCATGACGGCATCTGCGAAACGCGCGTGCCGCATGAGCGCTCGTCGCCCGACGCGCCGGAAGTCGACTTGCCCGAAGCCCGCGACGCCGCGACGACGGCCGCGTGGATCAATGCCGTGCTGCGCGGCGAAGCGCCCGTGCCGAGCGCGATCGAACGGCAGGTGGAGTTGATCGTGGATGTCGCGCAAATGCCCGCCTAGCGCCCGCGCAACGTGCCCGGCGCAAGTGCGACGCAGCGCTTGCGCCGCCGCGCGCACACGCCGTACTCGCACGCAGTAGATGACGAGCGCGGGTTGACAGGCCGCTGCAAGCCGTCATACATTAGACCTATGCGTTCCCTTCCGAACACCCTCCGAATTACCTCCGGCCGCCTAGCGCGGCCCCTATCGCTACGTCTAGCGTAAGCCAGGCGTAGCGCCGCGCGTTGGCAGCTTACGTTGCCCAAAGCGCGGTCCTCACAGCAGTTCCGCAGTTCCCGTTTCACCCCCAACCGTAGTTCTTCACAACCTGTAGTCGTTTGCATTCGTCCGTTTACCGTTCGGACGAAGCGCGAGGATCCAATGCACGTCACATGGGCAGCATCCACGTTCGTTTTCGCCGTCAACACGACGGGATTCGTTCGCGCCCGTTCGTTATTGCCGCTAGCCACCGGCTGGCGCGCCGTGCATTCGTGGCAGCGCGCCAGCCGCTCGAGGCCACACCCTTTCGCATACGACACAACGAACGAGGCTCAACATGTTGCGCAATCCCGCTGAGAAATACCGCCCCTTCCCCGCTGTGCGCCTCACCGGCCGTAAATGGCCGAGCCGCACGATCAACCAGGCCCCGATCTGGATGAGCACCGATCTGCGCGACGGCAATCAGGCCTTGATCGAACCGATGAATGCCGCGCAAAAGCTCGAATTCTTCGAAATGCTAGTGGCGATCGGCTTCAAGGAGATCGAAGCCGGTTTCCCGTCGGCCTCGCAAACCGACTTTGATTTCGTCCGCAAACTGATCGAAGAAAAGCGCATTCCCGACGACGTGACGATCGAAGTGTTCGTGCCCTCGCGCGCTGAACTGATCGCGCGCACGTTCGAAGCGCTCGAAGGCGCACCGCGCGCCATCGTGCATCTGTACAACGCGATCTGCCCGTCGTTTCGCAAGATCGTCTTCAACCAGTCGAAGCAGCAGATCAAGGCGCTCGCGGTGGAAGGCACGCGCATCGTCAAGGAGCACGCCCAGGCGCGGCCCGGTACGCACTGGACCTTCCAGTATTCGCCCGAAACCTTCAACACGACCGAGCTCCCCTACGCCCGCGAAGTATGCGACGCGGTCGCGCAGACATGGCGGCCCACGCGCGATCACAAGATGATCATCAACCTGCCTGCGAGCGTCGAGGCCGCGACGCCCAACGTGTTCGCCGACCAGATCGAATGGATGGACCGCAATCTCAGCTACCGCGACAGCATCGTATTGTCGGTGCATCCGCATAACGACCGCGGCACCGCCGTGGCCGCTACGGAATTGGCGCTGCTGGCGGGCGCGGATCGCGTTGAAGGATGTCTGTTCGGCAATGGCGAGCGCACCGGCAACGTGGACCTCGTTACGGTTGCGATGAACCTTCACGCGCAGGGCGTCGATTCACGCCTCGACTTCTCCGATCTTGGCGCGGTGCGGCGCGTGGTTGAGCGCTGCAACCAGATTCCGGTGCATCCGCGACACCCGTACGCGGGGGATGCGGCGCATAGGCCGGTGTGGAGCGATGAGGATCTGCAACGCGCAGCCGCCTGAGCGGCCTGAAACGGGGCGCCACAAGTCAGCACACGCGGCGCAACCCGCTGGCTTGTGCCCACCGGGCGCTCACAAGGCGTAACCGGTGCGATGCGGCGAAATACGGTGAGCTCAAAAGGCTCACTCTCACTCGATCGCGCAACGCGTCGCCTGCCACGCGATCAGACGCCATTGCCCGTCTTCCTGGGTGTGAATCGCCGTGTACGCGATCGGAAACAGCAGCGCCCCGTTATTCGCCTCCATTTCGATCAACGCGCGACCGGTGACGACGCAGGTCTCGCGCCCCACCGGCAGCACCTCTTGCGACTGCACCTCGATCTGCCGATAGCGGCGGCGCCCGGCCGTGATACCGTCGATGAACTGTCGCTTCGTTTCGCGCTTGCCGTTCGTGTGGACGTAGCTCACGTTGTCCGCGAGCAGCGTGTCGAGCAACTGCCCGTCACCGTCGACCATCGCACGAAAGCGTTCTCGCTCCAGCCCGCGAATCGCTTCGATTATCTTTGCCGCCATTGCTCAGCCCCTTGCACCGGTAAGCCGAACGTGGCCTCGGTCGTCAGAAGTTATATTGCAAATATAGCTGGTGGAAATTTATACCAGGATTGGGCTCTTTGATACCGCCGTTGGAAATATGCTGGAAGCGATAGCCGGCCTCGTACTGCTGGTGGCTGCCGAATTGCAGGCCGACGCCCGCCATGGGGGCGAACTGGAACGCTGTGGCGAGCGTGAGGTCAGAAGAAATTCTGGGACTCGTCAGGAGGCGAACACCGGCGCCCGCTTCGACATAAGGGCGAATCGGTCCAGAAGCCTTGATGAAGCGAATGATCGGCGTCACACCGATCTCCCCGATGTTTTCGTGCACATTCCCTTCGTTGGTGTGCCACCAGGCCACGTGCGCTTCGCCGATCAGCGCAAAGTGCCAGTCGCCGATCTGCCACCAGGTCAGATTCGGATCCCAAACAAAGCCGAGATCGAGTTTTTTAATGTGGTGATCGCCAACGCCGCCGGCAATCTGCACGCCAAACTGGTCAGCCGCAGCCAATCCTGAAGCAGCAAGCAGAATAGCCGCCGAAACGCCTTTTACAGTCAGACCACGCAACGCATTCTTTTTGTTCTTCATCGGACACCCGAAAGCTAGCCGAACGTTGATCAGGGACCACAACCCTTATTTTAGAGACAATGTACATCTGGTGCTTAGTATGAAGAAACGCAAATTTTCGCAATTAGTCGCTTCCGTTTTAGAAAAAATCGGTCATTTATGAGAGCGCAAGCGCTTTGTTAGGAAAATCCTACGCTCTCTTGAAATCTAGTGCGCCGCCTCCAATTGGCTATCAAAGTCTAAATTTCAATAGGAATTTGCGGAACTTGGATGCCCCTACGGCTTCTAAGTATTAGCACTCGGCAAATCAGAGTGCTAACATCCAACGCTGGAGTCGTTAACTGAATACGCTTTTGTCTGATTCCAAAGGAGTTTCCTACGTGAGCCATGCAATGACCCTTCCGAGTACTTTGAGCCCGTCGTCGGCTAAGGCCGCTTCGGCAGGTGCGCTGGCGCTCTCGCATTCCTCGCTGCTGCCCGGTCAACTGGGCAATATCGACGCCTACATCCAGGCCGTAAATCGGATTCCGATGCTGACGCCGGCGGAAGAACGCCAGTTCGCCACCGAATTTCGCGAGCAGGACAACCTTGAGTCCGCACGCCGCCTCGTCCTGTCGCACCTGCGGCTGGTCGTCTCGATCGCGCGCAATTACCTCGGTTATGGACTGCCGCACGCCGACCTGATCCAGGAAGGCAATATCGGCCTGATGAAGGCCGTGAAGCGCTTCGATCCGGAGCAGAACGTACGGCTCGTGTCGTACGCCATGCACTGGATCAAGGCTGAGATCCACGAATACATTCTGCGCAACTGGCGGATGGTGAAGGTCGCCACCACCAAAGCGCAGCGCAAGCTGTTCTTCAACCTGCGCAGCCACAAGCAGGGCCTTGGCGCATTCACGCCGGACGAGATCGAAGGTCTCGCCCAGGAGCTTAACGTGAAGCGCGAAGAAGTGGCCGAGATGGAAACGCGCTTGTCCGGCGGCGATATCGCGCTGGAAGGTCAGGTCGAAGACGGCGAAGAGTCGTACGCGCCGATCGCTTACCTCGCCGACTCGCATAGCGAGCCGACTGCCGTACTGGCTTCGCGTCAGCGCGACAAGCTGCAAAGCGACGGTATCGCGAGCGCGCTAGATGCGTTGGACGCCCGCAGCCGCCGCATCATCGAAGCACGCTGGCTGAAGGTGGAAGACGACGGTTCGGGTGGCTCCACGCTGCATGAACTGGCCGACGAATTCGGCGTATCGGCTGAACGTATTCGCCAGATCGAGGCGAGCGCAATGAAGAAAATGCGTGGCGCATTAGCCGAATATGCGTAAGGCTTAAAAGCCAGGACTTAAACATTTGGTCGTACTGGCTAGTCCGGTGCGTATCGGCTAGCCGCAAAGCCCTGCCCTCGCAAGAAGGCAGGGCTTTTTTGTGCCCGCTCAATCAGGCTCGCACTCAATCGCGACGCCCCTCGCCTCACTCAAGAACATGTCTATCAAACATCTGTTTCTTGACGTATCACAAACCTCATAGCAATACTGTTCGCACGCGCTGACATTCGCGACCCAATGCCGCAGCGTCGACTTATGCGTACAGGGTCATCGATCCTAAAATTAAGATGCACTTGCCAGACCGCCCAGGCGGCCTGGATCCAGCCGGATTCACCGGCGCGAAGTTGCCTTCGACCGATCATGACCATAGCCCTCAATCGCAATAGCAACCCTCGCCCGAGCCTGCGCAAACGGTTCGGCGCCTGGGCGCGCGGTCCGACGCTGGCGCGGGATATCGCCATCGTCCTCGCCATCAAATTCGCATTACTGATGGTGCTCAAGTACGCGTTCTTCAATCATCCGCAGGCGGAGCATATGTCGCTGCCGCCCGCTCAAGTCGCACAGGCGCTGCTGTCCGTGCCTGGCCCGTCTCCCTCCCAAGGTGATCAACATGCCCGTTAGCGAAGTCGTAGAACTGTCGCGCCTCCAGTTCGCCATCACGGCGCTTTATCACTTTCTGTTCGTGCCGCTCACGCTCGGTCTGTCCTGGTTGCTCGTCATCATGGAGTCGGTCTATGTGATGACCGGCAAGCAGATCTACAAGGACATGACCCAGTTCTGGGGCAAGCTGTTCGGCATCAACTTTGCAATGGGCGTCACCACCGGTCTTACGCTGGAATTCCAGTTCGGCACCAACTGGTCGTACTACTCGCACTATGTCGGCGACATCTTCGGCGTGCCGCTGGCCGTTGAAGGCTTGATGGCGTTCTTCCTCGAGTCGACCTTCGTCGGCCTGTTCTTCTTCGGGTGGAAGCGGCTCTCGAGAGTTCAGCATGTGATCGTCACGTTCCTCGTGGCACTTGGCTCGAACCTGTCGGCGCTGTGGATTCTGGTGGCCAACGGCTGGATGAACAATCCGGTCGGCGCCACCTTCAACTACCAGACCATGCGAATGGAACTCGACAGCATCTTCTCGGTGCTGTTCAATCCGGTCGCCCAGGTTAAGTTCGTACACACCGTATCGGCCGGCTATGTGACTGCTTCGATGTTCGTGCTCGGTGTGTCGTCGTGGTATCTGTTGAAACGCCGCGACACCGAGTTTGCGTTGCGCTCGTTCGCTATCGCCGCCGGCTTCGGTCTGGCCTCGACGTTATGCGTGATCGTGCTTGGCGACGAATCCGGTTATCGCACCGGCGAAGTTCAGCAGGTCAAGCTGGCCGCCATCGAATCCGAATGGGAAACAGCCCCCGCGCCCGCGCCGTTCACGATCTTCGGCATTCCGAACCAGAAGGAAGAACGCACCGACTATGCGATCCGCATTCCGTATGCGCTCGGCCTGATCGCCACGCGCTCGATCGACGAACCGGTACTCGGCCTGAAAGACCTGATGGCGCAGAACGAAGTGCGCATCAAGAACGGTATGCTCGCTTACGCTGCGTTGCAGAAGCTCAAGCTCGGCGACGCCACGGACGAAGCCAAGGCCGCTTTCGACGCGCACAAAAACGATCTCGGCTACGGCCTGATGCTCAAGCAGTTCACGCCGAACGTCACCGACGCCACGCCGGATCAGATCGCGCAGGCCGCCAAAAAGACCATCCCGCCAGTGGCGCCCGTGTTCTTCTCGTTCCGCCTGATGGTCGGCCTCGGCATCCTGTTCCTCGCGACCTTCGTGCTGGCGTTCTGGTTCTGCGCGCAGCGCTCGCTGCTGCGGGAGAAGCGCCGCTGGTTCCTGCGCTGGGCCGTATGGGCCATTCCATTGCCGTGGCTTGCGGCTGAGTTCGGCTGGATCGTCGCCGAAGTGGGCCGTCAGCCGTGGACCATTGCCGGTATTCTGCCGACCGCCTTGTCCGCCTCGAGCCTGACGCCGGGCGATCTCTACCTGAGCATTGGCGGCTTCGTTGTGTTCTACACGGTACTGTTCATCATCGAAATCATGTTGATGTTCAAGTACGCACGACTCGGGCCTTCGTCGCTGCACACCGGGCGCTATCACCACGAACAGCCGCTGAATCAGCCGCTGCCGACCAACACGGCCGCTTGATTCGCCGCCACTCTGTTCCAAGGGAAAGATCATCATGGATTACGCAACCCTCAAACTGATCTGGTGGGTGTTGATCGGCGTGCTGCTGATCGGCTTCGCGCTCACCGACGGCTTCGACATGGGCGCGGCGATTCTGCTGCCGTTCGTCGCCAAAACCGATGCGGAGCGGCGCATTGTCGTGAACACGGTCGGCGCAACGTGGGAAGGCAATCAGGTGTGGCTCATCACCGCGGGCGGTGCGATGTTCGCCGCATGGCCGCTGGTGTACGCCGCGTCCTTCTCGGGCTTCTACTTCGCGATGCTGCTGGTGCTGTTCTCACTGTTCTTCCGGCCGGTCGGCTTCGACTACCGCAGCAAACGTGAAGACCCGCGCTGGCGCAGCGCGTGGGATTGGGCGTTGTTTGTCGGCGGGTTCGTGCCGGCGCTGGTGTTCGGTGTGGCGTTCGGCAACCTGCTGCAAGGCGTGCCGTTCTCGTTCGACACCGACCTGCGCGTCACATATCACGGCGGTTTCTTCGCACTGCTCAACCCGTTCGCCGTGCTGTGCGGGCTCGTCAGTGTGTCGATGCTGGCCGCGCACGGTGCGGCCTTCGTGAAGATGAAAGCGGACGACATCGTCGCCGAGCGTGCATCGCTCGCGCTGCGGATCGCATCGCTCGCCGCCGTGGTGCTGTTCCTGCTCGCGGGCGCGCTTATCGCCACGATGATCGGCGGCTATCAGATCGTCGACGCCGCGCCGCTCGATACGGTCGCCAATCCGCTGCTGAAGAACGTGATCGGCGCGCCTGGCCTATGGCTCAACAACTACGCGCACTATCCGTGGATGGTGGCCGCGCCGGTGGCTGGCCTTGCCGGTGGCGTACTCGCCTTGTTGCTGGCGCGCTCGCGCTTTGAAAAGAGCGCCTTCCTGTCGACCTCGCTGATGATCACCGGGGTGATTCTGACGGCGGGTTTCTCGATGTTCCCGTTCATCATGCCCTCCTCGCTCGACGGCCGCAGCAGTCTCACGGTATGGGATTCGACCTCAAGCCGCATGACGCTGCAGATCATGCTGATCGCTGTGATCGTCTTCCTGCCGATCGTGCTGATCTACACGAGCTGGGTGTATCGCGTGATGCGAGGCAAGGTGACCGCCGCGGCGCTCAAGGAAAATCATCATTCGATGTATTGATCAGGAATACGGATAACAGGAGTTTGCGATGTGGTACTTCAGTTGGCTTCTCGGCATTGGCGTGGCGTTGGCGTTCGGCGTAATCAACGTGATGTGGCTGGAATCGCGCCGGCCTCTGGAAGCGGGCAAGCAGAAAGCACGTTGATGCATCCATTGCCGGTTGAGCACCGGTAAACGCAAAAGCGGCACCTTGATCCAAGGTGCCGCTTTTTTTACTCGCGTCCTTATTTAGCCGAAGCTCGACGGAAGACCGAAGTCAACTCAGCTCGAAGCCTCGATGCGATTACGCGGGTTGCGGCGCCGTACCTGCCCCTGCACCGGGCGACAGACGCGTCGCCAGTTGTGCGGCGTAGCGCTGGGCGGCGTCACCCACTACGATATGGAACGTGTCGGCCGAAACCCACGCCGTGTCGAGCGTAGCGAGACGTTGACGATCAACCGCCGACGGATCGCGAACCACGATCCGCAGACGCGTTGCCGCCACCGCGTCCAGCGACACGACGTTGCCCGCGCCGCCGAACACGGCGAGCCAACGCATCGGGTCCGGATCGAGCGCACCGCTCAGGGCACCGCTTGCAGCCGCCACCGGAGCCGCAGCAACAGCAGGCGCGGCCGCAACCGCCGGCTTCACCGCAGCACCGCCGCCTTGCGCAATCACCGTGCGAATTTCATCGGCGATGATGTCCGCTTCCGGTCCGATAATCACCTGCACGTTGGTCGCACCGCGCTTGAGCACGCCGCGCGCGCCGATCGTCTTCAGCTCGCTTTCCGAGACCTTGTTGGCATCGACCACCGACAGACGCAGACGCGTCGTGCAGGCATCCACCACAGAAAGATTGGACGCACCACCCAGCGCAGCGATATAACGCTGCGCACGCGGCACCGCGGCGCCCGCAACCGGCGACACAAAACCGCCAGCCTCGAACGACTCGATCTGTTCTTCTTCCGCGGCGGGTTCACGGCCCGGCGTCGCCATATTGAACTTGCGGATGAAGAAGCGGAACAGCCCGTAGTACACCACCGCGTACACGACGCCGATCGGAATCGCCCACCAGCCCTTGGTCGACAGGCCGTAGTTCAGCACGTAGTCGATAAAGCCAGCCGAGAAGGTGAAGCCGAGGTGAATCCCGAGTGCCGAACAGATTGCCAGCGACAAGCCCGTCAGCACCGCATGGATCGCATACAGCACCGGTGCGAGGAACATGAAGCTGAATTCGATCGGCTCGGTCACGCCCGTCAGGAACGAGGTGAGCGCCATCGACGCGAGCAGGCCGAACACCATCGCGCGGCGCTCTTTCGGTGCTTCGTGATACATCGCGAGACACGCGGCCGGCAGACCGAACATCATGACCGGGAAGAAGCCCGTCATGAACGTGCCCGCAGTCGGGTCGCCCGCGAAGAAGCGATGCAAATCGCCCGTCACCGGCGCACCGCCCGGCGGCGTGAAGGTGCCGAACACGAACCACGTCAGCGAATTGAGGATGTGATGCAGACCCGTGACGAGCAGCAAACGGTTCAGCACACCGAACACGAACGCGCCGAGCGCACCCGCTGTAGTCAGCCAGTGACCGGCCGTGTCGATCACGCCTTGCACCGGCTGCCATACGTAGCCGAACACAATGCCGATCACCAGACAGACCACGCCGGTGACAATCGGCACGAAGCGTTTCCCTCCGAAGAATGCGAGGTAATCGGGCAGCTTGATGTCCTTGTACCTGTTGTACAGCAAGCCCGCGACGATACCCGCCACGATCCCGGACAACACGCCCATGTTGAGCTTGTCGTTGATGTCCTTCATCACCGCGATTTCGATCAGATAACCGATCGCACCCGCGAGACCCGCCACGCCGTTGTTGTCTTTCGCGAAGCCGACCGCCACGCCGATTGCGAACAGCAACGGCAAGTTGTCGAAGATCGCGCCGCCGGCGTCGGCGATCATCTTGATGTTGAACACATCGGGCTGGCCCAATCGCAGCAGCAAGCCGGCAACCGGCAGCACCGCAATCGGCAGCATCAGCGCCCGGCCCAGGCGCTGAATCTTCAGAAACGGATTCCCATCCATTGACACCTCCAATCCTTGTCTCGTTGTCGACTGTCGTCGTTGAGTTTTGTAGCGTTACGTCCTGACAATGCGAAGCTGGTTGCGGACTGTGTGGGGTTCAGTCCAAAGGCCAGGTTTCGCGACTCACTGCTCTTACCGCCTGCGCCGATTCGAGCGCCAGGGCATCCTGGGCGCGTTGGCGGCACAGCTGATAATCGAGGTTGCGCACGCGCGCCTTGATGCCCGGCACCGACACCGGGTCAACCGAAAGCTCGGTCACGCCGAGGCCAACGAGCAGCGGCATGGCAACGGGATCGCCCGCCAGTGCGCCGCATACGCCGACCCATTTGCCATGCTTGTTAGCGCCCTGCACGGTCGCTGCGATCAAACGCAGCACCGCCGGATGCAAACCGTCCGCCTGAGCGGCGAGGTCGGCCTGGCAGCGATCCATGGCAAGCGTGTATTGCGTCAGATCGTTGGTGCCGATCGAGAGGAAATCCGCATGCTGCGACAGTTGATCGGCGAGCAACGCGGCCGACGGCACTTCGATCATCACGCCAACTTCGATCGGTTCCGTACGGCCCGCTTCACGGGCGAATTCGTCGATGCGCTTGCGGATGCGGATCAGCTCGCCCACATCGGTCACCATCGGCAGCAGGATGCGCACGGCGCCGAGCGGCTGCACCGCCAGCAGACCGCGCAACTGGTCGTCGAGCAGATCCGGGCGCACCTGTGCGAGGCGGATGCCGCGCAGTCCAAGCGCCGGATTCGGTTCGGGCGGCAGCGTCAGATAGTCGACTTCCTTGTCCGCGCCGACGTCCAGCGTGCGAATGATCGCGGTGCGGCCGCTCAATGCATCGACGATGGCCTGGTAGCTCTGGCGATGTTCGTCCGTGGTCGGCGCGGCGGCGCGATGAATAAACAGCAGTTCGGTGCGCAGCAGACCGACGGAATCGGCACCGTTTTCGACGGCGGTTTTTGCGTCGTCGAGCGTGGCGATGTTGGCGGCGACTTCGATCGCGCGGCCGTCCGCAGTGACCGCGGCTTGTTGCGACGTGCGGCGATTCGCTTCGCGCATGCCGGCCAGGCGGCTACGTTCAAGACGGGCGCGTTCGACATCGAGTTCGGTCGGAGCAAATTCGAGGCGGCCGGTCGTGGCGTTTACCACGACCTGCGTACCTTCAGGGATCGCATGCAATGCATCGCCGACCGCCACCAGCGCCGGAATGCCGGCCTGACGCGCGAGAATCGCCGCATGCGAGGTCGCTCCGCCGCGCGCCATCACGAGCGCCGTGACGCGTGAACGATCCAGCGTGGAAAGATCGGAAGGCGTGAACTCTTCAGCCGCCAGCACCGCTTCGTCCGGCAGCGTGCGCGCCGCCGCATTCGTATAACCGAGCGCGCGCAATACGCGTTTTTCGATGTCGCGCAGATCGGCGGCACGTTCCGCGAGCAACGCGTCTTCGATATTCGTCAGGATCGCGATCTGTGCACGGATCGCTTCGCGCCACGCAAAACCGGCGCTCTTGCCGAGACTGATCAGATCGCGCGCGGCGTCGACCAGGGTCGGATCTTCGAGCAGCACACGATGTACGGCGAAGATACCCGCCTCACCTACCGCGCCACGCTGCGAAGCATCGCGCACGGTTGTGCCGAGGTCGGCGTCGACAGTGGCAATCGCCTTATCGAGCAGACGGCTTTCAGCCGCCGACGTGCCATTCGCCTTTTCCGGCGGATCGATATCCGCATCGTCCCAACGCACCAGCTTGCCGACCGCGACGCCCGGCGCCGCGCACACGCCCGCGAGCGTATTCGGCGCGAGCGCTTCACCCGCTGCGTGGGCAACGGCTTGCGGCGCCGGCGAGCTTTGACGTGCCGGCTTTTCTTCGACTTCGCCGTGCGCTTCACGTGTCAATTCGTGGGCGATCGCTTCGATCGCGGCTTTGGCTTGCGGGCCGACGCCGAGCAACTCGACCGTCGCGCCTTCGCCCGCGCCGAGGCCTAGCAGACCGACCACGCTCTCGATCGCCGCCTTGCGGCCTTCGTAACGCACTTCGACACGCGCATCGAAACCGCGCGCCGCTTCACGAGCGCGCGCGGCGGGCCGTGCGTGCAGACCGCCTGCGTGAATCAGCGTGACTTGCTGACGCGCTTCCTCGGTTATGTTGGTAGCGCTCGCCTTGCGCGATGCCTGCGCCGCCTCTCCACCGCGAGCACGCAGCACCAGTAGCGGCGTTTCGCCGGCCTTCAGCATGCCGCCCGGCGCCCGCTCGACGATTTCGAACGCATCCGAATTGGCGATCGCGATGACCGAGACGAGGCTCGGCGCGTTCAGCGCAACCCGGTCCTGATCGAATTCGATCAGGATGTCGCCGGTGCGCACGGTTGCGCCTTGCGCGACCATCGGCGCGAAACCCTGGCCATTCAGCTCGACTGTGTCGATGCCGATGTGCAGCAGAATCTCCACGCCTTCGGCAGTCGCGAGCGTGACCGCGTGGCCGGTGCGTGCAAGATGGGTGATCGTGCCGTCGCACGGCGCGACGAGTCGCCCCTCGAGCGGATCGATGCCGATGCCATCGCCGAACATGCCGCCCGAAAACACAGGGTCGGGCACATTCGCCAGCGGCACGACCGGACCGGTCATCGGCGCGAGCAAAACAATTTGGCCTTCAGAATGGCTGATCAAGCGGGACTCCTCGACACGTCGCATCTGATTTCTCGTCAGTGAGTTTCGGTGACTTTGTTGAGATGGCGTGGCGCGTCAGGATTGCGCCCGCGTGCGGCGGCAAGGCCGGCAGCCATCACATAAAAGGACAGGATCGCGGCGATCGGATCGAGCGCCGCATGAGCGGTGGTAGCAAGCGGCAGCGTTGCTTCGGGCACATCGCCCGGCGCCGCGAGCAGCACGCGCGCGCCGCGCGCCTGCATGTCGCGCGCGAGTTGCAGCAGGCCGGCCTGCTCGGGGCCGCGCGGTGCGAACACCAGCAGCGGATAGTCGCGGTCGATCAGTTCCATCGGACCGTGGCGCACTTCGGCGCTCGAAAACGCTTCAGCCTGAATGCCGGACGTCTCTTTCAATTTCAGCGCGGCTTCCTGCGCAATCGCGAGACCCAGACCACGGCCAATCACGATCATGCGTTCGATGCCGCGCAGTTCGTCCACGGCTTTCGACCAGTTGAGCTTGCCGGCGCTCTGAAGCGCGTCCGGCAACGTGTTCAACGCGCCAAGCAACGCGTCGTCCTTCTGCCAGTGAGCGACCAGTTGCGCGGAGATCGACAGCATGGCGATATAGCTCTTGGTTGCCGCGACGCTCAGTTCCGGGCCGGCCATGAGCGGCAGGTGGAATTCGCACGCGTCCGCCAGCGGCGAGTTCGGCGCGTTCACCGCAGCGACCGTCAACGCACCGGCCTTGCGCAGCGCTTCCATCGTGCCGACCAGATCCGGGCTCTTGCCCGACTGCGAGAACGCCAGCGCGAGCTGATCGCGTACCTGCAGCGGCGCTTGCTGGAGCGTCGCAACCGACATCGGCAGCGACGCGACCGGCACGCCGAGGCGGCTCATCGTCAGGCTTGCGAAGTAACTCGCCGCGTGATCCGAGCTGCCGCGCGCGACCGTCAGCGCGACATGGCGCGGTTGCTGGGCGAGCTTCGCTGCCAGCGCCTCGACGCGCGAGGTGTCCGCGAGCTGCGCGGCGACCGTTTCAGCGGACGCCAGCGCCTCTTTAAGCATATTCGACAATTGATTCTCCTTCGACGTATGTCGCCGTCAACGCCAGTTCACGATCGAACACGACCACATCGGCCCACGCGCCGCGTGCAATGCGGCCGCGGTCTTCGATGCCGAGGTAGTCGGCGGCGTAGCGCGACAAACGGTTTGAAACATCGGCGATCGGCAAGCCGATCGATACGAGATTGCGCAGCGCCTGATCCATCGTCAGGGTGCTGCCGGCGAGTGTGCCGTCGGCAAGACGCACACCGCCGAGACACTTCGTCACATGCTGGCTGCCGAGGCGGTATTCGCCGTCGGGCATGCCGGTGGCCGAAGTGCTGTCAGTCACCACGTAGAGACGGGGAATCGCGCGCAACGCGGCGCGGATCGCGCCCGGATGAACGTGCAGCAAGTCGGGAATGATTTCGGCGAATTCAGCGTGCGCGAGCGCGGCGCCGACAAGGCCTGGGTTACGGTGATGCAGCGGCGACATCGCGTTGAACAGGTGCGTGAAACCGCATGCGCCGTGCTTGAGCGCGGCGACGGCGTCGTCGTACGTGCCGAGTGAATGGCCGAGTTGCACGCGCACACCACGCGCCGCCATCTCGGAAATAATCTCCATATGGCCGGCGATTTCCGGCGCCAGCGTGACCACGCGAATCGGCGCGATCGACAGATACTTCAGCACTTCGTCCATCACCGCGGACACGGCGGCGTCCGGCTGCGCGCCGAGTTTGCCCGGGTTGATATACGGACCTTCAAGATGAACGCCGAGCACGCGCGCGCCGCCTGGTGTGCGAATCCGCGCGTTGTTGCCCAAGCCCGCGACGACATTCATCAGCTCGGCGCGCGGCGCGGTCATCGTGGTGGCGAGCAGGCTGGTCGTACCGTAACGCGCATGCGTGCGGGTGATGGTTTCGATCGCGTCGCCGCCTTCCATCACGTCGGAACCGCCGCCGCCATGCACGTGCAGATCGATGAAGCCAGGCAGGATGTAGGGCGCGTCGTTCTTCGCCGGATCGGTGCGTTCGCCGGTCAGCGCCGTGATGCGGCCGTTTTCGTATTCGAGCGTGCCGTGAATCCACCCATCGGTGGTGAGTATGTTTCCGGTCAGCATGAGTCTCTCTGGTGAGGCGTAATGCGGGGTGCGACTGAAATGCGCTCGATGGCGCCGCACATGACAGCGAGCCGCGCGGCCTACTCGCATGCGCCAGTCAGGCACATCGATCAGGTGCGCAATTCAGCGACAAAATCGTAGTAATCGTCGCGGCAATAGGTGTCGGTCAATTCGATCGCACGCTGGTCCGCGCTATACCCGATACGGGTGATGACCAGCAGCGCCGAGCGCGGTTCAATATCCATCAACGCGGCGATCTCGCTCGAGGCATTGACCGCGCGAAAGTGCTGCAAGGCGCGCACGATCGCGGCGCCGCGTTGTTCGAGATAGCTGTAAAGCGACACGCCGATCGCCTGCGGATCGGGCACGATCGCGGCGGGCAGCGCCGAATGCTCGACCGCCATGACGATGCCGTCCGCGCGCCGCAGGCGCCGCAAGCTCGTCACCGCCGCGCCGGGCGACAGGCCGAGGTGCACCAGCTCATCACGGTTGGCGGCGCGGATGTCGCGCTCGAGCCACACCGAGTCAGGCCGGAAGCCGCGTTGCTGCATCTTCTTCGTGAAACCGGTGAGCCGCGACAGCGGATCTTCGACACGCGGCGTAATGAAGCTGCCCGCGCCTCGCGCCCGCCGGATCAGGCCCTGCTCGACCAGCAACTCGATTGCCTTGCGCGCGGTGATGCGCGACACGCCGATCGCGTCCGAGAGCGTGCGCTCCGACGGCAGCGCCTCCCCAGCCGACCACACGCCGCAGTGGATCGCTGTCGCCAGATTGCGCGCGAGCTGCAGATAGAGTGGCGTGACGTTGCGAGCGTCAGGCATCAGTGCGGACCAACGAGTTTCCATGGGGCTCCGGCGGTCGTCTCGAAGAATGCGGCCTACGAAAATGAGAGCCCATTATATAACCAACATAATACCAGTCAATCAACTGGTCCCATGCTGGTACGAATTGGCGGAAAGCCTTGCTGGGTCGGTGTTAGAAGGCGATTTTCGGGCTCTGGAGGGTCGTTTACAGGGATCGGGATTTACCCGTATTCGAGATGCGCGGCGTATCCAGCAGGCCCATTGGTCCTCTATCGGGTCAAACGACATACCCTGAGAGCGATACCTGTGTGATACCACTTTGGTGTAGCCTTCGGCCGTGCGGCTTTTTTAATGAGATGCCTTCCAATATAGTGCTGGGTAGCAAGCCACAAAAACTCCCCGGGGAGCAGCATTTGACAGATTCCGAGGCGCTGCGGCGTGCTCAGGCCGTCCGCCATTTCAACCGCTTCTATACCCAGCACATCGGTGCCCTGCACGAGCATCTGGCTAAAAGCGCCTTCTCGCTGACGGAAGTACGCGTTCTGCATGAACTGTCCCGTGGACGCGCGCAGACGGCGTCGGTGCTCGGGCGCAATCTCGGCCTCGACAGCGGTTACCTCAGCCGCCTTCTGACCAGCTTCGAACGACGCGATCTGATTACGCGGCGCCCGTCCGACTCGGACGCGCGTCAGTCGCTCATTGCGCTCACCGACAACGGTCACGCGGCCTACGCGCCGCTCGATACCGCGGCCATCGAAGAGGTATCGACGCTGCTGAACGGCCTCACCGTGCTCTCGCAGGAACAGTTGATCACCTCGATGAAGGTGATCGAGCGGATGCTCGACCGCAAGCCGAAACACGATCTCGTAATCCTTCGACAACCCCGTGCCGGCGACTGCGGCTGGCTCGTGCATCGGCAGGCGCAGTGGTTCTCCGCGCAATACGGCTGGGATCAATCGTTCGAAGGCCTGCTGTCGCGGATCGTCGCCGATTACACGCAACGCCATGATCCGGTGCGCGAAATGTGCTGGATCGCCGATCAGGACGGCATGGTGGTCGGCTCGGTGTGCATCGTCGGGGTCTCGACGACAGTGGCGGGCGTACGGCTCTTGTGGGTCGAACCGGACGTGCAGCGTCTTGGCATCGGCTCGCAGTTGATGAACGAATGCGTGCGGTTCGCCCGACGCGCGGGCTACACCAAACTCACGCTGACCACGGCCAGCACGCTCGAGGAGCCAAGGCGGCTATGCGAGCGCGCCGGCTTCCAGCTCGCCTGCACGACAGCGGAGCGGCGCTTCGGCAAGGATCTGATGATCGAGCGGTGGGAGTTGGAGCTGTAGCTTCGCCAAAGCATGCGCGACGCGAAAACAAAAAAAACGCCACGGCTTGCGACCGTGGCGTTTTCGTTTTCCAGCTTAGGATGAAAGGGGTGCCGCTTAGAACGATGGCACCACCGAACCCTTGAACTGCGTCTTGATGAACTGGCGCACGTCTTCCGACTGGTAAGCCGCGACCAGCTTCTTGACCCACGGCTTGTCCTTGTCCTGCGCACGCACGGCGATCAGGTTCGCGTACGGGCTGTGGATGTCTTCGAGCGCGATCGCGTCTTTGGTCGGCTGCAGACCGGCTGCCAGCGCGAAGTTCGTGTTGATCGCGGCGGCGTCGACGTCCGACAGCGAACGCGGCAGTTGGGCTGCGTCGAGCTCGACCAGCTTGATCTTCTTCGGGTTCTCGGCGACGTCGAGCGGCGTGGCGTTATTGCCGTCCGTACCCGCGCCCGCCTTCAGCTTGATCACGCCTTGCGCCTGCAACAGCAGCAGCGCGCGGTTCTCGTTGGACGGATCGTTCGGCACCGCGATCTTCGCGCCTTGCGCCAGATCCTTCAGCGACTTCAGCTTCTTCGAATAGATGCCGAGCGGCGAAATGTAGGTCAGACCGGCGTTGACGATCTTGTAGCCGCGCTGCTTGACCTGGCTGTCGAGGTACGGCTGGTGCTGGAAGCTGTTGGCGTCCAGATCGCCTGCGTCGAGCGCGGCGTTCGGCTGCACGTAGTCGTTGAATTCGACGACCTTTACGTTCAGGCCTTCGCGCTTCGCTACTTTCGTGACGACTTCCCAGATCTGCGCATCCGGGCCGCCGATCGTGCCGACCTTGATGACCTTGTCGTCGGCATGTGCGCCGAAGCTGGTGAAGATCGCCGCACCGGCGACCACAGCCGAGAGGGCTTTGAGGATATTTCTGCGCTGCATGTAAATCTCGCTTTTTCTGATCGATGTCAGATTCGGGTGGAAGCCGGCGGCAGCGCTGCTACGCTCGCGCCGCCAACTGGACCGCAAATGGTCTCATATGCCCAGCGAGATGGGAAATATCACGATCGCATATCCTTATGCGCCTTGTGCCTCTTATGCGGCGGCGTTCACGCGAAATGCGCTCACTGTGTCACGCAGGCGCCCAGCCTGATCCTGCAATGACGCCGCAGCCGCCGCGGCCTGTTCGACCAGTGCGGCGTTCTGCTGCGTCACTTCGTCCATCTGCGTGACTGCGCGGCCCACTTGCGAAATCCCGCTGCTCTGCTCTTCTGAGGCCGCCGCGATTTCGCCCATGATGTCCGTGACACGCTGCACCGCTTGCAGAATCTCGCCCATCGTCGTACCGGCCTGCTGGACCAGCGTCGAACCGTTATGCACACGCTCCACCGAAGCGCCGATCAACTGCTTGATCTCCTTGGCCGCCGTTCCCGAGCGTTGCGCGAGGCTGCGCACTTCCCCGGCGACCACCGCAAAGCCACGGCCTTGCTCGCCGGCGCGGGCGGCTTCGACCGCCGCGTTCAGCGCCAGAATATTGGTCTGGAACGCAATGCCTTCGATCACACCGATGATGTCGGCAATCTGCCGCGAGCTGTCATTGATCTCGCCCATCGTACCGATCACGCGGCTCACCACGTCGTTGCCGCGCGTCGCGATTTCCGATGCACTATGAGCCAGGCCACTCGCCTGGCGCGCGTTGTCCGCGTTCTGCTTGACCGTCGCGGTGAGCTCTTCCATGCTCGCCGCCGTCTCCTGCAACGAGGCGGCCTGCTGCTCGGTGCGCTGTGATAGATCGCCGTTGCCGGCGGCGATCTGCTGGGTCGCCGAGGCAATCGATTCCGCCGAATGACGAATCTCGCCGATGGTCCGCTGCAAACGGCTCTGCATCTCGTGCATGGCCGCCATCATGCTGGTTTTATCCTGCGCGCGAACCTCGACCACCTGGGTGAGATCGCCCTTGGCGATGCTTGCGGCAAGGCGCGCCGCCTGGTCCGGCTCACCGCCGAGACTCGCGCGCACGTTGCGGATGATCAGCACCATCGCCAGCGAAATGATCGCGCCGATCACCAGCACAACGAGCAGGTGGCCCAACAGTGTTTGGTAGTAGACCGTGTCGATGTCCTTGATGAACACGCCGCTCGTGATGTTCCAGTCCCATGGCGCGAAACGCACCACGTAGCTGATTTTCGGCACGGCGGTTTCACTGTGCGGCAAGCGTCCGCGATATTCCGCGAAGCCTTGGCCGCTTGCTTTAGCTGCGTCGACGATCGCCACATACAGCAGCTTGCCGTCCGGATCCTTGAAATCGCCGACCGCCTTGCCGGTCATTTGCGGCAGCGTCGGGTGCATCAGCACGACCGGCTTCGAGTCCATCACGAACAGATAGCCGGATTCGCCGTAACGCATGGTGGCGAGACGGGCGAGCGCTTCGCGCTGGGCGTCGGCCTCGCTCATCTTGCCGCTCTGCGAAAGCGCGTAGTAGCCCTTCACAACGCCCTGCGCCGCGTCGACAAGATTCACCATGCCCGCCTTGCGCTCGGCCAGCATCGTGCTGCGCGTTTCAACCGCGCTCCACAGCCCGACGCCGAGCAGCCCCAGCCAGACGAGCGCAAGCGACAACCATAGTTTGCGATTCAAACTCATCCTGCTCATTGTTGCGATCTCTCTCTTGTGTTCGTGTTCTGTTTGCATGCCGATGCCGATGCCGTCTCGCGCGCTGCGAATGCGCTGACGACCTGGCGCGCAAACGATTGCTAGAGGTATATCGGCATGTCGACTGCGCGACTTGAGGCAACTTGTAAGCAAGCGATGGCTGAGAGAGCACAACATAAGCAGGTATGGATGGCGCGCAACGAATCGTCCGGTGACAGATAATCGAAGGCCATTGCCCGCAAATCCATGCGGCCCAGCCATTCGCTTACGAGAACGCTCATGTACGTCATCAATCTCATCTACACCGCATCGCTCGAACGCGTGGACGACGCACTCGAAGCACACCGCGCGTTTCTGACAAGACACTTCGAATCGGGCGTATTCGTAGCTGCCGGGCCGAAAGTGCCGCGAGACGGCGGCATCATTCTGGCGGTGCGCATCGAGCGCGATAAGCTGGATGAGATTCTCGCCAGCGACCCGTTCGCCGAGCAGAAGCTCGCGCGTTACGAGGTGACGGAGTTCAAGGCAACGCGATTGGCGCCGGGAATGAATTTGCCGATGCCGGCTTGAGGATTACAGCGAAGGGATTTGAATACGGGCGCGCGGCAGAGGCACGCGCCCGTCTGCACTAATACGTCAATCGAGCAGCAGCTTGATATCGTGCACCCACGGCGTAGCGCCCTGGCCATCGCGCGCGAACAGACGCAGCTTGCCATCTGTGTCGAACACATAGCTGGCCGCCGTGTGATCCATCGTATAGCTATCGGGCGTCTTGCCCGGTACTTTCGCGTAGTACACGCGGAAGTCTTTCGTGATTTTGGTGAGTTGCGCCTGGTCCGCCGGACGCAAGCCGACGAACGTCGGATTGAACGCCGGCACGTATTGCGCGAGCAGGGCCGGTGTGTCGCGATCGGGATCGACGGTGACGAACAGCACCTGCACGCGCTTCGCGTCTTCCGGACCGAGTTGCTGGAGAGCCTGCGAGAGCTCGGCCATCGTGGTCGGGCAGACGTCCGGGCAGTGCGTGTAGCCGAAGAACAGCACGACTACTTTGCCTTTGTAATCCGCCATTGTGCGGATCTTGCCGGACGTGTCGGGCAGCGAAAAGTCGCTGCCGAATTGCGTATTGCCGGTGATGTCGAGATTCTGGAAAGCCGGCGGCTGCTTGCCGCAGCCTGCCACCAGCAGCGCACCGCCAAGTGCGCAAGCGATCAGGGTGACTCGCGCGGCGGCACGCGCCTTCTGCACAAAGCGTTGTGTAAGCATGGGTGTTACGCGCCGATCACGACGCGCGCATAGTGGTCGATCAACAGCGCGACGAACAGCACCGACAGATAGACGATCGAATAACGGAAAGTCTTGCGCGCCAGATCGTCGGAATACTCCCGATAGATCTTCCACGCATACGCGAGGAATACGGCACCGAGCAACACCGCCGCCACGAGATACACCGCGCCGCTCATACCGGAGATAAACGGCATCATCGTGACCGCGAACAGGATCACCGTGTACAGCAGAATATGCAGGCGCGTGTACTTTTCGCCGTGCGTATTCGGCAGCATCGGCAGACCGGCGTTTTCGTAGTCTTTGCGGCGATACAGTGCGAGCGCCCAGAAATGTGGCGGCGTCCACACGAAAATGATCAGCACGAGAATCCACGCGTCGCCCGGCACGTGGCCGGTGACTGCGGCCCAACCGAGCGCCGGCGGCATCGCGCCGGACGCGCCGCCGATCACGATGTTCTGTGGCGTGGCCGGTTTGAGCAGCAGCGTATAAATGACCGCATAGCCGACGAAAGTGGCGAGCGTGAGCCACATGGTCAGCGGATTGGCGAACGTGTAGAGCGTCCACATGCCGAGGCCGCCGAGCACGGCCGAAAACAGCAGGATCTGCGGGGTCGTGATTTCGCCGCGCGCGGACGGCCGCCACGACGTGCGACGCATCTTCGCGTCGATCTTCTGTTCCATCAGGCAATTGATGGCGAACGCCGCACCGGCCAGCAGCCAGATGCCGACGGTGCCGCCGATCAGAACGGTCCACGGCACCATGCCGGGCGTCGACAGAAACATGCCGATGACGGCGCAGAACACAGCGAGCTGCGTGACGCGCGGCTTGGTCAGGGCGATGTACTGGGAGACCCGGCTACCGGGCGTTTGGGAGAGTGTTGTGCTGTCCATGTGGGGTCACGCTGGCGCGGCATCGCGCGCAGGCAACACGGCGCGGCCGGGACGGCTATAAGCGATCCGAAAGTTTAACATAACGAGCAGAAGCAGCAGGATTGCGGCCCCCCCGTTATGCGCGACCGCAATGGGCAACGGCCATTGCAGAACGATGTTCGATAAGCCGGTGATGAACTGGATCAGCACCACCAGCAAGACGCCATTGGCCGGGCGCCGCAGCGACTCGAAACGGCGCAGCTTCAGCGCCAGCCACAGCAAATAGGCAACCACGACAATCGCGAACGTGCGATGCGTCCAGTGGATGGCGACCAGCGCGTCTTGCGTGATCATGTCGCCGTCGCCGGTCATACCGAGCGCGCGCCACAAGTGGAAGCCGTGCGCGAAGTCCATCGGCGGGATCCATTGGCCATTGCAGGTCGGGAAGTCCGTGCAGGCGAGCACCGCGTAGTTGGTGCTGACCCAGCCGCCCAACGCGATCTGCACGACCAGCAGCACGAGACCGGCGAGCGCCGCCGCACGCCAGCGCGCGGCCTCGGGCTCATGGGCCGGCAGCGGCGTCTGGCGCGCGGCCAGCCAGCCGAGCGTGCCGAGCAAGGCGAGGCCGAGCAGCAAGTGGGTCGTGACGATAATCGGCTGCAGCTTCATGGTCACGGTCCACGCACCGAACGCGCCCTGCACCAGAATCAGCAGCAGCAGCGAAGTCGGCCACCACGGCGACACATGCAGCGGACGGCGCTTGATACGCGCAGTCCACGCAATTAGGGTCTGCGCGATGATCAGCACGCCGATAGCCATCGCGAAGTAACGGTGGATCATTTCGATCCAGGCTTTGGTCATGCTGACCGGACCAGTGGGCATCAATTGATGCGCGGCGGTAATCGCGGCGTGCGCGATGAACGGCGACGACGTGCCATAGCAGCCAGGCCAGTCGGGGCAGCCGAGACCGGAATCGGTGAGCCGCGTAAAGCCGCCGAACATCACCAGATCCAGCGTCAGGAAGGTGGTAAGCCACACCAGCTTGCGGAATTTGTTGTCGTCGGCCTTGACCCACACATAGGACAACGGCAACAACGCGATACACAAGCCGATCAGGGCCAATTGCAGTACGAACATCTTTCTTCTTACCCTGGTTGCGGCGTCAGCCGATCCTCGACCATTTGAGCAGCTTGGTCAGGTCGCCCTTGATCTTGCTGGGATTCGGATCTTTTGGAAAACGCATCATCAGATTACCGTTCGGATCGACCAGGTAGATGTGGTCGGTGACTTGGGTGCCGGTATCGGTCGGCAGCCATGCGGACACCTGCGCCGGGTTGGCAATCAGCATGTCGGTATCGGGATAGGCCTTTTGTATCACGTCGGACACGTTGCCTGCATCGGTGCGCAGCCACACTTCCACGACGCGCTCGCGTTCCGGGCCCTGAGCTGCGCGGATTTGTCGCATGAAGTACAGCTTGGTGGCGCAAGCTTTGTCGCATGCGCTGTTGTCGACGGAGATCATCAGCCAGTGGCCGCGCAGCGACGCGAGCTTGAGCGGCTTGCCGTCTTCACCCGTCACCACGAGCGAATCGGGAATCGGCCGCTGCGGTTCGACCAGCGCGCCGTAGTTCGTGGTGCCGCCGGCCGGTTTGACCACGTAATAGACGAAATACGACACGGCGATCGGTGCGGCGCAGATGAGCGCCAGCAACAGCAGCATCCAGCGACCCCGCTTCCACGATCCCCGGCTATTGGGTTGACCTGCCATCACTTGCGGAGCTGCGGGTTTGCCGGCTTGCGGCGAACGGGGAGATTGCGTCGACACTACGGGACCTCTTTCAGGAATAGCGCGGTTTCGGGCCCTTGTTGGGGGTACGGGAAACCACAGGCGATGCGTTACACGCTCTGCGCGTGCTCTTTCTTTGCGGCGCGGCGCGCGGCGTACAGACCGAACACGAGGGCCGCGGCCGCCATGCCCCACCACTGGAACATATAGCCATAGTTGCGTTCGACGCCGGTTGTCGGCGCCGGCCAGTCGCGCACCAGCTTGTCACCGTCGTCGCTCAACTGCTGGATCACGAACGATTGCAACGGCAGCCCGGTTTCCGCGGCGTACGCCGCCGTATCCAGATTCTGACGGATCTTCTGATGCGCGGCGGACCCGCCCTGCCCCAGCTCGAACGCACGCGACGCATCGGCGCGCGCAATGCCTTCGATCTCGATCTCGCCTTGCGGCGTGGAGTACGGCGCGATGGTCTCGCGATTGCTCGTGTTGCGCGGCAACCAGCCGCGATTGACCAGCACATAACCGCCGTCGGCCAGTTTAAAAGGCATCACGACGTAAAAGCCCGGCTGATCGTTATACGGGCGATTATCCAGATAGACGACTTTGTCCGCGACGAAACTGCCGCGCGCTTTCACGCGATGGAATTCGATGTCCTTCAGTTCGACCGGCCGGGCACTGACAGGCACAGCGGGTGCATCTTCGAATCGCGTAATCCGCGCTTCGAGCGCTTCCTTCTGATGGGCACGGTCGCGTTGCCAGAAACCAAGCCGCACCGTCACCACGATGACAAGCAGAATCAGCAGTGCGGGAACCAGACGAAACTTCATCGAACGCGCTCCACCACCGCTTGCGGCCTCGCCCGGAACCTGCGGCAGACGCCGGCGCGCGGTGCGATAATAACCATCTTGCCTCTGCGCTTCCCAGTTTCAGTTGGTTCCATGCACATTCTCGTTCCCATCGCCTTCGTCCTGATCATCGCCAGCATGGTGTCGGCGCTGTACTTCATGATGCATGACAAGGGCAAAACCAAGCGGATGGTCTGGTCGCTCGCCACGCGGGTGGGTCTTTCGATTTCGCTGTTCCTGTTCATCCTATTCGCACACTGGATGGGCTGGATTCAGTCGACCGGCATTCCCTACGGGCGTTGAGCCCCGCGCAAAACGCCTTACGCCGCCAGACTCACCAAACAAAACGCCGCCCTGACAGGGTCGAGGGCGGCGCTGCATAACTTGCGTACTGCTTGTACGAAGCGCCCTGACAAAGGCGCTGCGCGAACGGCCTGCGCACTCCGAAAAAACCGGTCGGCGCAGGCCAGACTGCGTTACAGCCAGTACACGACGACGTACAGCCCAAGCCACACGACGTCCACAAAGTGCCAGTACCAGGCGGCGCCTTCGAATGCAAAGTGATGCTCCGCCGTGAAGTGGCCGCGAATCATCCGCACCAGCACCACAGCCAGCATCGTGCCGCCGAGGAACACGTGGAACCCGTGGAAGCCCGTCAGCAGGAAGAACGTCGAACCGTACACACCCGAGGACAGCGTCAGGTTCAATTCGTTATACGCGTGGAAATACTCGAAGCCCTGCAGGAACAGGAAGCAGACGCCGAGCACCAGCGTAGCCGCCAGCCAGATAATCGCTTTCTTGCGATGATCTTCACGCAGTGCGTGGTGCGAAACCGTCAACGTAGCGCCGGACGACAGCAGCAGCGCGGTGTTGATGGTCGGCACCGGCCACGGCTGCATCGACTTGAAGGTCGAAACCAGCGCTGCCGGACCGTTGTTCGGCCACACAGCCGAGAAATCCGGCCAGATCAGCTTGTAGTCGAGACTGCCGAGTTGATGCAGCGCGATTTCGCGTGCGTAGAACAGCGCACCGAAGAAGGCGCCGAAGAACATCACTTCGGAGAAGATGAACCAGCTCATGCTCCAGCGGTACGACTTGTCGACATTCTTGCCGTACATGCCACCTTCGGATTCCGCGATCGCGTCGCCGAACCAGTGCCACAACGTATACAGCAGCCACAGCAGACCGACGACGACGCCGAGCGGTGCCAGCTCATGGTCGTTGATCCAGGCCGCAAGCGATCCGAGCATGACCAGCAACCCGGCAGCGGCGCTGATCGGATGCCGCGACGGATGCGGTACGAAATAGTACGGGCTCTCGTTTTGACCGCTCATTCTTGATTCTCCACTTCAGTCCAGTTGTTCCGGAATCTCCGGCTGTATCTTCGGCGGCGCGTCGATACCGCACCGCTTCACTCTAATTCGTGGGCTCTGCTGCGCCCCGTACTACGCTTGAGCCTGAATGCCTCAGCCCACCACCGCGCGCACGACCAGGATCAGCACACCGATGAAAATGGCCGCGCTGATCAATGCCGCCACGATCACATGCAGCGGATTCAACTGCGTGGCATCCGCTTCCAGATCACGACGCTTTCGCACCCCAAAAAACGACCAGAACACGGCTTTCATCGACTGGCCGAAACTGCTCTTGCGTGGCGCGCCGCTGTTATCGCTCATTACTCTTCTTCCTTCGCCCGCGGCGCAAACCGTCAGGCGGGATTGGCGGTGGTTGCCGCCGTATTGGCCGTGGGTGATGCACTTCCGGCCGTCGCCGCTGCCGGCGTATTCAACTCGAAGAACGTGTACGACAACGTGATCGTTTTCACATCCTTCGGCAACTTTGGATCGACCACGAACACCACCGGCATCCGCTTCGTCTGATTCGCCGTCAAAGTCTGCTGCGTAAAACAGAAACACTCGATCTTCCTGAAGTACTCGGTGGCCTGCTTCGGCGCATAGCTCGGAATGGCTTGCGCCTGTATCGTGCGCGCCTGTTCGTTGCTGACCTCGTACATCACTGTCGTCACTTCGCCCGGATGCACGTCGAGACTACGCTGCTCCGGCTTGAAACCCAGCGGGCCGCGCGCGTTCGCATCGAATTCGATCGAAATCGTGCGGCTCATGTCGACCTGCGTATTCTTCGCCTCGCGCACCGTGGCATCGCGCTGCACGAGGTTGTTGATACCGGTGATCTGGCAGATCGCGCGGTACATCGGCACCAGCGCGAAACCAAAGCCGAACATCATCAACGCGACGATGAACAGCTTGATCAACATCGAACGGTTAAAAGAGCGATCGGCCTGAGCCGGCGGTTGCGTCGACATCTCAATCCTCAACAGACCTGCAAATCACACTTGTTCGCTGCGTCAGGCGAACCAGCACTGCTTGATGATGACGCTCGCGAAAAAGGCCGCGGCAATGGCGAGCATCACAAAACCGATCCGCCGGTTGCCCGCGCGAATCTGCTCGGGTGTACGCCTTTCTTGAGGATTGCGCGTCATGCTCGACTTTCTGAATACTTTCGTGACTACAGGGTGCCGCCGTTGTTCGCGTGGCTGCCCGGTTCGGGTAGCGGCTTACCACCGCCGCCCGATCCGGCAAGCTCGCTGAACGCCAATTACTCGACGGTCGGCGGGTGTTCGAACGTGTGGAAAGGAGCCGGACTCGGCACGGTCCATTCGAGGCCCGTTGCGCCATCCCACGGCTTGTCGCCAGCCTTTTCGAGTTCACCGCCGCCACGATAGGCCGGCAATGCAACCGCGAACAGGAAGTAGACCTGTGCCAGACCGAAGCCGAAAGCACCGATCGAAATCACCTGGTTCCAGTCCGTGAACTGTGCCGGGTAGTCGGCATAACGACGCGGCATACCTGCGAGGCCAACGAAGTGCATCGGCAGGAACGCGAGGTTGAAGAAGAACATCGACGCCCAGAAGTGGATCTTGCCGCGCGTTTCGTTGTACATCCAGCCGGTCCACTTCGGCGCCCAGTAGTACCACCCTGAGAACAGCGCGAAGAGTGAACCCGCAACGAGCACATAGTGGAAGTGGGCCACCACGAAATAAGTCCCGTGGTACTGGATATCCAGCGGCGCCATTGCGAGCATCAGTCCCGACAGGCCGCCGAACGTGAACACGATCAGGAAGCCCACCGCGAACAGCATCGGCGTTTCGAAGGACAGCGAACCGCGCCACATCGTCGCGACCCAGTTGAACACCTTCACGCCCGTCGGCACGGCGATCAGCATCGTCGCGTACATGAAGAACAGCTGACCCGTCACCGGCATGCCGGTCGCGAACATGTGGTGCGCCCAGACCATGAACGACAGAATCGCGATCGACGAGGTTGCGTACACCATCGAGCTATACCCGAACAGCGGCTTGCGCGAGAACGCCGGGATCACCTGCGACACGATCCCGAACGCCGGCAAGATCATGATGTACACCTCGGGGTGCCCGAAGAACCAGAAAATATGCTGGTACATCACCGGGTCGCCGCCGCCTGCCGCGTTGAAGAACGACGTGCCGAAGTGGCGATCGAACAGCACCATGGTGATCGCGCCCGCCAGAACCGGCATCACGGCGATCAGCAGGTACGCGGTGATCAGCCACGTCCAGACGAACATCGGCATCTTCATCAGCGTGAGGCCAGGCGCGCGCATGTTCAGGATCGTCACGACGATGTTGATCCCGCCCATGATCGACGAGGCACCCATCAAGTGGACCGCGAAAATCGCGAAGTCCATGCCCGGGCCCATCTGCGTCGACAACGGCGCGTACAGCGTCCAGCCCGCGGCGGTCGCGCCGCCCGGGGCGAAGAACGAACCGACCAGCAACACCGCAGCCACCGGCAGAAGCCAGAAGCTGAAGTTGTTCATCCGCGCGAAAGCCATGTCCGATGCGCCGATCTGCAGCGGCACCATCCAGTTCGCGAAGCCGACGAAGGCCGGCATGATCGCGCCGAACACCATGATCAGGCCGTGCATGGTGGTCAACTGGTTGAAGAACTCGGGGCGCATGATCTGCAGACCCGGCTCGAACAGTTCGGCACGGATCATCAGCGCCATCACGCCCCCGGAGAGGAACATGGTGAACGAGAAGATCAGGTACAGCGTACCGATGTCCTTGTGATTGGTTGCGAACAGCCACCGACGCCAGCCATGCGGCGTCTCGTGGGCATGGTCGCCGTGCACGTGCTCGTGGCCCGCGGTTACATCGTGTCCGATGCTAGACATGACAATCTCCTAATACGAATACTGCGGTGCTGACCATGAACACGTCAGGCAGCCGGGCTGATCTGGACACGCCGGGCTTCTTTCGCATCGCTGCCGCCCGTGATCGTTTCCGGCTTCTTTAAAATAATGTGATCTTCGGCAATGCCGGCTGCTTTCAGCGCGTCGCGCACGGCTTCGGCACGGGTCTTCGCAAGCTTCGCGTTGACTTCGGCAGAACCGGTGGCGTCGGTGAAGCCCGACAGCGTGAACTTCGCGTCCGGATGCGCCTTCGCATAGGCCGCGGCCGCGTCGACCGCCGCTTTCGCGTCAGCCGGCAGCGTGCTCTTGCCCGTGTCGAAGTAGATGCTTGCCGGGAGTGCGGCCGTTGCTGCCGCGCTGTCCGAACCGGCCGCTGCCGCTTCGGCACCCGAGGCGCCCGAAGCCGCTTCGGCACCGCTCGCTGCCGCGCCTGCGTCGGCCAGATGATTGCCGCCTTCCGGCAGCTTGCCGTTACGGGCGTCAGCAACCTGCTTCGGCTGGAGAATGTCGCCGGTGTGGTTGCCCCACGAGTTACGTTCGTACGTGATGACCGACGCGATTTCGACGTCGTTCAGCGTCGGCGCCCACGAAGGCATCGCGTTCTTGCCCTTCAGCACCAGGCTGACGTGCTCGGCGATCGGGCCGTTGGCGATCTTGCTGCCGTCCAGCGCCGGGAACGCGCCTGCGCCCTTGCCGGTCGGCTGGTGGCAGACCGCGCAGTTCGCCGTATACACCTTGCCGCCGCGCTCCATCAGCTCGGCCATCGTGTAGGTCTTGTTCGGATCGTCCTGGCCCGCAGCCATTTTCTGCTTCTGCACGCCGACCCACTTCGCGTAGTCGTCCGCCGACAGCACCTCGACCACTACCGGCATGAACGCGTGTTCCTTGCCGCACAGTTCGGTACAGAAGCCGCGGAACGTGCCGGTCTTGTCAGCCTTGAACCACGTGTCGCGCACGAAACCCGGGATCGCATCCTGCTTCACGCCGAAAGCCGGCACGTACCAGGAGTGGACCACGTCGTTCGCGGTGGTGATGATGCGGATTTTCTTGTCGACCGGGACGACGAGCGGATTGTCGACTTCCTGCAGATACGTGGTGGAAATCGGTTGACGGCCGTCGGTTTCCGCACGCGGCGTAGCCAGCGTGGACAGGAAGTTGATGCCTTCACCCGGGCCCTTCACGTAGTCGTAACCCCATTTCCACTGATAGCCGGTGACCTTGATGGTGAGGTCGGCATTAGTGGTGTCCTTCATCGCGACGACGGTCTTGGTGGCGGGGAGCGCCATCAGCACGACGATGATGAACGGCACAATCGTCCAGATGATTTCGACGGTGGTGCTTTCGTGGAAATTCGAAGCCTTGTGACCTTTCGATTTGCGGTGAGCAAAGATCGAATAGAACATCACGCCGAACACGCCGACGAAGATCACGAGGCAAAGAACCAGCATGAACATGTGGAGGCTGAAGAGCTCCTCAGCGATTTTGGTCGCAGGCGGCTGGAGATTGATCTCGTTGACGGCAGGGCCGCCCGGAACATCGCCCACTGCCAGGGCCGCACCGGCGAAAAGCAGTCCGCTCATCGCCAGCACGCCCATGAGGGCTCGCTTGATTGTTTTCATAGCTTCCTTACCCAAAATTTCCATTCAAACCCTCGACCCCGCTGGAAGGCTGTCTCACGCTCCCCGTGAACGCCGCGCGTCCCGACACGTCTAACAACGCGTGAGCCACATACGCAGTTCGCCTGCGAACTGCGCGCGCCGATACTGCGCGAGATGTTGCCCAATCATGATCGTCTGGCCGCGCGAGACCAGTTTGATCTGGTCACGCGGCGTTGCACCCGGTTCGATCCGCACCCAGCGCGGATTGAATTCGAACTGCGTGAGCCGCTCGGCGCTGACCTGCTCGATCACGAGCCGGTTCTTAAACAGCCGGACACGCTCGTAATCGACAGCATGACGCGCGTATATGGCAAACGCGATGCCCACCGCCAGCAATTCGATACCGGTGAACGGCAACACCAGCCAGGCGCCGACCAGAACCAGCATGAAAGCAATTGCCAACGAGAACAACGCAAGCGATACGTAGAAACATACAAACTGCCGCGGCGATATCGAACAGTTGCGTTTCATCGTCCAGTCCTTGAGAACCGGTTCTGAATCCGCCAGCAGATCTGATGCTTCCATCGCTGCCTCCTGCCGACCCTCTCCAATCGCCGCCTGCGGCCATTGCTCGCGACCGCCGGACGGCTCCTCCATCCACTCCGCGTCACGTCATATTGCAGCCCTGTACCTCGGGCCTGCCGCCCCAAATGTGGGAACTCCGGGCGACAAACTGACGCATTATAGGCGCGATCCATAGCATCCACAAGCAAGCCTCAATCGGCCCACAAGCCAGGTGCGACAAGCCTCCGCGCCGTTTTGACGCAGCTTTCACGCGTCTTTTGA
Organism: Paraburkholderia sp. BGA-UO-ETr-F12; assembly: GCF_059567945.1. Lineage (NCBI taxonomy): Bacteria > Pseudomonadati > Pseudomonadota > Betaproteobacteria > Burkholderiales > Burkholderiaceae > Paraburkholderia > Paraburkholderia sp. BGA-UO-ETr-F12. The sequence goes on along the minus strand of NZ_JCAQOZ010000062.1, from coordinate 88,497 downwards.
AGCGGTAATTTCAGACATAACAGATGTCCTCTTTACCACCTTGCTGATTCCTCACCGGTTCCTCGACGAACCTCGTCCGATGTCCTCGATCCGCACGATCCCATGACCTTCAGCCGTGGTACGCGGCACGGCTTTCCAGGCGTGTCCGTAGATCACCTCGAAGGTCAGCGCAATCGTGCCGTCGGGCCGCCGGCGAGCCTCGAGCGCCGCCAGCAAAGCCTTGTGCAGCCTACGCGCGACCGCATTCGAGCCGGCCTCGCGCTCGAACGGATAGGCGCCCCAGCGGCGCACGTCCGCGAGTAGCGACTCGGGCGACTTGTACGTAATGGTGAGCGTTTCCTGGTCCATCACGGGAATCTCGAAACCGCTCTCGACCAGCATGTCGCCAAGGTCGTGCATGTCGACAAAGTCGATCACATGCTTGCGCGAAGCCACGCCGTGCGCCGCCTCGACCTCGGCGTAAGCGCCACGCAGTTCCTTTAGCGAATCGGGGCCGAGCGTGCTGAACATCAGCAGGCCATTCACTTTCAGCACCCGTTGCCACTCGGGAAACACGAGATCGGGCCGTGAGTGCCAGTGCAGGGCGAGATTGGACCAGATGAATTCGAAGGCGCCGGCCGCGAACGGGAGGGCCGAGAAGTCAGCCTGCGCGAAACGCGGGCCGCGGGCACCGAGCGCCTTGCCGAGCGTAGCCGGCAGAAAACGCCGCCAGCTCGTGTCGCCGGAATCGTGACGCAGCGCGCGGCTGAGCATGCCGTGCGACAGGTCGGTGCCGAATACCGGCGCCTCGGGGAAGCGTTCGCGCAATGCGGGGACGTCTTCGCCCGCGCCGCACCCGGCGTCGAGCACGCTCGCCGGCGCAACCTTGATGTAGTCGAGGCGCTCGCGCATGCGCTGCGCGATTTCGCGCGGCAGGAACGCCACGTTGTCGAAGCTCGCCGCGCGGCGGTCGAAAATCTGCCTGAGGCGCCGGGAATCATAGGCCGGACGGCCAGATTGAGACGTAGTTGGGGGCATGGGTGTCGTACTGGCGTAGAGCACGAAGTATACTCGTTCGCTTCCTTCCATTCAGCGTGAAAGGCCTTCGCGGGCGGTCCAATCATGCCATTCCGAAAAAATTCCTTGTCTCCCGGCGCTGCGAACAGGCGTTTTGCGAGATTCACGCGTGGCTTGCAATCGGTATGGCCGCATATGGTGCACGCCGTGCTGCCGAACCTGTGCGCATTGTGCGGCAATTTGTCGCACAAGACGTTGTGCGCCGGTTGTGACGAGACTTATTGGAACGAAGGCAGGTTGCGTTGCACGGTATGCGCGGTCCCTCTGTCCGGAATGCGCTGGGCGGCTCACGCACGATATCGTTGTGCGGATTGCGTCGGCGAGCCGCCGCCGTTCGAGGTGACCCTCGCGCTCGCCGATTACCGCCAGCCGCTGGATGCACTGGCGCTTGGCCTGAAATTCCGCGCCCGGCTGATGCTGGCGCGCGAGTTCGCGCTGCGTCTTGCGCGTCTCGCGGAGGATAGCTGGGTCGACACTTCCGAGAGGCCCGACGTGCTTGCCCCCGTGCCACTGGCCGACAAACGTCTGACCGAACGCGGTTACAACCAGGCCTGGCAGATTGCCAGGCCCCTCGCCCGCGCGCTCCGTGTGCGCAGCGACGCGACCCTGCTTCATCGCGTGATCCACACCGCGCCGCAATCACGGCTCGACCTCGACGCACGCCGGCTCAACGTGGGCCGCGCGTTCAAAGTCGCCGGGCCGGTGCTGGGGCTGCATGTCGGCCTCGTCGATGACGTAATGACGACCGGCGCGACCCTCGAAGCCTTGGCGCGCACGCTCAAAACAGCCGGTGCGCGGCGCGTTACGAACTTCGTCGCGTTGCGCACGCCGAAAAACTAGTCTCTACCTGAAGCCACCATGTTCAATGTCGTTCTCGTCGAACCGGAAATCCCGCCGAACACCGGCAACGTCATTCGCCTGTGCGCCAACACCGGCGCGCGTTTGCATCTGATCGAGCCGCTCGGCTTTCCGCTCGATGACGCCAAATTGCGCCGTGCCGGACTCGACTACCACGAGTACGCGCAGATGAATGTGCACGCCGATTGGGCCGCGTTCATCGCCCAGGAAACACCCGATCCGGCGCGCATGTTCGCCTTCACTACCCGGGGCTCGGGCCGGTTTCACGAGCACGCGTTTCAATCCGGCGACTGGTTCGTGTTCGGCGCCGAAACGCGCGGCCTGCCTGACACGGTGCTCGACCAGTTCGCCAACGAGCAGCGCGTGCGTCTGCCGATGCGGCCGGGCAACCGCAGCCTGAACCTCTCGAATACGGTCGCCGTGGTCGTGTTCGAAGCCTGGCGTCAGACCGGTTTCGACGGCGGCGCCTGAAGGCGCGCCAATTCGGCTTCATAAAGCGCGAGCATGGCGTCGTCGAAGCAGGCGAATATCACACGCGTGATTTTCGGCGTGCGCGGCAAGGTTTCAAGCACGGTGCCGACGGCGATCTTCACTGCCTCGTCGGCGGGGAAATGGTAGATGCCGCAACTAATCGCGGGGAACGCAATGCTGGTGCAATGCGCCTGATGCGCCACTTCGAGCGCGCGCTGGTAGCAGGAGGCGAGAAGGTCGGCCTCGCCATGCGTGCCGCCGCGCCACACCGGGCCGACTGCGTGAATCACATGTTTGGCCGGCAAACGGTAGCCGCCGGTGACCTTCGCGTCGCCGGTCGCGCAGCCGTCGAGTGTTTCGCACTCGCGCAGCAACTCCTTGCCGGCGGCGCGGTGAATCGCGCCATCCACGCCACCGCCCCCTAGCAACGAGGTATTGGCAGCGTTGACGATCGCATCCACCGCGAGTGTCGTGATATCGACCCGGCGCGCTTCCAGTATGCAATGGTTGAAACTGGGCATGGGAACCTCGCTGGTCCGAAGCGTCGATTAAACGTGGACAGCGATAGCAGGCAGCCGTTCAGCGCTTTTCGCGCCAAACGGCTGAAAGACAAGACTTATTCTGCTTTCGAATCGCGCCGCAGCAGGGCGCTGACGGCGTCGCGGGGCGCTACGCCGTCGAACAGCACGGCGCAGACTGCCTGCGTAATCGGCATCTCGATCGCATGAGCGCGAGCAATCGCCAGCACGGCTTGCGCACAGCGCACGCCTTCGGCCACGTGACCCAATCCGCCGAGGATATCGTCGAGCGTACGGCCCGCGGCGAGTTGCACGCCGACTGTGCGATTGCGCGACAGATCGCCCGTGGCAGTCAGGATCAGATCGCCCAGCCCGGTCAGACCGGTGAACGTCTCCGCCCGTCCGCCGAGCGTCACGCCAAGACGCGACATTTCCGCGAGACCACGCGTGATCAACGCCGCACGCGCATTGAGACCGAGGCCGAGGCCATCGGCAATACCCGTGGCAATCGCCAGCACGTTCTTTACCGCGCCGCCCACCTCCACGCCGACGATGTCGTCGCCGGTATAGATGCGCATGGCGCCGTGATGGAACGCCGCCACCGTGCGTTCGCGGCACGTCAACGACGTGCTCGCGATCGTCAGCGCGACCGGCAAGCCCTGCCCGACTTCGCGCGCGAAACTCGGCCCCGACAGCACGCCGTTACTGCCATGCCCCGGCAATTCAGCCGCAACCACCTGATGCGGCAACAACTGCGAGTCGGCTTCGAAACCTTTGCACAACCACACCACATGCGCCGGCACCTCGCCCGCGTCGTGCATCGCCCGGAACAGACCCCGCAGACCGGCGACCGGTGTTGCCACGACGCATAACGCGTCGTCGGCAAGCGCGTGGTCGAGCGCGGCGTTCAGATCCGTTTCATAGCGAAGCGACGGCGGCAAAGCAACGCCCGCCAGATAGCGGGCGTTTTCGTGCGAAGCGGAGAGATCGGCGATGAGCGCGGGTTCGCGCGCCCACAGCACCGTGTCGTGCCGCGCGGCCAGATGGCCGGCGAGGGCTGTGCCCCATGCACCGGCGCCGAGGACGGCAACCTTCATAGCCGGCACCGAACGGACGCGTTAATGCGTGACGCCGTTTTGCACCGCGCCTTCCTGGCCGCCCATTTGCGCGAGACGTTGCTCGTACAGCGCCTGGAAGTTGATCTCGGCGAGGTGGATCGGCGGGAAGCCTGCACGGGTGATCGCGTCGGCGATGTTCGAGCGCAGGTACGGGAACAGGATCGTCGGGCAGGCGATGCCGACCAGCGGGTCGATCTGCTCGGCCGGAATGTTGCGGATGTCGAAAATGCCGGCTTGCTTGGCTTCGATCAGGAACGCAACCTTGTCCGACACCTTGGCCGTGACCGTGCCCGTCACGAGGATTTCGAACACGGTGTCGGCGAGGCGCTCGGCCTTCACGTCGACTTCGACTTCAACCGACGGCATTTCCTGCTCGAGGAAGATGCCCGGCGAATTCGGCTGCTCGAGCGACATGTCCTTCAGGTAGATGCGCTGGATGTTGAAAAACGGCTGGTTGTTCTCGTCGGACATGATTGAGTGATTCCCTGATAGGTATGCGTGGCGGCGGCCCGTGGCTTCACGGGCCGCCAGATCGTTGCGGCGCATCGCCTGCCCTGGCAGGGCCGGCGATGCGCCGACTTGTATTTCACCCGCCTCACTCGCGCGCCGGCCGGCGCATGAGTAGGACAGCTTGGTTCAGGCAGCTTCGAGCAGAGGCATCAAACCGCCCGCGCGATCGAGCGCGGACAGATCATCGTACCCGCCGACATGCGTCTCGCCGATGAACACCTGAGGCACCGTGCGGCGACCGGTCCGGGTCATCATTTCTTCACGACGAGCCGGGTCTTTGTCGATCAGTACCTTTTCAACGTGCTCGACGCCGCGCGACTTTAAAAGACGTTCGGCCATCTGGCAATACGGGCACACCTGCGTGCTGTACATGATCACTTTGTTCACTTGGCTGCTCCTTGTTTCACAACCGGCATACCGGCTTTCTGCCAGGCGTCGACACCACCGTCGAGAACATGGACTTCGGCGTATCCCGCATCCTGCACGATACGCGCTGCCTTGTTCGACTGCTGGCCGGTCTGGCACACCAGCAATACAGGGTTGTTCTTATTCTTCACGAGTTGCGCGACTTTCGCCTGCAACTCTGCAAATTCAAGATTCCGCGCCGCGGGCAGGTGGCCCTTGGCAAACTCGGCGGACGACCGCAGATCGATGACAGCCGCATTGCGCCGGTTGATCAGCTGGGTCGCTTCGGCGGCCGACAGGCCACCGCGGCCACGCCGGCTGATCGTTGGCCACAGCAGCAACCCACCGGAGATGAGGACGATTGCGATCAGTACAAGGTTTGTGTAATCAGTGAAAAACTTCACGGAAAATCCGCCGAAAAAGAGAGAAATCGAAAAGGGCAATCCAGCCATTATAAAATAACCGTCTGACGCGATGGCGGCGCTCCTTTAGAGGACCCTCGCAACGCTTTACCGCTTCCTCACTACTGACCGGCAATCTCATGTACAAACTCGTTCTCATCCGCCACGGCGAATCGACGTGGAACAAGGAAAACCGCTTCACGGGCTGGGTCGACGTCGACCTGACCGAGCAGGGCAATCGTGAAGCGCAGCAAGCGGGCGTGCTGCTGAAGGAATCGGGCTACACGTTCGATATCGCCTACACCTCGGTGCTCAAGCGCGCGATCCGCACCTTGTGGCACGTGCAGGATCAGATGGACCTGATGTATCTGCCGGTCGTGCATTCGTGGCGCCTGAACGAACGCCACTACGGTGCGCTATCGGGCCTGAACAAGGCGGAAACCGCCGCGAAATTCGGCGACGAACAGGTGCTGGTCTGGCGCCGCAGCTACGATACGCCGCCGCCGGCGCTGGAACCGACAGACGAACGCGCGCCCTACAACGACCCGCGCTACGCCAAGGTGCCGCGCGAACAACTGCCGCTCACCGAGTGCCTGAAAGACACCGTCGCGCGCGTTTTGCCGTTGTGGAACGAGTCGATTGCGCCGGCCATCAAGTCGGGCCGCAAAGTCGTGATCGCCGCGCACGGCAACTCGATCCGCGCCATGGTGAAGTACCTCGACAACATTTCGGACGAAGACATCGTCGGCCTGAACATTCCGAACGGCGTGCCGCTCGTCTATGAACTCGACGAAAACCTGAAGCCGATCAAGCACTACTATCTGGGCGACCAGGACGCGATCGCCAAGGCGCAAGCCGCCGTGGCCAAGCAAGGCAAAGCGGGCTAAGCCTGGCTCGAGCCACAACCCTGTGGCAAAAAATGCCGCGGGGTTGCCGAAGATGGGCGGGGGCGCCGCCCATATGGCTCGCGCGCCATCTGGCTGCCATCTTCCTGTTACCGCACATTACTTCATCATCGCAGCGCATCTCTCACGAACCAGGTCTGACCCGGGCTGTCGAATCACGATAGCCTGTGCTGCGCCCTGACTGGGCGAGTGTGCAGTTATACTTGTCCGTCCCCATCTCTATCGACGCTGCCACGCGCTTCCGACCGCAACAGACTCTATGCGAAAGAACCTGAAAAATATCGGCCTGATTGCCGCGGGCCTTGCTACCGGCGTATTCGCCACCCTGCAACTCTCCGCCTCGGCCCAGCAACCCGCCAGCGCCGCCTCGAGCGCCGTTGCACCGCTGCCACTGGACCAACTCAGGCTGTTTGCCGAAGTTTTCGGGCAAATCAAGCATGAATACGTCGAACCGGTCGACGACAAGAAGCTCCTCACCGCCGCCATCAAGGGCATGGTATCGAGCCTCGACCCGCACTCGTCGTATCTCGACAAGACCGATTACGAAGAACTGCAGGAGCAGACCAAGGGTCGCTTCGCGGGTCTCGGCATCGAAATTTCGTCCGAAGACGGCCTGATCAAGGTGATCTCGCCGATTGAAGACACGCCTGCCTTCCGCGCCGGTATCCGTCCGGGCGACCTGATCACCCGCATCAACGACAAACCTGTGCGCGGCATGACGCTCGACCAGGCCGTCAAGCAGATGCGCGGCGATCCGGGCACCAAGGTGACGCTGACCATCTTCCGCAAGACCGACGACCGCACGTTCCCGCTCACGGTAACGCGCGCGATCATCAAGGTTCAGTCGGTCAAGATGAAGATCCTGGCGCCGGGCTACGCATATATCCGCATCACCAGCTTCCAGGAACGCACCACGCCTGATCTGGCCGCGAAACTGCAGGACATCGCCCGTCAACAGCCGAATCTGAAGGGTCTCGTGCTCGATCTGCGCAATAACGGCGGCGGTCTGCTGCAAAGCGCGGTTGGCGTAGCCGGCGCGTTCCTGCCACCGAACTCGGTGGTGGTGTCCACCAACGGCCAGATTCCGGATTCGAAGCAGGTCTATCGCGACACGTACGATAACTACCGCCTGCAATCGTTCGACAGCGATCCGCTGAAAGACGAAGCACCGATCTTCAAGACCGTGCCGATGATCGTGCTGACCAACGCCTACTCGGCGTCGGCTTCGGAAATCGTCGCGGGCGCGCTGCAGGATCAGCATCGTGCGCTGATCGTCGGCAAGACCACGTTCGGCAAGGGTTCGGTGCAAACCGTCCGCCCGATGACGGCCGATACGGCCCTGCGTCTGACCACGGCGTACTACTACACGCCGAGCGGCCGTTCGATCCAGAACAAGGGCATCCGTCCTGACATCGCGGTCGATCAGTACGCGGAAGGCGATCCGGACGACGCGCTCGTTACCCGCGAAGTCGACTACTCGAACCACCTTGCGAACACGCAGGATCCGAACGAGAAGAAGGAAGCGGAACAGCGCGAACAGGAGCGCATGGACCAACTGCGCCAGCTTGAAGAGCAGAACGACAAGAAGACGCCGGAACAGCGTCAGAAGGATCGTGAGCGCAAGCCGGTCGAGTTCGGTTCGGCTGACGACTTCATGCTGCAACAGGCACTGAACAAGCTGGAAGGCAAGCCGGTGCAGGAATCGAAGTCGCTGACCGAGCGGCGTCTGGCGCAGAACAAGCCGGCAGCGTCGGCGTCCGCGCCGGTCGCGGTGAAGCCGACGCAACCGGTGCCGGGCGCTTCGGGCCCGGTCCCGGCCTCCGCGCCTGCTACGCAAAGCAATTAAGCAGTGAATCCAGCGTGCCCTTGCAGCCTGTCCGGCTGCAAGGGCACGTCGCGGTGGACGCTGGCGTATGCATCGCAATACGTAGCGCAATACCCAACCCCAGCACCAGCACGAACACCCACTCCCTCGCGCGATTAAAATAACGAAAACGCGCATGGCAGGCCACCGGCCCTGCTTTTCATTGCGCGACACTCCACGCGCCCCGCCATGAACGACGATCAACTCCTCCGCTATTCCCGCCATATCCTCGTCGACGAAATCGGCATCGAGGCGCAGCAGCGCTTTATCGACGCGCACGCGATCATCGTCGGTGCGGGCGGTCTGGGCTCGCCTGCAGCGATGTATCTGGCGGCGGCAGGCGTCGGCCGCCTGACGCTGGTCGATGCCGATACGGTCGACCTGACCAATCTGCAACGGCAGATTCTGCACGTGAGCGCGTCGGTCGGGCGCAAGAAGGTGGAGTCCGGACGCGACGCGATCGCCCAGATCAATCCCGAGGTGGTGGTGAACGCGGTCGCCGAACGGGTCGACGATGCGTGGCTCGATCGCGAGGTGCCGCACGCCACCGTCGTGCTGGATTGCACCGACAACTTCGCGACCCGCCACGCGATCAACCGGGCCTGCGTGAAACACGGCGTGCCGCTGGTGTCGGGTGCGGCGTTGCGCTTCGACGGCCAGATCAGCACGTTCGATTTCCGCGACGAAACGTCGCCCTGCTATGCGTGCGTGTTCCCCGAAGATCAGCCGTTCGAGGAAGTCGCGTGCTCGACCATGGGCGTGTTCGCGCCCACGGTCGGCATCATCGGCTCAATGCAGGCCGCTGAAGCGCTAAAGGTGATCGGCGCAATCGGCACGCCGCTAGTGGGCCGCCTCACGATGCTTGATTCACTGCGAATGGAGTGGAACACAATGCGCATTGCGCGCCAGCCGGATTGCCCGGTATGCGGGCAACGACATCGAGTTTGAGTCCGAACGAGACCCGAATAAAAAACGCCGCACATGTGCGGCGTTTTCCGTTTAAGAACCGGAGCAGTTTTCAGTGTCAGGCGAGCACCACCCGCTTGAGCGCAGCCTGCACCTCTTCCGGTTCGAACGAAGCCAGCACGTCGGCCACCGGCTTCTCGAGCGTCTTCAGATGCGAGCGCAGAACTTCCTGCTTGACCACCAGCAACTGGCTAGGATGCATCGAAAATTCGGTGAGGCCCATGCCGAGCAGCAGACGCGTCAAAGCCGGATCGCCCGCCATCTCGCCGCACACTGACACCGGCACACCGGCCCGCTTCGCCTCACGCAGCGTAAAGGCGATCAGATGCAGCACCGCCGGATGCAGCGGGTCGTATAAATGCGCGACCGAGTTATCCGCGCGATCGATCGCCAACGTGTACTGGATCAGATCGTTCGTGCCGATCGACAGGAAATCCAGCCGCTTGAGAAACAGCGGCAACGCAATCGCGGCAGCCGGAATCTCGATCATCGCGCCGACCTGCACGTTCGGATCGTAGGCGATACCGGCATCGTCAAGCTGCCGCTTGGCTTCGCGAATCAGATCGAGCGTCTGATCGATCTCCTGCGCATGCGCGAGCATCGGAATCAGAATCTTCACCTTGCCGAACGCCGACGCGCGCAGAATCGCGCGCAACTGCGTCAGGAACATCTGCGGCTCGGAGAGGCTCCAGCGAATCGCTCTGAGCCCCAAAGCAGGATTCGGTGCGGTTTCGTAGCCGTCGCCGCCGGCCATCGAATCGAGTGGCTTGTCGGCGCCGACGTCGATCGTACGGATCGTTACCGGCAAACCGTTCATCAGTTCGACCGCGCGCCGGTAGGCTGCAAACTGCTCCTCCTCTTCCGGCATGTGGTGCTTGTGATTCATGAACAGAAACTCGGTGCGGAACAGACCGACGCCGGTCGCGCCGGAATCGACCGCGGCGCGTGCGTCCTCGGGCAATTCGATGTTCGCGCACAGTTCGATACGCGTGCCGCACAATGTCTGCGTGGGCGAGAACTTCAGCCGTTGCAGCTTGCGCTGCTCAAGCGCCTTTTCGCTCTGCCGATATGAATACTCTTCGAGCACGATCGGCGCTGGATCGACGATCACGATGCCGTGATCGCCGTCGACAATGATCAGGTCGTCCTGCCGGATCAGCGCGCTCGCATGCTGCACGCCGACCGCGGCCGGAATGCCGAGACTGCGCGCGACGATCGCCGTATGCGAGGTCCGTCCGCCCAGATCGGTGACGAAACCCTGAAACGTTTGCGTCTTGAATTGCATCATATCGGCCGGCGCGATGTCGTGCGCGACCACAATCATCTCGTCACAGGTACCGTGCACGCCGTCCACCAGCGCCCCCGTCGCGCCGGCAAGCGCCTTCAGCACGCGCTCCACCACCTGTTCGATGTCGGCTTTGCGCTCACGCAGGTATTCGTCTTCGATATCGTCGAAATGGCGCGACAGGCGCTCGAGTTGTTCCGTCAGCGCCCATTCGACGTTGTAGCGGCGCGTACGGATCAGGTCGATGGTTTCCTGCACGAGCATCGCATCGTTCAGGATCATTGAATGAACGTTGATGAACGCGCCCATTTCGCTCGGCGCATCCGCGGCAAGATCGGCACGCAACGTGTCGAGCTCTTGATGCACCTGTTGTTGGGCCGTGCGAAAACGCTCGATCTCGCCCTCGATCTGAGCGGGTTCGATCAAATAGTGGTCTACGTCAAGTGCAGCCGGGGCGATCAGATAAGCCCGCCCGATGGCGATACCGCGTGACACGGGAATTCCATGCAGCGTGAATGACACGCGCACCTCCTCTAGTTGTGTGATGCCGCGGCAAACCGCTGCAATGCTCTCAGACTCTCATTGTCATTATAAATTCCGCACCCTTTGCAAGTACGCCGGGGCTGTGTGCAGCGCAGCACGAAATACCGTAAGCGGCCACGAGAATGCGGCCTCATTGGCCCTGCGTTCGGGCAACGCTCCCCAACGCGCCGCCGGCACTATCGGCTCACGCCTTCGAACCGCTCGTGCACTACTCTTGCACGATTGTCTCGCGCTAAAAAAAATGCCGCGGACAGCCGCGGCATTTTGCTTCAGGCAACAAGAACGCGCGAATTCACTGACCTTCGCCAAATTTATCGGCAATCAGTTTCAGCAATGCGTCCATTGCCTCTTTTTCGTCGGCGCCCTCGGTTTCGATCAGCACCGTACTGCCTATACCCGCGGCCAGCATCATCACACCCATGATGCTCTTGGCGTTGATGCGGCGGCCATTGCGGCTCATCCAGATTTCAGCCTGGTAGTTGCCCGCGAGTTGCGTCAACTTGGCCGACGCGCGCGCGTGCAGCCCCAGCTTGTTCACAATAGTCGTTTCCTGTTGCAGCATGTGATGGTCCGAAGCGCGGGTGAATGTTGTGGTGAAAGGTGAAACTGCAAACCAGCCGCAATCGGGCCGCAGCCCGACCGCAATCGTCTAAAACCGTACGGTCCGCTTACAACCCGGTCGAGCCCACTTTCTGGGTCAGGTCGGCCTCGGGTGGCAACGCGGGCAAACAGTCGCCGGATCCCGCGGGAGGCGCAACCGGTGCCGGCGTGGCAGGTCCGATTGCGTGCACGCCCTTGGTGGCTCCGGCGAGCGCCTTGTCGACCAGCGTGTCGAGCGGCGTTGCGCGATAACAGACCGCGCGCACCAGCATCGGCAGATTGACGCCGCACAGCACGCGCACGTTCGGCACCGAGGCGAGCCGCCCGGCGATATTCGCCGGCGTGGCGCCAAACATGTCGGTGAGGACGAGCGCGCCGTTTTCTTCCTTGAGCCGCTCGATCTCCGAATGCGCGAATGCAACCTGCTGTGCCGGATCGCAATCCGGCGATACGTCGATCACACCGATACGCGCCGGCAAGCCACCGTAAATGTGCGAAATACAATCGCGCAACGCGGTGGCGAACGGAGCGTGCGCAATGATCAGAATGCCTGCCATGTCAGCCTTACTGCAAAAGATCGGCCCGAACCGTGGACCGGGACGAAACCCGGTTCGTAAGCACCCTCGACCGGCCGTGGGTCGGGAGCGCCGGAACGCACTATCTGACGAGCGGCCCGCGTCGCCCGATACCGCGACGGCGTTGGCGGCAAACAACTCGCCTACAGTCCGCAATCCATGCCCGCAGCGCCTCGCAGACGCCCTCGATGCGGCTTGGCGCGGGAGAGCGGGCATTGTATCAGGCCCATTTTCGCGCCAAAGCCGGCGTCTTGCTTGATGCGGATTTACTACACAGTTTGGGGGCCATGGCGGCCATTCAAGGGTTGCGCCTCAGTTGCGCCTCCTTTGTGCATCAAGCCGCCGCGCGCTCCAGAGCGTCGATGAACATCGCCGCGACGTCGAAGCCGGTCTGATCCATGATCTCGCGGAAACATGTCGGGCTCGTCACGTTCACCTCGGTAAGCCAGTCGCCGATCGCGTCCAGCCCGACCAGCAGCAGACCGCGCGCGGCTAGCACCGGCGCGAGCGTGTCGGCGATCTTGCGGTCGTGCTCAGTGAGCGGTCGCGCCACGCCCAGTCCGCCGGCCGCCAGATTGCCGCGAACCTCATTACCCTGAGGAATCCGCGCGAGCGAAAACGGCACCGCTTCACCGCCGATCAGCAGAATGCGCTTGTCGCCTTCCTTGATTTCGGGGATGAACTTTTGCGCCATCACCGAGCGCGCGCCGTCGTGGCTCAGCATCTCGATGATCGAGCCCAGATTCATGCCGTCGGCCTTCACGCGAAACACACCCATGCCGCCCATGCCGTCGAGCGGCTTCAGGATCACGTCGCCGTGTTCTTCATGGAAGGCGCGCAAGCGGGCGGCGTCGCGCGTCACCAAAGTCGGCGCCACGAACTGCGCGAACTCGCCGATCGCCAGTTTTTCCGAATGATCGCGAATCGCCTGCGGCTTGTTGAAGATGCGCGCGCCGCCGCGCTCGGCCATTTCCAGCAGCCAGGTCGACGTCACGTATTCCATATCGAACGGCGGGTCTTTACGCATCACCACCGCGCTGAATTGTTTCAGCGAACGCGGCGCGGCTGCTTCGGCGGCGTACCACGTGTCGCGATGCAGGTCCGTTACGTCGCCGACGATCGCAAAGCGCTGCACGTTCGCCTCGACGTCGCCGCCAGTCCACGCCAGATGCTTCGGCTCGCAGGTGTAAAGCGTGTGGCCACGACGCGCGGCCTCGGCCATCATCGCGTAGGTCGAGTCTTTGTAGATCTTGAACTGCGTGAGCGGATCGGCGATGAAAAGAATGTCCATGAGGATTCCGGTGCGCCCTTAGGGCTTGGCATTGATCGTCAATAGGGTCGGCGAAAATGGCGACGGCGGCACGCACGCCGCCATTGCCCCTCTCGCGAGATTTAAACCTGAATCGCTTCCGGATCGGTCTTTTCCAGTTCGACCGATGCGGCCAGCAACCCGAGTCGCGCCACCACGCCGTACATATAGAAGCGGTTCGGCACCGCTGCGCCGGGCTTGGCATGAGCATCCGGCAGCGCCGTATGCTCGAAGCCGAGCGGCACGAAATGCATGCCCGGTGCGTTCAGATTCTGATCGCGCTCGCGGCTGCCGTGCACGCGGTAGAAGCCGCCGACCACGTAACGGTCGATCATATACACGACCGGCTCGGCGACTTCCTCGCCGATCCGCTCGAAGGTGTACACGCCTTCCTGCACAATCACGTCATGCACTTCGAGGCCGTCTTTGGTGGCGGCCATCTTGGCGCGCTCGCGCTTGGTCAGCGCGGCCACTTCCGACGCGTCGTGCACGGTCATCACGCCCATGCCGTAAGTGCCCGCATCCGACTTGATGACGACATACGGTTTCTCGGAAATACCGTACTCGCGATACTTTTTGGCGATCTTCTTGAGCACGCCGTCGATCGCATCGGCCAGCGCTTCTTCACCCGTGCGTTCCTGAAAATCGACCCCTTCGACATGCGCGAAGTACGGATTGATCATCCACGGATCGATTTCGACCATTTTCGCGAACTTCTTCGCGACGTCGTCATAGCAGGAGAAATGCGTCGATTTGCGGCGCACGGCCCAGCCGGCGTGCAGCGGCGGCAGCAAATACTGCTCATGCAGATTTTCGAGCACCGGCGGAATGCCGCCCGACAGGTCATTGTTCAGCAGAATCGAACACGGGTCGAAATTCTTCAGACCGAGGCGCCGCTGCGACCGCTCGAGCGGTTCGAGCACCAGCTTCTGGCCGTCGGACAAGGCAATCGTGACCGGGCCGACGATGCTTTCGTCGAGCGTGCCGAAGCGCACGTTCAGGCCGGCTTGGCGCATGATCGCCGCCAGACGGGCAACATTCTCGAGATAAAACGCGTTGCGCGTATGGCGCTCGGGGATCACCAGCAGATTCTTCGCGTCCGGGCAGATCTTCTCGATCGACGCCATCGCGGCCTGCACGGCGAGCGGCAGCACTTCCTGCGGCAGATTGTTGAATGCGCCGGGAAACAGATTGGTGTCGACCGGTGCGAGTTTGAACCCCGCGTTACGCAGATCGACCGAACAGTAGAACGGCGGCGTGTGCTCCTGCCATTCAAGCCGGAACCAGCGTTCGATGGCGGGCGTAGCGTCGAGGATCTTCCGCTCGAGATCGAGCAGCGGGCCGTTTAACGCCGTAACTAGGTGCGGAACCATTGATCACTCGCAGACTGGAGAAAAAAGATTGTAGAGCAAATGCTTTGTCCATTTGGGGACGGTTTCTCCATTCGCAAGCGGACGCGAATGCATTCTCACTATCGTGATGATAGGCAGGGAAATCTGCTGTTCACAAGACGGGTCGCAATAAAAAAGCCCGCCATAAAGGCGGGCCAAAGTCGCTGCGCTTATTTCTGACCCGCAAGCCCCTGGAGCTTGCAGGGGAATTCTTATTCGACGTGTTCGCCGTGCAGGCTGACGTCCAGACCTTCGCGTTCCTCTTCTTCCGTCACGCGGATGCCCATCGTCATGTCGATGATCTTCAGCAGGATGTAGCTCACCACGCCGCTGTAGATCAGCGTCGTCAGCACGCCCTTGGCTTGCAGGATCACGCTGCCGTCCGCGCCGCCAATGTCCTTGACCGCGAACACGCCGGTCAGCAGCGCACCCACGATACCGCCGATGCAGTGCACGCCGAACGCGTCGAGCGAATCGTCGTAACCGAGCTTGTGCTTGAGCCACGTGGCCGACCAGAAGCAGATCACGCCTGCCGCGATGCCGATCACCAGCGAACCCGCCATACCGACGAAGCCCGAAGCCGGCGTAATCGCCACCAGACCTGCCACGGCACCCGACACGATACCGAGTACCGACGGCTTACCCTTGGTTGCCCATTCAGCGAACATCCATGCCAGTGCTGCTGCCGCGGTTGCCACTTGCGTTGCGAACATCGCGAAACCGGCACGGCCGTCTGCCGCCACTGCCGAACCCGCATTGAAGCCGAACCAGCCCACCCACAGCATGGCGCCACCGATCAGCGTGAGCGTCAGGTTGTGCGGCGCCATCGCTTCCTTGCCGTAGCCGATACGCTTGCCGAGCACCAGCGCGCAGACCAGCGCCGCGATACCGGCATTGATGTGCACCACCGTGCCGCCCGCGAAGTCGAGGATGCCCGCGCTAGCCAGCCAGCCGGTCGGTTCCCAGACCATGTGCGCGATCGGCGAGTAGACGATGATCGACCACAGCGTCATGAACACCAGCATTGCCGAGAACTTCATACGGTCTGCAAACGCACCCGTGATCAGCGCCGGGGTGATGATCGCGAACGTCATCTGATAGACGACGTAGACCGTTTCCGGGATCGTCGGCGCGAGGTGGCTGACCGTCAGCGTGGTCGCCTTGTCGCCCTTGATGTAGTTCATGCCCGCCATGAAGAAGCGCGAGAAGCCGCCGATGAACGAGTTGCCCGGCGTGAACGCGAGGGTATAGCCGATCACGACCCAGATGATCGACACCAGACAGGTAATCGCGAAGCTCTGCATCAGGATCGCGAGCACGTTCTTCTTGCGGACCATGCCGCCGTAGAACAGCGCCAGAC
This sequence comes from Paraburkholderia sp. BGA-UO-ETr-F12, assembly GCF_059567945.1. Taxonomy (NCBI): domain Bacteria; kingdom Pseudomonadati; phylum Pseudomonadota; class Betaproteobacteria; order Burkholderiales; family Burkholderiaceae; genus Paraburkholderia; species Paraburkholderia sp. BGA-UO-ETr-F12. The sequence goes on along the minus strand of NZ_JCAQOZ010000062.1, from coordinate 72,362 downwards.
CCGGGATCGTCATGAACAGCACGAGCGCGGTGGAGGTCAGCATCCAGGCGGTGTCGCCCGAATTGATCTTCGACGAATCGACCGAGAACGGCGCGGTCGGTGCGGCAGGTGCGGCGTCCGAGGCTGCCGGCGCGGCTGCGGCGGCGCTGGCAGCCGGTGCGGCGGACGCGTCAGCGGCCGGTGCCGAAGCGGCGGCGGCAGCAGGTGCTGCCGAGGCGTCCGGTGCCGGCGCGCTCGCCGTCGTATCGGAAGCCGCTGCCGAGGCGGCTGCGGGGGCGGAAGCGTCGTCCGCGAGGGCGGCGCCGATACCGCCCGCGAGCAGCGAACCGGCCATCAGCAAGGACATCATTAATTTGCGCATCTTCATTTCCTCTTGTCGCTATCTGTGTCGCTATCTTTTGGTGTTACAGAGCGTCCGCGCCGGTCTCCCCGGTGCGAATCCGAATCACCTGCTCGATCGGGGTGACGAAAATCTTGCCGTCGCCGATCTTGCCGGTGCGTGCCGCGCGCTCGAGCGCCTCGATCGCCTGATCGACGATGTCGTCCGAGACAGCCGCCTCGATCTTCACCTTCGGCAGGAAATCGACGACGTATTCAGCGCCCCGATAGAGTTCCGTGTGGCCCTTCTGACGACCGAAGCCTTTGACTTCCGTCACCGTGATGCCCGAGACGCCGATGGCCGACAAGGCTTCGCGCGCCTCATCGAGCTTGAACGGCTTGATGATTGCGGTAATGAGTTTCATGAAATCCCTCGCTAAGTTGCGTAACCCGTTTGCGTAACCCGTTGCGTACCCTGTTTGCTTACCTGTAATCCGTTCGCGTGGTCTCGTTCCGACGCCGGTAAAAGCACCCGGCAGTGCGCGCGGGGCAGTAACAGCAACTCGCATGCCATGTTGTGTCAGACTTCGTCCGGGGCTCGCTGCGAAAGGGGCCCAAGCGGCCCTGGCTGAACGGCCAACGTTGGCGGGGCACGGTGGCGCGGCGTATGGATCGTTGCTAGAGTGTTCGAAGGCATTTAACGTTTGAGCGCGCACCAAACGGGCTCACGCGGCAGCGGCAGGTAATCGCCCATGCACCAAGACGAACCATTCGCCGGACCAAAGCACAGACGTAACGAAACATGCACATTTTTTGTGCATCAAGGGGAACACCATGAAACAACCGAACGATGTCTTTAACGATTTGCAGGCTCGTATGAGCGAGCTGTTCAAGAACTCGCCGGCCAAAGATGTCGAACGCAACGTGAAAGCGATGCTGTCGCAGGGCTTTTCCAAGCTCGACCTGGTCACGCGTGAGGAATTCGATACGCAGACGCAGGTGCTGGTACGCACCCGCGCGCGCCTCGAAGAGCTGGAGCGCCGCGTCGCCGAGCTAGAGCAGAAGCTGCCGGTCACGACGCAAACGTCCTGAGGCTTTGCGCGCAGCGTTGTAGCTGCGCAGTGCTGCACATCACTGGCAAGCGAGCCGTGACGTCATCAGCGTTTTAGGGGACTCGCGCGCGCCTGTGCGTGCCGTCCGACGGGAGAAAACATGTCGCTTGCCGTGGTGCGCAGTCGCGCGCCGGCCTCTGGCCGCGCGCCCGAAGTAACCGTCGAGGTTCACCTCGCGAACGGATTACCCTCTTTTTCGATCGTCGGCCTCCCCGATCTGGAAGTGCGCGAAAGCCGTGAGCGCGTACGCGCGGCACTGCAGAACTGCAGCTTCGATTTCCCCGTGCGGCGTATCACCGTCAATCTCGCGCCCGCCGATTTGCCCAAGGAATCGGGTCGCTTCGATTTGCCCATCGCGCTCGGCATCCTCGCCGCCAGCGGGCAGATTCCGGCGGAGTCGCTGCTGCATCGCGAATTTGCCGGTGAGTTGTCTCTCACCGGTGCGTTGCGCCCCATGCGCGGCGCGTTCGCCATGGCGTGCGGCACGGCGCGCAGCGGCAGGGCGCCCGGCGCGCTGACATCGTTCGAAGACATCGCCATGGCCTCGGCTTGCCCGGCCACGGCCGCTTCACCCCAGCCTGCGCGCACGCCCCAGCTTTATCTGCCGGCGGCGAGCGCGGCGGAAGCGGCGCTGGTGCCCGGCGTGGATGTGTACGGTGCCACGGACCTTCCCACGCTGTGCGCCCATCTCAACGGCGCGCCCGACGGGCAGCTCCGTCCGGTTCCGGCGCCCGACCTGAGCGGCTTCACTCCATCCGTAGTGCCGGACATGGCGGACGTGATCGGCCAGCGCGGCGCACGCCGCGCGCTCGAAGTGGCGGCGGCCGGCGGTCATCACGTGTTGCTGGTCGGGCCGCCGGGCGCCGGCAAGTCGATGCTGGCGGCACGGCTGCCCGGCCTCCTGCCCACCATGACGGACGACGAAGCGCTCACCTCGGCCGCCTTGCTGTCCGCGAGCCGCGCCGGCTTTTCACCGTCGCAGTGGCGGCAGCGGCCGTTTCGCGCGCCGCATCATTCGTCGAGCGCGGCAGCGCTCGTGGGCGGACGCAATCCGCCGCAGCCCGGCGAAATCACGCTGGCGCATCTCGGCGTGCTGTTTCTGGACGAATTGCCTGAATTCGACCGTCACGTGCTGGAAACCTTGCGCGAACCGCTGGAAGCGAGCCGCATCACGATCTCACGCGCGGCGTTGCAGGCGGATTTTCCAGCAGCGTGCCAGCTGATCGCTGCAATGAATCCCTGCCCGTGCGGCTGGCGCGGCGACCCGGGCGGCCGGTGCCGCTGCACGCCCGACATCGCCGCGCGCTATCTGCGCAAGCTATCCGGACCGCTGCTCGATCGCATCGATATCCAGCTGGAAATTCCCGCGCTCACGCCCGCCGAGTTGTCGGCACGTTCCGATGTGTGCGGCGAGGCAAGCGCGACTATCGCGGCGCGCGTCAATACGGCGCGCGCCCGGCAACTCGCGCGACAAGGCAAGACCAACCGCGAGTTGAGCGGCCGGGAGGTAGACGATGTCTGCCGGCTCGACGCCGCCGGCGAAGCCCTGCTGCGAGAGGCCGGCGAGCGCTTCGGCTGGTCTGCGCGCGCGTACTACCGCGTGCTGAAGGTGGCGCGAAGCGTCGCCGATCTGGCCGGCGCGGACATGCCGGAGGTAAGTCACATCGGAGAAGCCGTTCAGTACCGGCGGGTATTCGCGGCGCAGTGAGGCGGCACGTCTTCCGTGCCGCTGGCGCTTCGACCGGAGCCGCACCACGTCACCACGTGTACTTCACGCCCGCCATCCCGGCGAGCCGCTGATAGCTGCTGCTCGCAAAGCCCCACGACACGTTGCCCCACGTTTGCCAGCCGCGAGCGAACCGGTATTGCAGACCGGCTTTCAGTTCGGCGGCGTTGTGCGGCACGCCGTCGAACGCGATGGTCACGCCGTCCATCGAGATGGCGTTCTGGCGGTTGTTGTACCACCAGTTGGCTTCGAACGAAGCCTGAATCACATCGCCGCCCGCACGCGCGAAATCTCGGTAAAGGCGTGCGCCGAGACGTGTCGTGATGCCGCCCGAGCGGTTGTCGGTGACCGTCGTGCCGTTGACCTCGGTATGGGTGCCGGCGTTGTAGTCGGTGTAGATAAACTGGCCTTGTGGCTCGATCACCCAGTCGTTGCCGAATGGCTGGATGGCATAGCCCAGCTCGAGCGAGCCCGTCCAGCTGTGGGCGCTGTACTGTTCGCCCGGCAACAAGGCGCCCTGGACCTGATTGTTGAAGTTGCCGTATTGCACCCAACTGTCCACGTAAGCGCCGAGCCGGCTTTTTTCATTGGCGAACCAGGTTGCATAAGCGCCCACGGCGTAGCCGTTCACCTGGCCGTGCGCATCGTACGGGTTGCCGTCCGCGCTAGCATTCGTGCGCATGTTGCCGTAAGCCGCCATCAGCCCCGCGTGAATGCGATCCACGCCACGCCAGCCGGTCCACTGCGCTACGTCGCCGCCTGCCTGCAACACTTCGCCTTGCGTGTTGACGCTCAGTTCGCCGCCGGCTGCCTGGCTGCGCAGGCTCGCCCCCGACACCCGCGCCCAACCCGCCGCCACGGGCGCGCCGCCGTTCGCACGCGCGCCGTCCGGAGATTGCGGATCGCCTGTGCGGTCATGCTGCGTCAGCAGGAACATGGTCTGCGCTGCGTACTGATTGCCCATATAGACGCCCACCTCCGGACGTAGCAGCTTCGCCGGCGTGGGCGGAGGCGGCGGAGGCGGAGGAGGCGGAGGAGGAGGCGGCGGCGGCGGCTCGGGCTTCTCCGAGCGCAAATACCACTGACCGTCGTTCGGATTGGCCACACCACCCTGAAACAGCCGGTATTCGTAAGGCCCGGCGACGGCCCGTCCGTCGAGCACGAAAGCGCCGGCAGCCGAGCGGCCGGCGTCGTTCACCTGCACGAGGCGGATGCCGTCTTCCGGCGTATAGGCGCCCGCGCCGCCCACGTGTTGCACGCTCACATGCGTGGCGCCGCCCGTCCCGACACTGACCGCATTCGCCACCAGCATGTCGCTCTGCGATGTCGCGCCTCCCTTGTCCAGCACGCTGTCGAGCAGGAGTTTGCCGCCATTCGAGGTATAGGTTCCGCCCACCACCAGACGGTCGCCCGTCACGCCGTTGGCCAGCGTGAGCGTGCCGTGGTTATCCAGATCTCCCGCGATCGTGAAGGTAGCGTCGGGCCCGCCGGCGAGCGCGGGCAACGTGTTGCCGACGCCAATCATTCCCATGTTCAGCACGGAACCGTTCACCTTGCCGTAGCCGCCGAGCGCGGCCCCCTCCGCCACACTGATCGCACCCGCGCCCGCCAGTTGTGCATCGGAATGCGACGCGTCGCCGATCACCAACGCGCCCGCCGTCACGTTCGTGTTGCCCGTGTACGTCTGCACGCTATTCAGGATCAGGGTGCCGGTTCCGCTCTGCGCCACCGCGCCGCTACCACTGACAACGCCGCCATACACGAGCGTGTCCGAGCGGTCGAAAACCAGTGTGCCGTCGTTCACCACGTTGCCGGCGAGGCTGCCGCGCGTGCCGCCGTTGCCGATCTGCAGCGTGCCGCCGTCGATGGTCGTACCGCCGGTATGGGCGACGTCGCCGGTGAGAACGAGCGTGCCCGCGCCTGCCTGCAATAGCGATCCGCTACCGCTGATCGCGCCGCTGTAACCGAGCGTATCCGCGCGGTTGAAAACCAGCGCGCCGTCATTCACGACGTCGCCCGTCAGTGTGCCGCTCGTGCCGCCGTCGCCGATCTGCAGTGTGCCGGCCGCGACGGTCGTGGTGCCGGTGAAGCTGTTTTGCCCGGTGAGCAGCAAAGTCCCGAGGCCCTGCTTGATCAGCGCCCCGGCGCCGCCAATGGGACCGCTCAGCGTAACGGTGTACGCCTGGGTGTCGATCGAGCCGACGCTATTGAGCGTCACGGCCCGCGCACTGGCGAGCGACGCCGCGGCCTGCAGTGCGCCACCATTGAAGACGAGCGCGCCGGACACACCGCCTAGATTCGCATCCGACGTCACCTTCGTCGTGCCGGCGTTGAAATACGTGCCGCCCGTATACGAATTCGCGGACGTCAGCGTCAGCGTGCCGCTACCCGCCTGCGCCACCGCACCCGAACCACTGATCACGGTGCCGATGTTCACCGCGTCGGCCCGGTTGAAGATCAGCGCACCGTTATCGACGATGTTGCCGCTCACGCTGCCCGTCGTCCCGCCATTGCCGATCTGCAGCGTCCCTCCCGCGTTGATCGTCGTGCCGCCGCCCACGCCGTTGTTGCTCAGCGCCCCGGTGATGGTCAACGTGCCGCTGCGCACCGTGGTGGCAGCCGCCGTGGTGCCGGTGGTGGACACGTTGCCGCTCAGCAGCCAGTTCGTGCCCGCCATGGTCAGTCCGGCGAGGCCGACGAGACTGCTGTCCTCGTTGCCCGTTCCTTTCAGCGAAAGCTTGTTGCCCGCCGTGCCGGCGGCAACCACCAGATCGCCGTTGAGCACCGATCCCGTGTCGAGCGTGATCAGATTGCCGCTGCCCGTGACGGAGATAGCGGTCCCGCCGGTGCCGGTAAGCGTGCCGGAATTGTTGACCACGCTCCCAACCCCGGTGATCAGCAAGCCGATCGGACCGGCGATCGTGCCGCCGGCATTGTCGATTTCCGCCGAAGCATTGCTGCCAACCCATACGCCCGCACTCGAACCGGTGGCGTGGGACGTGATCGTGCCGTTGTTGACCAACGTGCCGAACGTATTGCCGGCGAATTCCACGGCATTTACGTTGCCGCTGGTTTGCAACGTGGCGCCGACATGATTGGTGAAGGTACCCTCCAGGCTACCGCCACCTATGCTCAGGGCAACACCCGTAACGGCGACGGTCCCCGCATTGGTCCCCACGAAACTGCCGCCATTCGACGCGATGCCCGTGAAACCGCTGATGAGACCGCTCGCGCCTTGCGCGAAGCTGCCACCCGAGATGAAATTGACCGCCGTGCCCGACGCAGCGTTCGCGCTGATCGTGCCGTCGTTGCTCACGGCGCCGCCGTCCACAGCCATGTAGACGCCGTTTTGCGCGCCCGACACCGAAGCGCCCGCATGGTTATAGACGGTGCCGCCGTTCGACATCGCGATGCCGCTGCTCGCGCCGCCCTGCACGCTGCCGTAGTTGTCCACCCGCGCGCCGTTGGCCGCTGCCGAGGACAGATTGACGCCGTTGGCGGCGCCGCTGATCGATCCTTCGTTGCTCAGCGTCCAGTTCTGCGCGTTCGAGCCGCTAACGCCGTCGCCCGAGGCGGCGTTGACGACCGTGCCGCTCGGTGCGTCGAACCGGGACGCGCCGGGGCTCAAGGTCTGGAGTTGAATCGTGCTGCTGGAGGGCGGAATGACGACCTGCGCGCTGGCGCACGGCGCCGTGACGGAAGCAGCAATCAGGCAAAGCGGCAAGGGCCGCAGAGCCAGCCTTGGCAGGCAGGTGCGATGTCGGCTCAGACGGGTTGAATGGCGATCAGGAATAGGGTTTTTATCCGACTCGCCGAATTGCCGTCTTATGTTTAAATGAATTCCGTCAAATAACTGCGCTTCTCCAGCAACATTTTTTGATTTTTTCATTGTTATCGTTCAGGAAATCACGTCATGACTGGGCGGCTGGACAGATGATAAATCCCCTAACCAGCCGTTCATACAAGCTATTTCCGTACTACAACGGAGCCTCGCTCACCGTTGTGAAGCTTGATCAGCAATAACCGGTTCGAATAAACCCAATGCGCATCAATCAGAATTGACGTGAATGACGTTAGCTCAGGATTGGCGAATCAGGAAACACCTTTCTCGAAACTTACTATGTGATTTAAGAAAGAACAAGCCGCACGCCATGCAAGGAGCATCGAATTCCGACGAATACTCGTATTACGCTCGCTGGCACCACTAAAACGGATTTCAAACAATGCCGCTGGCCGTCACGCACATCGGGCAAAACCCCTGTGGAAAAGATCGAACGATACATCGTGCACAAACTGCCTGATGACGAAAAAAATCGCTGTCAAGACTTGACTTATGCACACAGGCCCGTTCCAGATAGATTTTGAAACAACTGAAAGGCGAATGAAGTGCTCGCCGGGAAGTGCCTTGATTCAATTGACTTTTTTTGGCGTGGCGCCGACTCGAAAAACTAGCAGAAGGCCCGCCAGACGGCCTTGTGCGACCAAACAGCCGGACTTCTCAACAGAGTTATCCACAGGCTGCGTAGCCAAACCAAAAACCTCAACGTAAACCGGTAATTAGCGCGTGATGCTGCGAATGAACTTTCAATGTCACCGCTTATCCGAGACGCCGAGGTCGGCCAAAACTACCGGTTCTAGTACAGCTTGAACGATGTGAAAAACTGGTCGATCTGCTCCGGCGGGAGTGGCTTCGAAGCAATGATGGCCGCCTGATAAACGTGACGGTTGCGCGCGACGATTCGCGCGTAGACAAGCCGCGATTCGTGCTTCGAGCCGGCCGCACCGCTCAGATTCATTTCGAGCCCCAACACCTGACCGCCTGCGGCGAGCGGAATCTGCACGGCGTGAGCCTCGGGTGCGACGCCCACATTGCGCGCCAGGCCCGTGCGCAGGAATTCGAGCGCGGCGCGCTGGGTTTGCGGGTCGTCGTTTGGCAGCATCACCGTGCCCACTGCAAATACCGCGTCGCCGGCTTCGGCGGTCTGCATCGCCATCTGCATGGCGGTGCCGTCGATCTGCACCGCGCGCTGGTCGTTGCCCGGCTTGGCCGGCAAGTCCACGGTGTAGCCGTTGTCGTTGTTCATGACGGTGCGCCAATCGTAAGTCGGCGAGCATGCGCACAGCGTGGCGGCCAGCGCCAGTGCGCAGGCGGCTGTGCGCCACGGCGAGCGGCCTGCCGGCCGTAAAGCGTGATGAGCAGCGGGGAGACGGCAAAGACGAGGGGTGAAACGGCGAAATACGGGTTGGCGCATAGGGACGGAAGACCAGCCTGACGAAGTCGTAAAACCCTTATTATCCGCTCGCCGCGCCCGCCTGCCGCACGGAACGAATACGGCTACAATAGCGAAACCCAAATCGGCGGACATTCAAGCGGCGCATTCCGAAAGTGATGTGGCCCGAAAGTCCCGGCCGTTCGGCTCCAACCCGACGCACTGTCCCGCGCGTTCCGCGCGACTCTCGAGGTTCCGTTCATGAGCACCACCACCGTTTCCGCCACGTCTCCAGCAGCACGGCGCGCCAATCCGCTTCGCATTGTGATCATCGCTGTCGTGGCGGTTGCGCTGGCGGTTGCAGGCTATTTCGCGTTCGCCGGCCAGCAGCGCGTGCCCGATGCCACCTTCACGCTGTTGTCGGGCCAGAAGATTTCCACCGCCGACCTGAAGGGCAAGGTCTATCTGGTCAACTTCTGGGCCACGAGCTGCGACACCTGCATGAAAGAAATGCCGCAAATGGTTCAGACCTATAACCGCTTCAAAGGTCAAGGTCTGGAGTTTGTCGCGGTCGCCATGAACTACGACGCGCCCATGTACGTGACCAACTACACGCAAACGCGCCAGTTGCCGTTCAAGGTTGCAATGGACGACGGCTCGGCCGCCAAGGAGTTCGGCAATGTGCAGCTCACGCCCACCACCTTCCTCGTGGACAAGGACGGCAAGATCCTGAAGCGTTATGTCGGCGAACCGCAATTCGCGGAACTCGACGAGCTACTGGAAAAAGCGCTGAAGGCAGCCTGAGCGCAACGCTCGCGCGGTCCGTCAACGCTTTGAAGATCCCCTCAAATCGCTTCACCCGCGCCGGCATGCGCCCTGCTGCCGGCGCATCAAATCCTCACCGCTCCCCTTCTCCCTTGGCCGCGAGGCCATATCGTTTGATCTTCTCGTAGAGCGTCGCCTTCCCAAGCTGAAGCTTGTCCGCCGCCAGCGCGACGACGCCGCCGGCCTGCTCCAGCGCCTCCGCGATCACCGCCCGCTCGAATTGCTCGACACGTTCCTTTAACGGTTGCGCCGCTACGCTATCGTCCGCGAAAGACATGACTGGATCGTCGGCCACACCGAGCACGAAACGATCGGCGGCGTTGCGCAGTTCGCGCACATTGCCCGGCCATTCTCGCTGCATCAGGCTCGCGCGCTGCCGGTCCGTGAGAATCGGCGCGGGGCGTTGATAACGCACCGCGGCATCCAGCAGAAAGTGTTCGAACAACGGCACGATGTCCTCGCGCCGCTCACCCAAAGGCGGCAGCGCGATCGTCACCACGTTCAGCCGGTACAGCAAATCGCGACGAAACGAACCGTCCGCGACATGCTCAGCCATGTCGCCCTTCGCGGCCGCCACCACGCGGCAATTCACGCGAATCGGCTGATTCGAGCCAAGCCGTTCCAGCACGCCGTCCTGCAACACACGCAGCAACTTGACCTGCAACGCGAGCGGCATGCTTTCGATTTCGTCGAGGAACAACGTGCCGCCCGAAGCATGTTCGAGCTTGCCGATCCGGCGCTTGGCCGCACCGGTGAATGCGCCGGGTTCGTAGCCGAACATTTCCGACTCGAACATCTGCTCCGGCAGCGCGCCGCAGTTCACCGCGATAAACGGTTTGTCCCGCCGCGGCGACAGTTCATGCAGACTGCGCGCGATCAACTCCTTGCCCGCACCGGTGTCGCCGTTGATCAACACTGACGCGTCGGTCGGCGCGACATTCGCGATCAGCCGGCGCACCTGCTCGATCGCGGGACTACGGCCAATGATGCGCGGCGCCACCGAGTTCTGCCCGGCCAGTTCACGGCGCAACGCGAGATTCTCAAGCACCAGCTTGCGGCGCTCCAGCGCACGCCGCACGGTTTCGATCAGACGCTCGGAGGCGAACGGCTTTTCGATGAAGTCATACGCACCGTCGCGCATCGCCTGCACGGCCATCGAAATATCGCCGTGACCGGTAACCAGAATCACCGGCACGTCGGGCGCACGCTCGTGGCACTGCGCGAGCAGTTCGAGACCGCTTGCGCCTGGCAAGCGAATATCGCTGACGATCACTCCGGAGAAATCCGCGCTAATCATTTTCGCCGCGGATTCCACCGACGCATGGCCAATCACGTCGAAGCCCGCGAGTTGCAAACTCTGCACGCTGGCGCGGCGCACCAGTTCGTCGTCTTCGATGTACAGCACTTGCAGGCCGTGGTTCAGCATGTCGTTCTCATTTGATTCAGGAACCGGCGATAAGCGGGTCCGAAGTATGGCTCGTCTGCACGCGCGCGCGGCGCAGCGTCAATACGAATAATGCACCGCCGTCCGGCGCGTTGCCCGCTACCAGCGTGCCGCCGCAGTCGCGCGCAATCGACGATGAAATCGCCAGACCGAGTCCCAGCCCCTGACCCATTTCCTTCGTCGTGAAAAATGGTTCGAACAGACGCGGCAGCACGTCGTCGGGAATGCCGGGGCCGTTGTCGCGCACCGCGAACGAGACGCTCGACTCGGTGGCTTCAACCTCGACCCAGATGCGCGGGGGTGTCATTCCCGCCGTTGCGTCGAGCGCGTTGCCGAGCAGATTGATCAGCACCTGTTCGAGCCGCAGGTCGTCGCAATGGGCGACAAGATCGGGGCGATCGTCGGCCAGATTCAGCGATGTACGCACGCCCGTGTCGGCATCGAGCAACACGAGTTCGACGTCGACGCCTTGCAGGCGTTTTTGCAGCAGCGCGACGACGTTGCGCAACGCTCGCATGATCGGCGCACGCGCGCTACGCGGCCGGGCACGCCCGACGAACAGCTTCAATTGATTGGTGATCTTGCCCATGCGTTCGGTGAGCGCCGCGATCGCTTCGAGATTCTCGCGCGCCGCAGCCTGGTCACCGCGCTCGAGCAGCACCCGCGTGTTGTCGGAGAACCCGCGCAGCGCCGCAAGCGGCTGATTCAATTCATGCGTAATGCCGGCCGCCATCTGGCCCAACGCGGCGAGCTTGCTCGCCTGGATCAGCTCATCGTGCGCCGCGCGCAACTCCTGTTCGGCGCGCGTTCGCTCGGCCACTTCCTTCTGCAACTGTTCGTTCGCCTGCGAGAGATCCGCGGTGCGCTCGGCCACGCGCTGGTTCAATTCCGCATAGGCCTTTTGCAGCAGTGAACGGCTACGCATCACTTCGCGCACGCGGGCGCGGCGCATTCTCCAGTAGAACGCGAGCAGGACCAGCGACACATATCCGAAACCGGTAACGATAGTCGCGTTGCGCGCGTCGGCGTCGACCGGACTGACGGGCGACATGGTGATCAGATGCCAGTCCGGCTCACCCATGCCGCGCCGCGACGCCAGATAGCGCGGCGCATACCGGCCGCCGCCGATGCGCACGATCTGCGCATTGCCTTCGAGCGTGCGCTCGATCGTCACCGGCAGTGGCGCAATCGGCTGCTGCGCATATTGACGCGCCTGGTAGATCGAATCGGCGACCTGTCCGGAGAGCGGCCGGATCGTGTGATATTTCCACGCCGGCACCGACGACAGAAAGATCACGCCGTGGTCGTCGGTAACCACCAGCGGCTCGGACGCATCCGCGCCCTGAAACCATTCGAGATCGAGTTTGACGACCGCCACGCCGACGATCCTGCCGTCGCGCCGCACCGGCTGCGAGATGTAATAACCTGGCGCCTGCGAAATCGTGCCGATACCGAAGAAGCGGCCCACGCCGCCCTTCACCGCATCGAGAAAATACGGCCGGAATTGATAGCCCGCGCCGATGAAGCTGCCCGGCCCGTGCCAGTTGCTCGCAGCGACGCAATAGCCGTCGAGCGGAATGATGTAGGTGACCGTTGCCCGCGCGTGGCGATTGAGGTCTTCGAGATAGAGATTGGCGCGCTGGACGTTGGCGGGAGTGGGATTGACCAGCACGTCCTGCACGATGGGATGTTCGGCCAGCAGATAAGGCAGCGATTCGTAGCGCTCGAGTGTGCTTTTCAGCGCGCTCGTGGTGCGATCGACCCGCACTGCGGCGTTGCGCCGCAAGTTGTCGATGCCGCTTTGCCACGCAATGCTGTAAGTGAGCCCGCACGCCGCCACGAGCCCGGCGACGAGCGCGAAGAGGATCAGCAGGCGGCGCGTCACGTTGGCAATTTCCGATCTTTGTGGATCGGCTATTGTGGCATAAGGCGGCGCGCCGCCGGCGCGAGCTTCCTCGGCCGACGGCGCGGGATCACGGTGCGCGGACGCTTTCATACCTGAACGTCCGCGACCGTGATCGACGTGCTGGCGGGAGTCGTAGCCGGTACGCGGCTTAAACGCCGGCCGGCTCCTTAACCGCCACGTCACCCCGCAACGCGGCGTTCAGCTTGTTGCGGTCCAGTTCCTTTTCCCATGCCGACACCACGACCGTCGCCACGCCGTTGCCGACGATGTTGGTCAGAGCGCGGCATTCGCTCATGAAGCGGTCGATCCCGAGAATCAGCACCATGCCCGACAGCGGAATGGTCGGCACCACCGCGAGCGTTGCGGCCAGCGTGATGAAACCCGCGCCCGTCACGCCGCTTGCGCCCTTCGACGTCAGCATGGTCACCGCCAGCAGCGTGAGTTGCTGGGTCCACGTGAGGTCGGTGTTGGTTGCCTGAGCGATGAACAGCACGGCCATCGTCATGTAGATGTTGGTGCCGTCGAGGTTGAACGAGTAACCGGTCGGCACTACAAGGCCCACCACCGAGCGCGAGCAGCCGAGCTTTTCGAGCTTCAGCATCAGTTGCGGCAGCGCGGCTTCCGACGAGCTCGTGCCGAGCACGATCAGCATCTCTTCCTTGATGTAGCCGACAAAGCGCAGGATGTTGAAGCCCACCGCACGCGCGATGATGCCGAGCACGACCACCACGAACACGATCGAGGTCAGATAGAACGTGCCGATCAGCTTCAGCATCGGCAGCAACGAGCCGATGCCGTACTTGCCGATCGTGAACGCCATCGCGCCGAACGCGCCGATCGGCGCCAGCTTCGTAATGATGCGGACAATGCCGAACAGCACGTGCGAGATTCCCTCGATGAAGTTCGTGACGACCTTGCCCTTCTCACCAGCCGTGGCCAGCACCGCGCCGAACAGCAACGCGATCAGCAGGATCTGCAGGATTTCGCCCTGAGCGAACGCCGACACGAGCGTGTCCGGAATGATGTGCATCAGGAATTCGACCGTGCTCTGGCCGTGCGCCTTCGCGGCGTACGATGCGACCGCCTTGCCGTCGAGCGTAGCGGGATCGATATTGAAGCCGACACCCGGCTTCAGCACGTGCGTCGCGATCAGGCCGAGCACCAGCGCGAACGTCGAGACGATTTCAAAGTACAGCAGCGCCTTGCCGCCGACGCGCCCGACCTTCTTCATGTCTTCCATACCGGCGATACCCGTCACCACCGTACAGAAGATGATCGGCCCGATCACCATCTTGATCAGCTTGATGAAGCCGTCACCGAGCGGCTTCATGTCGACGGCAAAGTCCGGCGAATAATGGCCGAGCGCAATGCCGATGATGATCGCGACGATCACCTGCACGTACAGCACTTTATGAATGGGTTTCTTCACGATGTTTCCTGCGATATGGGTGAGCTCAAGGCCTGCCACGCTGCGCACCATGCGAACGAATGATCGTCGCGTTTGTGCACGGCATTAGGCCGCGACAAGACGACGAATTCAGAAATACCGGGAAGGGAAATCAGACATCGTTGTCTCCTTGCTTTAGTTGTCGGACCGTTGCGGCCGCGGATTCTAAATTGCAAGGTCGATGCCAGCTTGATGCGAAGCGAATCGCTTTGATTTTTATAGGTTTTTTGGCGTGCCACCGCTCACGCCGTCCGGGATTCCGGAAATCCGGACGAGGGGCGTCGGGGAATCCGGAATCCGCACCGGCGGCATCCCCGGGAAAACCCGGAGAGGCTTGTCGGGCGCGGCTGTCTGACTTCTATGCGCCGCCCTCTTCCAGCACTAACAGGTTTTCGTGCGAGAAACCCAGCGAAACCGGTTGACCACGTTCGGGCAAGCCGCGATTCGGATCATTGAACACATCGAGTGAGATGACCGCATCCTTCACGCGTGTTCTGATGCGCACCACCGCGCCGAGAAAATTCACTTCTTCGACGATTGCGCTGAGCGTATTGCGGCCCGGCGCGGCCGGTTCCAGAACGATGGCTTCAGGCCGTAGCGCGAGCATGCGTTGCTTGCCCGCGTCGCCGGCCGGCAAAGCTTGCGTAGTGGTCAACTCCTGACCGTCGACGACCATCCTGCCGGATTTCGGGTCGATCACTTGCCCCGCGAGAATGTTCAGTGTGCCGACAAACGACGCGACAAAGCGCGTGCGCGGATAGTTGTAGATCTCCGAAGGCGACCCGATCTGTTCGACGCGCCCCTCATTCATCACCACGATGCGGTCCGAAATCGACAGTGCCTCTTCCTGATCGTGCGTGACGAAAATCGACGTGATGCCCAACTCACGCTGCAACGCCCGAATGTCTTGCCGCAACGAAATGCGAATCTTCGCGTCGAGCGCGGAGAGCGGTTCGTCGAGCAGCAGCACCTGGGGCTTGCCGGCGAGCGCGCGCGCCAGCGCCACGCGCTGCTGCTGACCGCCCGACAGTTGCCACGGATAGCGCGCGCCCAGGTGCGGCAGCTTGATCAGTTGCAACATCTCCTCGACGCGCTTGCTGATCTCCGCCTGCGGACGGTGCGCGATCTTCAGGCCGAAACCGATGTTATCGGCCACGGTCATGTTCGGAAACAGCGCATACGACTGGAACACCATGCCGACCTTGCGCTGCCGCGTGCGCAAATGCGTCACGTCCTTGTTATCCAGCCGGATGGTGCCGCGCGTCGGCGTTTCGAAACCGGCGATCATCCGCAGCACCGTGGTCTTGCCGCAGCCAGACGGTCCGAGAAACGTGATGAATTCGCCGCGCTCGATCTTCATGTCGAAGTGATGCAGCGCCGTGTTCGCCCCGAAGGCCTTATGCAGATTTTCTATCTCAAGGAATGCCATGATTCTCTGCCTTACCCGGTCAAGTGAGTCCGTCAAATTTTCTGGCCGCTAAGCGCGCGGGCCGAACCGAATACCTGAATCAATCCCATCGCCGCCCACGTAATCACGAACGCGATAATCGCGAGCGCCGACGGTTCGTACGCGCGGTTCGCACCGATCAACTGCAGATACGGACCGAATGCGGGACGGTCGAGCAGACTCGCCAGCGTGAACTCGCCGATCACCACGGCAAAGGTGAGAAAGGCGCCGGACAGAATGCCCGAGCGGATATTCGGGAAGATCACCTTGAACAGGATCGTCGGCCAGCTTGCCCCGAGACATTCGGCGGCTTCGGTCAGCGAGCGCACATCGACGGCGCGCAAGCCGGCGTCGACCGCGCGATACATGTACGGCAGCGAGAGCGTCACGTAGCCGAACACCAGCAACAGATCGGTTGCACGTTCGTTGCCGGTGAGCGGCAGAATCGAACTGCTGTTGTAGATGCGCAGATAACCGAACACGATCACGATCGCCGGCACCACCAGCGGCAACAGCGTAATGAACTCGACGACCGGCCGCAGTTTCGGCAACCGCAACTGCACGTAGTACGCGGTCGGCACTACCAGCAACACGCCGACAATGATCGTCAGGATTGCCATCAGGATCGAGTAACCGAACGAGGCCTGAAAACGCGGGTCGCTCAGCACCACGTGGTACGCCTCGAAGCTGTAGACGCCACGCTTCATGCGCAAACTGAATTCGAAAGTCGCGAGCAACGGAATCAGAAAGTACAGCGAACCAGCGATCATCGCGATCCACGCACCCGCACGCGATTGGCCTTTCATCGGCGCCCCCTTTCTGCGCGCGAACGCAACCAGATGTAGCCGCCATTCGACAGCCCGGTCACGAGCACCATGCCTAGCGCGAGTGCATAGCCGAGGTTCTGGTTATGCATCACGTCGCCGCGAATCTGCGCATACAGCAGGATCGTGACGATGTTGAGCGAACTGCCGGTCAGCGCGTATGCCG
Source organism: Paraburkholderia sp. BGA-UO-ETr-F12 (assembly GCF_059567945.1). Lineage (NCBI taxonomy): Bacteria > Pseudomonadati > Pseudomonadota > Betaproteobacteria > Burkholderiales > Burkholderiaceae > Paraburkholderia > Paraburkholderia sp. BGA-UO-ETr-F12. The sequence continues at coordinate 55,937 of NZ_JCAQOZ010000062.1, read as the reverse complement.
TGGCGACCGCGCCGAACGAATTGGCGAACAGCAGCAGGGTCGCGCCGAGCACGCTCGGCCACAGCACCGGTAACGCTACGTGGCGCCAGTATTGAAAAGCAGTGCCGCCGAGGCAGTCGCATGCTTCGCGCCATTCGCGCTTCAGGCCATCCAGCGCGGGTGTGACGATCAGCACCATCAGGGGAATCTGGAAGTACAGGTAAGTCAGCGTGAGTCCTGAGAAACTCAGCACACTGAAGCCCGTCGAGTACAGATTGAAGTCGAGGTATTTCTTCAGCAGGACAGTCACGAGGCCGACGCGTCCGAGCGTGCAGATGAAGGCAAACGCGAGCGGCACGCCGGCAAAATTGGAAGCGACGCCGGAGAACGTCATCAGCGTGGGGCGAATCCAGCCCGGCAGTTTGCCCTGCACCGCCGCCCACGCGAGCAGCAAGCCGATTACGCCGCCGCCGATCGCAGACGCGGCGCTCACCTTGAAGCTGATCCAGTAGGCGTCCAGCACCGTGGGCTGCAACAGGTCGTGGAAATTCGCGAGGGTGAAGCGGCCTTGGGGATCCTGAAACGCACCCACCATCAGAAAGCCGGTCGGCAGAATCAGGAACAACAGTGCGAAAGCAAAAAACGGCACTACGCCGATCCAGGCGAGAAAATGCGACGCGCGGCTCGGACCGCCGGCGCGAGGTGTTGGCGTGGGCACAGGCGGAACCAGTAATTCCGGCTGCACCGACCCAGCATCCGATGAAGCGCTCATAGCTCACCCTTGGGGCTTTCTGGTTAACGCCTGACGCGCCGCCCTGCTTGAGCGACGCGTCGTCTTTTCAAAACTGCGCGTTACGGATAGAAGCCGCGGCATGGGCGGCGTGCGATCGAACGCCGCTCCATCGCCGCCACCGCCGCCACCGTGTGCACCACGACGATTATTTGACGTTCGCGCCGACCGCTTCGTCCCAGTGTTTCGTGATGGTGTCTTTGTAGGCGTCCTGCTGGGACAACGTCGGGAACACCACATTCTTGTATGACGAAGGCGGCGGCAGCTTGTCGAGCAGCGCTTGCGGGACCTTCTTCTGCGCTACCAGCTCGTTATAGCGCATCGGATGGCAATAGCCGCCCAGCCAGCCAAGCTGGCCTTCATCGGAGTACAGATACTCCATCCACAGTTTGGCCGCATTCGGATGCGGCGCGTAGGCGCTGATCGCCTGCACGTACACACCGGCGACCACGCCTGTTTTCGGAATCACCACCTGTACCTTCGGGTTGCCCTTCAGGGTGTCGCGGTCGGCGAGCGCGTTGTAATCCCAACGCACGATGATCGGCGTGGTGCCCTGTGCAAGCGAGGCGGCCTTGCCGATCACCGGCACGAAGTTGCCGCTCTTGTTCAGATCGGCGAAGTACTTGAGGCCCGCCGTGTCGGCCTTGCTCACATCGCCTTTGCTTTGCGACATGCCGGCGGCAAACACGGCCTGGATTGCCTGATTGGCCGTGCGCGGGTCGCCTGCCAGCGAGACTGCGTTCTTGTAGTCGGGCTTGAGCAGATCGCTCCAGTCGGACGGCACCTTGTCGATCATGTCAGCGTTCACTTCAAACGACAGTACGCCGTAGTAATCGCCATACCAATAACCGTCGGGATCTTTCGACTCTTTCGGAATCGAGTTCCACGTAGCCACCTTGTACGGCTGCAGTAAACCCTGGGCCTTCGCGGTCGGACCGAACGACAAACCCACGTCGATCACGTCGGGCGCCTGCGGCCCCTTGTTGCCCTTGTTCGCCTTGATGGCTTCCACTTCGTCGCCCGAACCCGCATCCGGATTCAGCTCGTTGATCTTGATGCCGTACTTCTTCTGGAATCCCGCTACCAGTTGACCGTAGTTGCACCAGTCGTGCGGCAATGCGATCACAGTGAGTTGGCCTTCCTGTTTGGCGGCGGCGATCAGTGCGTCGAGCGGCGCGGCCGAGGCGCTGCTCACCCCAGCTGCGGCAACACCCGCAGCGGCCGACATCGAAAATAAACGAGCTAATGCGGTGCGCTTCATAGTCTTCCCCATCCTCTGCCGAAATTGCTACGTTTGGAAAATTTCTGGTTTTCAGCTTCATGGGCGCGCCTCTGAACAAGCCCGCACCCGCGTCACGCTCAGCCCGGATTCGCCGGCGCCGAGAACATGTCGTATTCAAGCTTATCGATGCGATCTGTACAAATCATGTCGACGCCCCATTGGACAAGCAGCCGTGCGCGCTCAGGATCGTTCACCGTGTAGGCCAGCACCCGCAGGCCGGCCGCCTTGATCTCGGCAACCAGCGGTTCGCTCAGATACCGGTGGCTCGCGTGCAACGACACGCAATCCAGCTCCCGCACGATGCGCAGCCAGTCCGCCGGCACCTCTTCGAATAGCATGCCGCGTTGCAGCACGGGCGCGGCGGCGCGTGCGGCGGCAAGCGCCTCGAACGAAAATGACGACAGCAACGGCGGGGTCTGCCCTTGCCACAAAGTCAGCGCACCGCTTGCAACCAGGGTCCCCGTGATCTCGTCACGCCCCGGACAAGGTTTGATTTCGATGTTGGCCGCAATGCCATCCCGAGCGCAACGCCCGGCCGCCTCGGCGAGAGTCGGCAGGCGGGTGCCGGAGAACTGCGGCCCGAACCAGGCACCGGCGTCGAGTCCGGCGAGTTGGTCCCATGAGTGTTCGGCAGCAGCGCCATGACCATTGCTCGTACGTTCCAGCGTGTCGTCGTGCAGCAGGAAGAGCTGGTTGTCGGCAGAGAGCTTGGCGTCGAATTCGACCATGCGGTAGCCGTAGCGCACGCAGGCGTCGAAACCGGCCAGCGTGTTCTCCGGCGCCAGCGTGCCGCCGCAGCGGTGCGCCACCAGCCTCGGATAGGGCCAGTTGGTGGATAAAGTGCGATCAGTCCCGTTTGCCACGTCTCGTTACCTTCCATCCAGATAGAGCGGGTTGAGTATGCTCTCGACACGTTCCCAGCCGCCACTGCCGCCATGCAACCTTTACGCGCGAGCCCCTCGCGTAGTATCACGTCAATGGGCAATGCTGCGATAGCCGGCGGCACGGCTAACGCCGCGGCTCATTACGTCGCGTGGCGGTCACGCGATCTTATTGTCAGGATGCCGAACCATGTCGCTTCCAAGCGGCGCCGCGTGCAGCAAAAAATCGTCCAGGCGGCAGATACCAAAGTCCATTATGGCAACGACATGGATCGATCAGATTGCCAAAAAACGCCGCAAATTGCTCGAAATCGGACATTTCAATTCCTTTCCGAACATTTGATGTTCGAAATAGGCATAGCACCTCGATCTGCGAAGGCTAAGATGAAATACACAAACTTGCAAGCTGCCAAAAAAATACAACACAATTCGACTAAAGTAGTAGGCTTGACATAGTCCGGACACACATCCGTGTCCACGATGACACTTTAAGAACAAGCCGTGTCAGCGAGCGTTCGCACCCAAGGAAAAATGCATGTGGCAGGAAGACCGTCATCAGAGAATTCGCGCGTTGCTGTCCACGCTGCAACGCGTGTCGACCGAACGGATCATGGCGGATCTCGGGGTATCGCGCGAAACCGTACGGCGCGATCTACTCGACCTCGAGGCGCTCGGTGAATTGCGGCGCGTGCATGGCGGCGCGATCAAACCCGCTGACGAGGCGCCGATCGCCGAGCGCGCCCATATGCGCGTCAAGTCAAAAACCGCGATTGCAAAGGCGGCCACCGGTTTGATCGCGAGCGGCCAGACACTTTTCATCGACGCGGGCACCACCACCGCGGCGCTCGCCGAGGAGCTGGCGAAACTGGCGAACCTGACGATCGTCACCAATTCAATCGACGTCGCGCTGAAAATGCGCGGCGCCGTGGATCAAACGGAAGCGGCCAACGAAGTGATCCTGCTCGGCGGCTCGATCAGCGATCGGGCCATGGCGACCACCGGTGCTACCACCGTGCTCGACATTCAGCGCTATCGGGCGGACATGGCCTTACTCTCGCCGGTCGGTATCGATCACCGGCATGGGGCGACCAACTACGATCACGCCGAAACCGAAGTAGCGCGTGCCATGGTTGCCAATGCGGACCGCGTGGTGATCCTTGCCGACTACAGCAAGATCGGTCAGCGCAGCCGGATTTCGTACTGCCCGGTCGATCGGATCGATGTGCTGGTCACCAACAAAAAGGCGGCCGAAGCTGCTGACTTTGCGGCGCTCAAAAAGAAGCTGGAAGAGATCGTTCTGGCTTAGGGGCTTTGGGGGCTTAGGGGCTCTTTGGGACCCCTCGTAGGGCCTCTCCCTATTCCTTCACATGCATCGTATCGAGCACACGCTTGCGCAAGCGCGTGTCACGCAGCGCGCCGGCTGCGTCGAGCACCGGATACGCCGTCGAACAGAACAGCGAATTGAGCCGTTTCATATCGCTGATCAGATCCAGGTGCAATGCGCTGGTTTCGATGCTGCGCAAGGTTTGCCCGGCAAGCCGGTCCAGGTGCTTGTACGAATAGGCGCGCTCCAGATCGCGAAAGCGCTCCTTTTCCGCCAGCAGCCGCTCGGCACAACGCAGATCGTTATTCAGAAACACCGACAGGCCAAGTTGCAGATTGCTGACGAGCCGTGCGTGCAGGTCGTCCAGCTCGCCCAGTCCCTCCGCCGAAAACGACAGCCGGTGCGCGATCTTCTTTTCCTCGATATCGCCGACGATTCGCTCGATGATGTCGCCCGCATGTTCCAGGTTGATCGTCAGCGAGATGATGTCAGTCCAGCGGCGGCTATCGGCCTCATCGAGTTGCTCGCGGGAAATCAGCGTCAGATAGCTTTTGACCGCGGCGTAGAGCTGGTCGACGTCGTCGTCCATGCGAACCGTTTCGCGCGCCTTATCGAGGCTATTGTTGTGAATCAGCTCAGCGACGTTGTCGAGCATGGTGCGCACGATGTCGCCGATACGCAGCACCTCCCGTGCGGCGTGAGCGAGAGCAAGCGTGGGCGTGGGAAGCGCGGCGGCATCCAGATGCAGCGGCCGCAGCTCACCGTTGGCGAGCGGCCGGTCCGGCAACACCCGCGTGCAGATGCGCGCGACCGGATCGATCAGCAACAGGCAGGCGCAGCAGCGCAACGTGTTGTAGATCACGTGAAAACCGACCACCGCTTCGCGCGGATTCGCGATCAGCACCGGCAGCCCGCGGGCGAGCAGCGGCGCGAACGGCAGGATCAGCAGCGCGCCGGCCAGCTTGAACGCGAGGCTGCCCAGGGCCAGACGCCGCGCCGCGGCGTTCTGCGCGAGCGTGCCCATCAACGCCAGCAAGCCGCTGCCGAGATTCGCGCCGATCACCAGACACAACGCCACCTTCAACGAGATAACGCCGGACGAGGCAAGCGTCGCGGTCAACAGGACCGCCGCGAGACTCGAGTAGGACAGCATCGCAAATGCCGCGCCGACCAGCGCGTCGAGCATGGTGTCGCCGGTCAACGCACCGAACATCACGCGCACGCCGGCGCCTTGCATCATCGGCTGGGCGGCTTCGACGATCAGGTGCAGCGCCAGCAGAATCAGGCCGAGCCCGATCAGCGTACGGCCTACCTGGCCGAGACGGGTTTGCTTGCGCGACAGAAAGAGCGGCACGCCGAGCAGAATCAGGATCGGCGACAGCCATGACAGATCGAGCGTCAGCAGGCGCGCCATGAGTGCGGTGCCGACGTCGGCGCCAAGCATGATCGCAAGGCCGCTGGTGAGCGGCAAAAGACCTTGCGCGGCGAACGACGTGACGATCACAGCCGTTGCGTTGCTGCTCTGCACGAGGCTCGTCACGCCGACGCCCGACAGGAAGGCCCGCCAGCGGCTGCTGGTGCTGCGCCCGAGGACGCTGCGCAGATCGGCGCCGAGCACGCGCAGGATGCCGGTACGTACGATGTGCGACCCCCACACGAGGAGCGCCACACCAGCCAGAAGGTTAAGGAGAATCAACATAAAACGCTACGCATCCATTCCTGCTGCCATGACCCGAACCGCATGCCGTGCGAATCGGCACCCGGGGCGTTTATGACAGTAGTGTTGCACATTTTTGCCTTATTGTAATTTTGTGCTTTTAAATATACGCTCGCGCAAAGCTGGGAGTTACTGTGTGCCTCCTCATGATCCGGGACACGGTTCGCTCGATCACTTTGTTTGCCCACTTCATCACAAGGACTCTGGATGAGCCGCAACCTTGCGCTATTCGACCTGGACCACACGTTGCTGCCGCTCGACAGCGATCAGGCGTGGGCTCACTTCATCGCCAATCTGGGCATAGAAGGCGCGGCGCGGCATGCGGAGGAAATCGACGATTACTACCGGCAGTATGTGGCCGGCACGCTCGATATGACCGCCTATCTGAACTACACCCTCGCGCCGCTGGCGCGCCACTCACGCGAGCAACTCGATGCGTGGCATGCGCAGTTCATGAAGGAGGTGATTGCGCCGGCCATCCTGCCGGCTGCGCGGGCACTCGTGCAGCGTCACATCGATGCGGGCGACCTGTGCTGCATCGTCACGGCCACCAATGTGTTCATCACGAAACCGATCGGCAAGGCGCTCGGTTTCGAACATCTGCTGGGGATCGATCTCGGCACCGAAGGCGGCGATCCGCTGGCGCGCTTTACGGGAACCGCAGTCGGTGTACCCACCTTCCGCGAAGGCAAGATTGTCCGCACCGAGGACTGGCTGGCTTCGCTCGGCCATCGTCTGGAAGATTTTCCGCAGAGCTGGTTCTACAGCGACTCGATCAACGACGTGCCGTTGCTCGAACGCGTCACGCATCCGGTCGCGACCAATCCCGACCCGCGTTTGCGAGCCATTGCCGCGGAACGAGGCTGGCCGGTGATTGAATTGTTTGCTTGAGAGTGGGCGCGGCGCGGTGGCCCTGGGGTGGTCACGAAGTGGCCACGAGATAGAGCCGACTACACACGCCCCTTCCACGGTACCAGCCGCCGTTCCAGCGCACGCATGCCGAGATCGAATAGCCATGCGATCAGTCCGATCAGCACGATACCCATCACCACCACATCGGTACGCAAAAAGCTCGACGCGTTGAGCACCATCTGACCCAGCCCCGCAGTTGCCGCGACCATCTCCGCGGCAACCAGCGTGGTCCAGCCAAAGCCGATCGCAATCCGCAAGCCGGTCAGAATCTCGGGCAACGCTGCCGGCAGAACCACATGGCGCACGATCTGCGTGAAGCGTCCACCTAGCGAATAGGCCGCATGAATCTGCTCGATGGTCGCGCTGCGCACACCGGCACGCGCCGCCATCGCAATCGGTGCGAAACAGGCGAGATAGATCACGACGATCTTCGCCGTCTCGTCGATGCCGAACCAGATGACCACCAGCGGCAGATAAGCGAGCGGCGGCAACGGCCGGTAGAACTCCAGCGGCGGATCGAGCAAGCCGCGGGCAACCCGGCTCACGCCCATCAGAATCCCGACCGGCACCGCCGTGACCGCGGCCAGTGCGAACGCGCCGAACACGCGCAACGCGCTCCATGCGAGATGTTCGGAGAGCGGCAACCCGCCTTGAATGCGTCCGTGCCACGCGTCCAGAAACGCGGCCCAAACCGCCTCGGGCGTTGGCAGAAATAGCGGCGGCAGCCAGTGGAGGTGCGTCGCGAACCACCACAGTGCCGCGAGCGTCGTGACCGAAACCGCGCTCAACGCCGCGGTCGGCCCTTCGCCCGGCAAACGCCAGCCGCGTACCGGCCGCGCGTTACGTCTCGGCGGCTCGTTTGCCTGAGTGAGTGGCACGTTGCCCAAAGATTCGCGCGAAGCCGTCACGACAGCACCTCTTCCTGATTCCGATCATTTCGCTCGTGCAGACGGCGCACCAGCCGCTCGCGCCATTCGATGAACTCCGGCGACGACTTGACCGCGCGCGCATCGCGTGTCTCGAGAAAGCGCCGCGCGAATGGCAGGTCGTAGCTCTCGGCGATACGGCCCGGTCCCGGCGTCATCACGACGAGGCGCGTCGCCAGAAACAGTGCCTCCTCCACGCTATGCGTAATGAAAAAGACTGTTTTGCGGGTGCGGCCCCAGACGTCCAGCACGAGTTCCTGCATCGACTCGCGCGTCATCGCGTCTAGCGCGCCCATGGGTTCATCCATCAGCAGCACTTGCGGATCGCTTGCCAGCGCACGCGCAATGCCCACGCGCTGCTGCATACCACCTGACAGCGCGTAGACGCGCGAGTGCGCATGCTTCTCAAGGCCAACCAGGGCCAGCTTCTCCCGCGCGATGCGTTCGCGCTGCGCCTTCGGCTCGCGCTGAAAACGCAAACCGAGCGCAACGTTGTCGAGCACGTCGAGCCAGGGCATCAGCGCGTACTTCTGAAACACGACACCGCGATCCGCGCCCGGCCCAAGCACGGGTGCATCGTTCAGCCGCACCTCGCCACCGGTCGGTTGAATGAAGCCGGCGATGCAATTGAGCAAGGTCGTCTTGCCGCAACCGGACGCACCCAGCGCGACGACGAATTCGCCCGGCTCGATGCGCAAATCGACGTCGGCGAGCGCGATGGTCGGCGCCGCGCCGCGGACGCCTTCGTAGGCGACATGCAACCGCCGGATCTCAAGACCGCTCATTGCCGCGCCTCATGATGCTGATGGATAGGCTTGCTCAACAATCAGTGCGCCGCACGCTGCACGAATTGCGGATCGACGCCGGTCGAGTAATCGGCCAGCACATTCTGAATCGTGCCTTGCGTCTTCAGAAACGCAGCGGTCGCGGCGAGCGATTTAGCCGCGCCGGATTGCGCGCCACCGCCCAGCCATGCATTCGACGCCTGCTGGGCCGGCGTCGGGAATGCATACAACGCGAGACTCGCGGGCACGTCCTGCGCAGTGGCGCCGGACTCCTTCGCGACCGCCTCGACCTGCGGCGACGTCGCGGTCCATGCCGACGTGTGATCGCGATAGCTTGCATCGGTTGCGGCTAGCACCTTCACGAAACGCGCGACAAACTCGGCGTTCTGGCTCACGAACTTACGGTCGACGACGAAGCCGTCGAAGGTCGCCTTACCGGTCTGCTGCGCGACCTGGCCCGACGTGATCAGCACCTTGCCGTTCTTCTTCACCTTCGCCAGCACCGGGTCCCAGATGTACGTGGCGTCGATGTCGCCACGCTCCCAAGCCGCCGCGATTTCAGGCGGGCGCAGATTGACGATCTTCACGTCCGACGGATTCACGCCGGCGTTCTGCAGCGCGACCAGTGTGTGAAAGTGCGAGGTGGACACGAACGGTACGCCAATCTTCTTGCCTTTCAAGCCGACAACACTGCTGACGTTCGAACCGTCGCGCGCGACCAGCGCTTCGGCGTCGTTGATATTGTCCAGAATCCAGAACAGCGAAATATCGACACCCTGCGACAGCCCCGCCGCGATCGGGCTCGATCCCGCTTCGCCGAGTTGCACGGAGCCGGAGGCCAACGCGCGGATCACGTCGGCGCCGCTGCCGAGCTTGCGATAGGTGACTTTGTAGCCGGTGGCTTTCTCGACTTCGCCCGTGGCTTGCGCATAGCGCCACGGCACGACCATGTCCTGATACGCGATCACGACTTCTTTGCTGTCCGCGTATGCAGCGGAAGAAAACGGCGCGGACAGCGCGAGCAGCGCAGCGAACGCGGCAAGCGGACGAAGAAAGCGATTCATCGAGAAGCCCCTTTAGTGTGTGTTGTCTGGGAGGATTTCGACTATAGGGAGTTTGTGCGCAGGCGGTTCTAATTAATCCGCGATTGCTAATGACGCTGTTCGAGCATTGCTTTTCACGCTCAGTTGGATCGGCGTAACTGCTGCGGTGGGCAGTAGATGGGTTCTAGCGAATGATTGCGGATCGGGATGACCGACGGCTAATGTGGCTTTCCCTTGTGATCCTTCACGATCATTGGTGGAATGCTCGCTTCGATTTGCATGCTGCTCGCACGGTACTACCGGTAGCTCACGCAAGTAGAGCGCCAGCGCATGACTCAGGCGGCAAAAACCGGGATGCCAGAAAGAACAAAGCCCGCAACCAGTGCGGGCTTTATTTTTCTAGGCAGCAACTCGGTCTAAATCGCTCAAACCACCCCGGCTCCGTGCGCCTGCAGATCGGCGTGGTAGCTCGAACGAACCATCGCACCCACGGCTGCGTGCGTGAAGCCCATCTTGTACGCTTCTTCTTCGTACATCTTGAACGTGTCCGGATGCACGTACGAGCGCACCGGCAGATGGTGTTCCGACGGCTGCAGATACTGGCCGATCGTCAGCATGTCCACGTCGTGCTCGCGCAAATCGCGCATCACCTGCAAGATTTCCTCTTCGGTTTCGCCGAGGCCGACCATCAAACCCGATTTGGTAGCGACGTCCGGATGCAGCGCCTTGAAGTCCTTCAGCAGCTTCAGCGAATGCGCATAGTCCGAACCCGGGCGCGCTTCCTTGTACAAGCGCGGTACCGTTTCGAGGTTGTGGTTCATCACATCGGGCGGCGCGGCGTTCAGAATGCCGATCGCGCGATCCAGACGGCCGCGGAAGTCCGGGGTCAGAATTTCGATCCGTGTTTCCGGCGACAGCTCGCGCGTCTGGCGGATACATTCCACGAAGTGAGCCGCGCCACCGTCGCGCAAATCGTCACGGTCAACGCTCGTAATCACCACATACTTCAGCTTCAGCGCGGCGATGGTGCGCGCCAGGTTGCCCGGCTCATCCACATCGAGCGGATCGGGGCGGCCATGGCCGACGTCGCAGAACGGGCAACGGCGCGTGCACTTGTCGCCCATGATCATGAACGTCGCAGTACCCTTGCCGAAGCATTCGCCGATATTCGGGCAGCTCGCCTCTTCGCACACCGTGTGAAGGTTGTGCTCGCGCAAAATCTGCTTGATTTCGTAGAAACGCGAATTGCCGGTGGCCGCTTTGACGCGGATCCAATCCGGCTTTTTCAGCTTTTCGATCGGGACGATCTTGATCGGGATACGAGCGGTTTTAGCTTGTGCTTTCTGTTTTGCAGTGGCGTCGTACGCAGCGGCGGCGGCCGGCACGGCGTCAGGAGCGGGAGAAGCTGCGAGGTTCGCGGTAACGTCAGTCATTCGTTCGGTCCAGTCAGGCGGTAAGTGCACCGGCCTGCGGTTGGGCGACGGCCGCGGGACTGCCGTCGAGGTTTGCGGTGAGGCGTGCTGCAAAGGTACGGGCCACGTCGTCCCAGCCAGCGGTAACGCCCAGCGTTGCCATGTCGACTGTTTCGAGCCCCGCGTAGCCGCATGGATTAATGGCCAGAAACGGCCGTAAATCCATGTTCACATTGAGGCTCGCGCCGTGATAGCTACAGCCGTTGCGGATTTTCAGACCCAGCGCGGCGATCTTGGCGCCGGCGTGCAGCCCGGCGTCCGGCCCGGGCGCCACGTAGATACCGGGGGCGCCCGCCTTGCGTTCTCCGGCGAGATTATACGCCGCGAGGGTGTCGATCACGGCCTGCTCGATCCGCGTGACCATTTCGCGCACCATCAGCTTGCGGCGGCGCAGGTCCAGCAGCAGGTACGCCACCACCTGGCCGGGCCCGTGATAGGTAATCTGCCCGCCCCGGTCGACCCTAACGAGCGGAATGCCGCTATCGGCGGCCAATAGATGCGCTGGATCGCCGGCCTGGCCGAGCGTAAAAACAGGAGGATGTTCGACTAGCCAGATTTCGTCGGGTGTATCGGCGGTGCGCGCGTCGGTGAACGCACGCATCGCTTCGAAACTGGCTTCATAAGGTTCGCTGCCGAGCCAGCGCAGCGTAAGCGGCGCCGTGGCGGACGAAGGAGACGGGAAAACCGGGGTGGCGCACATGGTCCCGACAGTTTACCGAAATCTGGAGATCCCCGCCGAAGGGGCCTGCATCAGCCAGCGCGGTGTCGCTGCTTCCTGCACGCCCGAACGGCAGTCAAATCGGCGCCGGCTCGCCATCGCAGGCACGGCACTGCAGCGCCCTCACACCGTACGCCAGCCGCCACGCATGCGGGCTGCCAGCCGTTCGCCGACCAGCGCGAACCAGTTCAGCGCACGTTCGTCGCAACGCGTGGGCACGGAAAACGCGACCTTCGCATGCGTACTGCCTTCGGCGCTCAACCACAACCGTTCGCCGCGCCGCAGCCGCAAGGTATGGCCCGGCTGCAGCCAGTAGTCTTCCGTGTCGTCGCTACGCGTCACCCACACCGCACCGCCGTGCACAACCAGCTTGGTGCTGCGCGCGACCTTCATAGGAATGGTTTCGCCTGTACGGATTTCAAAAGCGATGCTAGAGGAAATTTCTCGCATGATGCCCTCGCCAAAGTTCGTTTCATGGCTACAATCGTATGCGTAGCAAGGGTTTACGCAAAACGATCTATTTTCACCTCTATGTGAGAAATATTGCGATGGATCTCCGGCATCTACCCCCGCTAAACGCCGTCAAGGCGTTCGAAGCCGCAGCCCGCCACGAGAGCTTCTCGCGCGCCGCAGACGAACTGTTCGTCACGCACGGCGCCGTCAGCCATCAGATTCGCGCGCTTGAGGCGGAGTTGGGCGTCACGCTGTTCGCCCGCGACGGCAAGCGCGTCCGGCTCACGGACACCGGCCGCCGCTATGCCACGCGCGTGCGCGCCGCGCTGACGGCGCTGGTCGAGGCTACCCGCGAAATCCGCGCCGGCGACCGCGAGCGGCGCCTGGTGGTTTCCATGCTGTCTTCGTTTGCGGCGCGCTGGGTAACGCCGCGCATCGGCAGCTTTATCGAGGAGCATCCCCAATGGGACCTCGAACTGCTGTCCACCAACGCGTTGACCGACTTCGCGCGCGACGACGTCGACGTGGCGATCCGTTTCGGCTACGGCAAATATTCCGGGCTGCACGCGGAGTTGCTGCTGGAAGAAATCTTCTTTCCGGCCTGCGCGCCGAGTTTCAACGGCGGCAAGCTGCCGCAAACACCGGCCGATCTGGCCAAAGTCCCGCTGCTGCGCTCAGACGACGAACTCTGGCGCCCATGGTTCGACGCCGCCGGCCTCACCGACTGGCCGGAGCCGAAGCGCGGCGTGCTGTATCAGGATTCGTCAAATCTGCTGCAGGCGGCCATCGACGGCCAGGGGATCGCGCTCACGCGCCGTTCGCTGGCAATGCACGAGATCGCGGCAGGCCGACTTGTGCGGCTATTCGATGTGGATGGGCCGAGCCCGTGGCAGTACTACTTCATCTGCCCGCCGCAGATGCTCGAGACCGCGCGCGTCAAGGCGTTCCGCGACTGGGTGTTCGAAGAGGTGGGACGGTTCAAGCAGCTTTTCGAGCGGGCTTGCTCGGCGGGGCCTGCAGCAAGCGCCGATCTGGCGGTGGACACCTTGCGTGTCACACCGTAATCCATGGGCACGAAGCCCGGCGTTAAAGCACCACCTTCACCATCGGATGGCCGGTGAGCGCGCGATAGATATCGTCGAGCTGCGCCTGGCTCGTGGCGCGCACCGTGACCGTCAAACCCGTGTAATTGCCGCCGCTGGACGGCCGCGTTTCCACACGTGCAGGGTCGACTTCGCTATCGAATTGCCGCACCACCGTGACAATCGTGTCGGCGAACTCGGGATGCGACTTGCCCATGATCTTGATGGGAAAGTCGCACGGGAACTCAAGCAATGATTCTTTCGCGGGATTCATTCTCTACTCCTTGCTGCGCTTCTTGCGCTTCCTTGGCTTTGGCGCGCTGATAGGCGGTGTACAACGCTACAAACACCGCGCCCGGTTTGCCGTCGCCAACAGGCTGACCATCGAGCTGCGTGACCGGCAGCACTTCCTTGGTGGCGGAGCTGACCAGAATCTCGTCAGCGGCACGCAACTCGGCTTCGGCAATCTCGCGCGCTTCGAAGCGGATGCCGCATTCGCTCGTCAGCTCTTCGATCAACCCGTAGCGAATCCCTTCGAGAATCTTGTGGCTGCGCGGCGGTGCGTACAGCACACCGTCCTTCACCATCCAGATATTCGAAGACGAACCTTCGGTGAGCATGCCGTCGCGAAACTGGATCGTTTCGAACGCATCGTTTTCCGCCGCGTACTGCGCCATCAGCACGTTGCCGAGCAGCGACACCGATTTGATATCGCAATTGAGCCAGCGGCGGTCTTCAGCCGTGACGCAACGCACGCCCTGTGCGCGCTGTGCGGCGCCCGGCAAGCTCAGCGGCGTGACCATCACGAACACGGTCGGCTGGATACCGGCCGGAAATGCGTGACCGCGCTTCGCGACGCCCCGTGTGATCTGAACGTAGGCGATCGCGTCCTGATCGGAGCGCAGGCCCGCGTCTGCTTCATTAGCCGCGACCACGCGTTCGATCAGCTCACGCCAGCCGGCGTCGTCGAACGGATTGGCGATACCGATCTTGTCCAGCGAACGCGCGAGGCGCGCCAGATGATGCCTGAAGCGAAACGCCGTGCGGCCGCCCGCGTGGTGATACAAGGGCGCGACTTCGTAAATGCCGTCGCCGAAAATAAAGCCGCGGTCGAGAACCGGCACACGCGCTTCGGACAAGGGCACCAGCTCGCCGTTCAGATAAACGATCGGGTCGAGCGAAACATCGGCAACAGCGGTCATCGCAAGCAGGCTCTTATTTCTTCTTGTTGAACATCAGCATCAGCGAATCCCACACGCGGCCGACCACGCCGGCTTGCGGCACAGCTTGCAACGCGACGATCGGGAATTGCGCCAACACCTTGCCGTCCGCCACGAGCTTCGCGGTGCCGACCTGCTGACCATTCGCGATCGGTGCGATCAGCGGATCGATCTGCTCGATCTGCGGCTTCACCTTGTCGCCCATGCCCTTCGGCACGGTGATGTACTGATCACCCTTCACGCCGATCTGCACGGTGTCCTGCGCACCCTTGTAGACGCGCGGCGTGCCCACGACCTGATTCGCCTTGTACAGACGCACCGTGTCATACGCGGTGTAGCCGTAGTTCAGCATCTTCAGGCTGTCCTGCACGCGGTCGTGTTCCTTGGTCTCGCCCATCATCACCGAGACGAGACGGCGCGAACCGTCGTTGGCGCCCGGCAGCGGACGCTTGGCGCTCGCGATCAGGCAGTAACCCGCGGCTTGCGTGTGGCCGGTCTTCAGACCGTCCACCGTCGGGTCGATCCACAGCAGACGGTTGCGGTTCGGCTGCTTGATCTTGTTGTACGTGAATTCCTTGACCGAGAAGATGTTGTAGTAGTCGGGGAAGTCACGGATCAGACGCGCCGACAGCACCGCGAGGTCACCCGCCGTGGTGTAGTGCTGCGGGTCGGGCATGCCGTTCACGTCGGCGAAATGCGTGTGCGTCATGCCGAGTTTCTGCGCTTCGGTGTTCATCATGTTGACGAACTGCGCCTCGCTGCCGCCCACCAGTTCGGCCAGCGCAATCGCCGCGTCGTTACCCGACTGGACGATCATGCCGTACACCAGATCGTGCACGGTCACCGGCTTGTTCGCCTCGATGAACATGCGCGATTCGTCGGTCTTCACGCGACGCACCGCTTCGCTCGGCATCACCGTCTGGTCCATCGTGATCTTCTTCGTCTGCAGTGCTTCGAAGACGAGGTACGCGGTCATCAGCTTGGTCAGCGAAGCCGGTTCGACTCGTTCGTCGGCATTGCCCGATGCAAGCACCTGATTGCTGGTTGCATCGACGAGCACCCACGAGCGCGCGTTCACCGCGGGCGGCGGCACTTGCGCGAACGCCGTGCTGGCGACCAGCGTGGCCGGCAGCACGACACCGAGGGTCACGGCACGGCTAAGCGAATGGGGAACGAAAGAGGAAACTGACGGGAATGACGTGCGGCCGGACATGGAGAAACGCATAGGGTCGATTCGTGCGGAAAAATACATCGCGCGCAGGGCGCATAGTTTGGAGGAGCCGGTCGGCGAGCGTCAGGCCGTAAAAAACGGCACAGCGCCCGTTGGACTTCCGGCCACGCGATCGGTTCGCGCAGCACGCCTCGCATCCGGCACCGCTGCGCGCGAGAAAGAAGCTACGCGTCGCGCGAACTGCCGGGTGGGCGATGCTGCGCCCAAAAAAGAGCGCCCATTATACGCGCGCTATCCTGGTATCTTTGAGCAAAGGGAGCCGAATAATTTGCGTTTGCGCGTACCTGTAGCCCTGAAAACGCACGCGCGTGTCAATTAGCGCCACGCGTCGACGATGATCCGCTTCAGCACGTGCAGCTTGCGATGCAGAAAATGTTCTGCCCCCGGAATCACGACAACCGGTAATTCCTGCGGCCGGGCCCAGTCGTAAACCGACTGAATGGGAACGGTCTCATCGGTCTCGCCATGAATCACAAGCGTGTTTTCCGGCACGGGTGCAACTTCCCAACGGCTCGCCGCAGTACCGACGAAAACCATCCGCTCGATCGCCTGGCCTTCTTCACGCAGCCTCGCAGCCACATGCGACAGCACGAAAGTGCCAAACGAAAAGCCCGCCAACACGAGGGGCAGATCAGCCTGCCCGGCTTGCGCGCGCATGTGATCGAGCACGGCGCGCAGATCGTCGCGCTCGCCGTTGCCGGCATCGTGCTCGCCTTGCGTTTCGCCGACACCGCGAAAATTCGAGCGGTATGTCACATAGTTCAACTGCACGAGTGTGCGCGCCAGCGTCTGCGCGACCTTGTTGTCCATCGTGCCGCCGAACAGCGGATGCGGATGCGCGACCAGCGCGATGCCGCGCGGCGCGGCGCGGTTCTCGCGCATGTCGTCCGGCAGATCCAGCGCGACCTCGATCTTGCCGACCGGGCCGTCGATCAGATACTTCTGGGTATGTACGTTCATGGCGACGCTTATTAATCGATTTTCAGACGCTCGACGATCTTGCCGTTCACGAGATGCGAATCGACGATTTCATCGATGTCGCTCTTGTCGACGTAGGTGTACCAGACGCCTTCCGGATACACCACGAGCGTCGGGCCGAGTTCGCAGCGATCCAGGCAGCCGGCCTTGTTGATACGCACCTGGCCGGGGCCGGCGAGGCCCAGCGTCTTCACCCGCTTTTTCGCGTATTCCTGCATTTCCTGCGCGTTGCAGTTCGCGCAACTCGGGCGCTCCGCGCCGGGTTCACGCTGGTTGAGGCAGAAGAAGACGTGGTGCTTGTAGAAGGAGTCCATGATGTCCGGGAGCCGGCCTGTAAGAGTGGGGAGTGGCGCTGCTGGCGCTGTGGCGCGCCTGTTGTGCGGACGATTATAGCGAGCAAGGCTCGCAGCCGCCGAACGGCGGACGATGTGCAGTCACTCGACCGGCCCCACGCGCCGCCTGCGCCTATACGGGCTTCGCGCGCCGCTTGAGCCACACCTGTTCGACGAGATAGGCGAGCCACACCAGCGCGGCATATGGCCAGATCCACGCGATCCAGTGTGCGAGACCGTTGAAGTGCAGATAGCGGCCCTGACGCCAGTCGGCCAGCACGGCATCGAAATACGGATTCACCGGCAGCAGATTGACGAACACCAGGGCCACCGTCAGCGCACAGGCCGCAAGCGCCGCGCGCGACCTGCGCCGCAAGCGCAACGCCAGCAGTGCCGCGACGGTGCCTCCCGTGAGCCCCGCCAGCGCGCCGGGCGTTGCCCAGTCGAACGCAAGACCGGATTGCGATTGCAGAAACGTCGCACCCGCCTTCACGCACAAGGTCGTGACGATAAACACGATCAACAGCCGCACCAGCGGCGCATGGCGGCGCACCGGCAGCGAAGCCAGCACGAGTGCGGCGAACAGATTGAGCGTCGTGATCACGGCTTCCCACACGTCGTCCGGCAACCAGGCGGCGACCAGCGCCGGCCACGCGCCGACGTGCCAGGCCGAGGGCGTCCACGCGAGCAATGCATCTTGCGTCGTCGAATCGAAACGCAGCCAAAGCTCGCGCGGCCAGTTGCCCAGTCCGAACAGGCGCGGCGCCGGATACATCGTCGCGAACGGCCACGAGGCGACGAGACACGCGAGCGCCGCCGTGTCACGCTCGAACCAGAGCAGCCGCAAACGCCGCAGCAAACCGCGATCGAGCAACGCGCCCGTGGCCGGCGACACGATTGCCGCGCCCAGCAGCGCGCCGAGCGCGTTGGCCGCCAGATCGAGATTGGATGCAACCCGCGTCGGCAGATAGGTCTGCACCGCTTCCATCACGCCCGAGAGCAATCCACCGAGCACGAAAGCCAACGCGACCGCCAGCGGACCGCGCCAGCGCGGATACACCGCGAGCACCACCAGCGCGCCGAATGGCATGTAGCCAAGCACGTTCGTGATCACATCGAATGCCGTCAGATACTGCGGCATGGGATCGGACAGATACGCAAACGGCGCGAGGCCGAGCGAACGCCAGCCGGAAAACGGATACCACGAGCCGTACACGATCAGCGCCGTATACAGCCCCAAGGCCTGCCGGGCAAGCGCCGACGGGCGGCGCTGCCAGGATTTGACGCTCATGCAGCGCTCCGTTGCGTGCGCTGCATGCTGGTCATTGCGCGGCGACCAGCGCCTGCACGCCCAGCCATGCGCTGATCTGCGCGACGAGATCGTCGCTAGCCGCGGCGAGCGCCTGCGCGCCGCCGGCCGCGTCCGCCGAACTGGACGGCGCCCGTGCGATGAAGGTGCGCTGGCCGATCACCTTGCCGTTTTGCGTCAACGTGGCGCGCGCGGTGACAGCCGCGTGGCTTTCCGACTGGCTGTCGAACACCTGTTCGAACTCGCTCAGATCGACCTTCAGCACCGGCGCATGCACGCCGTCGGCACCGGTCAGCACCGTGCCGCGCGAACTCAATGCGCCGCGCAGACGCTGGGTCAGCAGTTGCGACGGCGCCATGGTCCAGTGGCTATTCGCATACGACGCCGTCTGCTGCGCGTCGGCGTAGCTGAGCCGGTAAATCAGCTTGTCGGATTCGAGATTGTCGGACGCGGTGACATCGAGCACCTTCACTGCCGGCAACGTGCCGGCCGAGGCCGCCGGACTCGGCGGCCCAAGGTCGTAGCGAATGTCCGAGATCGCCGCGGGGTTGCCGGCGCAGCCGGCAGCCAGCACGCCGAACGCAAGCAATACCGCAAGCGCGGTGCTCGAGGACAACAATCGGTGAATCGAGCGTGACATAACCATATTCCTTCTTCAAACCTTCAAATCGTTTCATTGAGCAGCGTGCGCAGCAGCGCGGGCTGCGGGCCACGTGAAGCCGGCTTCGCCCGGACCCGGCGCCGATTTCGGCGCGCCGAACAGCACGCTGCGCGGATTGGTGCTGAACGTATCGGCAGCGCGGTCAACCGAACGGGCCGCCGAGCGCACGTCTTCGGCGAGCGAATTGACGCGCGGCAGCGTGTCGTAACCCACGCGCGCCGACAGTTCCTGAATCGAACTGTCCATCGAGACCAGCGCGTCCCCGGCTTGCTGCGCCGCCGTCCCGACCTTGTTCAGGTTGGTCTCGAACGGTCCGTCCGGGCGGTTCAGACTGGTGATCAACGCGTTGGTCGACTCCAGCGTGCGATCCAGCGTGTTGATCGTGGCGGGCAGCTTGCCGGCGACCGGCGCCATCTGCTGAGTCAGCGTGGCAACACCGTCGGCGGCTTTCTGAATGCTCGCGGCTGTGCCCTGCAACTGGCTAACCATTTCCGGCGACAACAGATTGTCGACGTCGTCGGTGACTTTTTCGAGTTTGCGCAGCAAGACATCGCCGCGTTGCTGCAACTGGTCGAGCAAGCCCGGACGCATCGGCAATTGCGCCACATCTTTCGCCGACGACGCGAGCGGCGTCGGATCGCGCCCATTGTCATCCAGCTGGATGAAGGCAATCCCCGTCACGCCCTGGAACCCGAGGCTGCCGAACGTGGAGTGCGTGATCGGCGCGTGCGTATCGACGAGGATGCGGATCAGAATCTGTCCCGGATGATCCCGATCGAATTTGATCGATTGCACCTTGCCGACGTCAAGCCCGCGATAGCGCACTGCCGCGTCGGTATACAGCCCCGTCACGTTGGTGCGGGCGATCAGATCGTACGGCACCCGCACGGAACGGTCGACGTTGAACAAAAAAGCCGCCACCGCGATCGCAGCCAGCAGGACCACCGTAAAGAGTCCCGCCCAGAAGGCATGTGATTTGTTTTCCATATTCAGGTTCCCTGGTTCACAGCGGCAATTCGGACGATGCCGATTCGAGCGCGGCACGCGGCAATTTCGCGCGGCGTTCCGGCGGCAGCGCCTGCAGCGCGCGGCGCCCGCGCAGGCCGAGGAAATATTCGCGGATAAAAGGATGATCGACGCCCGCCGCCTCTTCGACCGGCGCGGCGACCAGCACCTTGCGGTCCGCCAGCACGGCGACCCGGGTAGAGAGCGCGATCATCGTGTCCAGATCGTGCGTGACCATCACCACCGTCAGACCGAGCGCGCGATGCAGCGCCGAGATCAGTTCGACAAATTCGTCGGACGCCTGCGGATCGAGGCCGGCGGTCGGCTCGTCCAGAAACAGCAGTTCGGGTTCGAGCGCGATGGCGCGCGCGATACCGACGCGCTTGATCATCCCGCCCGAGAGCGCCGACGGCATCTTCGACGCGTGCTTGCACGGCAGGCCGACCATCTCCAGCTTGAGCATCACGATGTCGCGCAGCAGGTCCTCCGGCACCTTGCCGAGTTCGCGCAACGGCTGCGCGATGTTGTCGAACACCGATAGCGACGAAAACAGCGCGCCACGCTGAAACAGCATGCCGGAGCGGCTGCGCATGAGCAAAGCGGTTTCCGGTGAAATGGTGGAAATGTCTTCGCCGAACAGCTTGATGGTTCCCGACGACGGCCTCTCCAGCCCGAGAATCTGCCGCACCAGCGTGGTCTTGCCCGAGCCCGAACCGCCCACGATCGAGACGATCTCGCCACGCCGCACGTCGAAATTCAGATGCTGATGCACGATGTTGCGGCCGTAGCGCTTGGTGATGTCGATCACTTCGATCACCGGCTCCGCGATCTCCGGCATCGGTTGGCCGCGCACGGCCTGGGTGAGTGGCGCGATCATCCTAGCCCCACGTTCTGGAAGAGGATCGCGAACACCGCGTCCGCGAGAATCACGATGGTGATCGAGGTCACCACCGAGGTGGTCGTACCTTCGCCGAGGCTTTGCGAATTGGCCTTGATACGGAAGCCGAAGTGACAACCGACGATCGCGATCAGCATGCCGAACGCGACGCCCTTGCCCAAACCGATCCACAGATTGGCGACCGGCACGACGCCAGGCAACGCGCGTGCGAAGTAGCTCATGTCGATGCCGAGCACGATCTTCGCGGCGAGCGCACCGCCGGTCAACGCGATGATGTTGGTCCACATGACGAGCAGCGGCATCGCCACGCCGAGTGCGACCACGCGCGGCAGAATCAGCCGCAGGCCGTGAGGAATACCCATCACGCGCATGGCGTCGAGCTCTTCGGTAACGCGCATCACGCCGATCTGCGCGGTAATCGCCGAGCCCGAGCGGCCCGCCACCAGAATTGCCGACAGCACCGGCCCCAGTTCGCGAATCACCGACAACCCGAGAATATTGACGATGTACTGATTCGCGCCAAAAAGCCGCAGTTGCTGCGCCGACAGATAACTCAGCACGATGCCGATCAGGAAGGCCACCAGCGCGGTGATCGGCAAAGCCTTGGTTCCGGCGTTATAGATGTTCGCGGAGATTTCGGTCCACGGCGTGACCTTCGGTTTGCGCACGATCTTGAGCAGATCGATCACGACCTGCCCGAGCATGCCGAAGCCACCGTACAGGTGCTCGAAGAACGAAAAAATCGCCAGACCGAGGCGCGTGAATGGATCGACCTTGACCACCGGTTCGACCTTTTCGCGCACCGTATCGAGCAGCGCGATGCGCTCGAAAATGTCACGTTGCGTATCGGTGAGCGTGGTGTCCGGCGGCATCTTGTGGCCCCATACGCGCCACAGTGCCTGCCCGCCGACGTGGTCCATCCGGACGATACGGGACAGGTCCCATTCGTAAATGCCTTGGGCGCCGCTCAGCGAATGCAACAAGGGGATCACGTGGCCGGTGGCCTTGTCGCGTGCGAGCGCGAGCGCCGTCCACTGGCCCGAAAGCCGGACGATCTTGCCTTGGCTGCCTGCCGCGACTTCAAGGCCGGGCGGAGTGTCGTAGTTCAAGGATCGCTGCAATCTGGTTATCGGATTAGGGGCCATTGTAACGAAGGCGCGGCGGATGAACCCTGCTTGTGGGCTCGCGGCGTTCGCTGTCGCTACAATATGCCTCATGAACGCCTCCAAGACCCCACCCCAAGCCGCCGCGGCCGCCGACTGGCGGATCGACCGGGAGCGCGCGGTCGCGCTATTCGGCCCGCACGCGCATGACTGGCCGATCGAAATCGTCGAGGAAACCGGCTCGACCAACGCCGACCTGATGACGCGCGTCAAGGCATTGCCGCGAAAAGCCGGCGCGCTGCCCCGCCCGATCGTGCGGGTCGCCTATCTGCAAACCGCGGGGCGTGGCCGCCGTGGCCGCCCCTGGTATGCGGAGCCAGGCAATGCGCTGTTGTTTTCCGTGGCATGCGTGCTGCCGCGGCCGCTCGAAGGGCTGGCGGGTTTGAGCCTCGCAGTCGGTGTGGCGCTGGTCGACGGGCTGCGCTCGTTGCCCGTCGCGGGCCCGGGGCAGATCGCGCTGAAGTGGCCCAACGACGTCCTGCTCGAAGGCGATAAGCTCGCCGGCATCCTGATCGAAACCGCATGGAGCACCGACGAAGCGAGCGCTGTCGTGATCGGTATCGGCACCAATGTGAAGGGCGCGGAAGAACTCGCGGCCAAGGTCGGCCAACTGAATGCCGACGTGCCGGCGCAGGCGCGCGGCGCCATGCCGACCGCGCTGCAACGCGCGCTGCCGAACGCGAACCTCACCGATACGCTTGCCGCGGAGCTGAATGCGCTTGAACCGGCGCTGCAGCGCTTCGGCGCCGAAGGCTTCGCGCCGTTCCAGGCGCGCTGGAACGCCGTGCATGCCTACGCAGGCCGCGAAGTGGTGTTGCTGGAGCAAGGTCAGGAACTGGCACGCGGGGTGGCGGCAGGGGTCGACGAGCGCGGGCAACTGCTGCTCGACACCGCTGCGGGCCGCCTGACCGTGGCGACCGGTGACGTCTCGCTGCGTCTGGCCGACGGTGCTGCATGACGCGCGGCGCGCCTTATCTGTTGATCGACGCAGGCAATAGCCGCATCAAGTGGGCGCTGGTCAAGCCGGACGGCACGCAAATCGCGGCCGGCGCGCTTGCGCACGGCGGCAATGACCGACCTGACTGGTCGAGTTTGCCGACGCCTGGCGACGCGTGGTTATCGAACGTGGCGGGCGAGAGTGTCGCGGCGCGGATTGCCGCCCTCCTCGATGCCCACTGGCCGCAACTGCCGCGCACGACGATCCGTGCCTGCGCACAGCAATGCGGT
The DNA here is from genome assembly GCF_059567945.1 of Paraburkholderia sp. BGA-UO-ETr-F12. NCBI lineage: Bacteria > Pseudomonadati > Pseudomonadota > Betaproteobacteria > Burkholderiales > Burkholderiaceae > Paraburkholderia > Paraburkholderia sp. BGA-UO-ETr-F12. Next base: position 32,549 of record NZ_JCAQOZ010000062.1, on the reverse strand, counting down.
GTAACCAACAGCTACACGGCGCCGGGTACGCTCGGCAGCGATCGCTGGGCCGGCCTGATCGGCGCACACGCGGCGTTTCCCGGCGAGAATCTGCTGATCGCGACGTTCGGCACGGCGACCACGCTTGAAGCGTTGCGTGCGGACGGCTGCTTTGTCGGCGGTCTGATCGCGCCGGGCTGGACCTTGATGATGCGCTCGCTCGGCGAGCACACGGCGCAACTGCCGACGCTCGACGCCAACGCCGCGCGCGGCTTGCTCGACGCGGATGCCACGTCAGGCGGGGAGCGCCACGGCCCGTTCTTCGCGACAGATACGCCGCGTTCGCTATCGGCTGGGTGCACCTTGGCGCAAGCCGGTTTGATCGAACGCATGTGGCGCGATTTGCAGGACGAGTGGCAAGTGCCGGTACGCCTCGTGGTGAGCGGCGGCGCGGTGGACGAAGTGACAAGTGCGCTCAAAGTGCCGCATACTCGCCACGATTCGCTGGTGCTATCGGGGCTCGCGCTGATTGCCGCCGATCGCACGTTGGCAGACGGCGCCTGAGCCGCGGCCATCCGGAACAGCGGCTGAACTTATCGACCGGGAAAGACTAACGATGCTGCGCTGGCTGATCGCCATATTGTTTCTTGCCAACATGCTGGCATTCGTCGCGATGCGCGGCGTATTCGGCCCGACGCCCACAGCCGGCAGCCGCGAGCCGAACCACCTGAACCGTCAGCTCCACGCGGAATGGTTGAAGGTGCAACCCCTCACCGCAGCCGAAGCAGCCGACCAGGCCGTAGTAGGCGGCCCAGTGCCGGCGGCGCCGGTAGCAGCATCGGCATTGCCGCAATAGAGAAGCGGCAAGGAGCGCCTGGCCCCGGCACTACGCCTCGCTTCGGCGACGAAAAGAAGAAAGCACCGTCCGAACCCGGACGAACACCTCACCCTTGCGCGCGAACCTTCTTCAATAACGCGGTGGTCGAGCGCTCATGCTCGAAGGGAATCGCCAAAGCCTTGCCACCCCAGCCCCGCACAATGGCCGATTCGGGCAACACATCCATGTCGTAGTCGCCGCCTTTGACCAGCACATCCGGACGCAGCGCCGAAATCAATTCAACGGGCGTCTTCTCGCCGAAACAAACCACGTAGTCGACACTTTCGAGTGCCGCCAGCAAAGCCATCCGATCCGCCTCGTTATTAATCGGCCGGTCGTCTCCTTTGCCGAGCATGCGCACAGACGCGTCGCTATTGACGCCGACAATCAGGCAAGCACCGAGCGCTTTGGCATCGGCAAGATAAGTCACATGCCCGCGGTGCAGGATGTCGAACACCCCGTTGGTAAAGACAACCGGAGCGGCCATCGAAGCGCGAAGCTTCACCAGCGCGTCGCGCGTAAAAATCTTGCGTTCAAAAGTAGCGGCCATGATGGAGTCGCGAAGAAAAAAGAAGTGCCGCCACGATACACGGCGAACGGCATGAAGCAAAACGGCCCGGCAAGCTCACGCCTGCCGGGCCGTTCCTGAAACCTTAAGCCTTCTGGATCGTCAAGCCGGCTGTTCAGCCGATTTCTGATCGGCCTGCAAGCGCGCGACCACTTCCTTGCGATAGCGGTTCAATTCCTGTGCCGTGTTGAACGTACGCTCGAACAGGATCGACAGGTTGTGCAGAATCCGCTCCACGACCTTCTTTTCCCAGCCGTCGTCGAAACGGATCTGTTCGTCGAGCCAGCGTTCGAGCCATTCCGGATCGGGCAGACGCGATTGAATCGTGTCGCGCGGGAACAGCGCCTGGTTCACGTGCAGATTGGTGGGGTGCAGCGGCTTTTCCGTGCGGCGCGCGGATGCCATCAGAACGCCGATCTTGGCGAACGCAGCACGCGCGATGTCGCCGGTTTGCACCATGGCTTTCTTCATGTAGCGCAGATAGGCGCCGCCGTGACGCGCTTCGTCGCGCGAGATGGTTTCGTAAATGGCCTTGATGACCGGCTCGGTGTGCCATTCGGCTGCACGGCGATACCAGTGGTTCAGGCGGATTTCGCCACAGAAGTGCAGCATCAGCGTTTCGAGCGGCGGCGCCGGGTCGAATTCGAAGCGCACGGCGTGCAGTTCTTCTTCGGTCGGGCACATTTCCGGCTTGAAGCGGCGCAGATATTCCATCAGCACCAGCGAATGCTTCTGTTCTTCAAAGAACCACACGCTCATGAATGCGGAAAAATCGCTGTCGTGATGGTTGTCACGGAGGAACATTTCCGTGGCGGGCAACGCCGACCATTCGGTGATCGCGTTCATCTTGATCGTCGCTGCCTGCTCGTCGGTCAATAGCGATGCATCGAACTTGTCCCAGGGAATGTCTTTCTCCATGTCCCATCGAACGGATTCGAGCGATTTATAAAGTTCCGGATAAAGCATGGTGTTCATAGTCCCACCCCTGTTCTGCGCATACTGTCTGTGTCTGTCACTACTACATGTAGCACTTTTGCTGATGACGAACGAAACGCACCGTTTTGTGCGCCGTTTATCGGCCAAGCATTCAATTTTACGCGGTAATCGGCTGCCTAGATGCATCGGACAGCAAAGAAGTCCAGCCGTTTGCGCGGCGCCGCTAACCAGAAGTTACGCGCTACGCGGCCAACCGTGGGTGAGGGATACCCTATGCCTGAGGTCGAGCCAGTTTGCGATGAATCCGCACCGTCCAGCCCTGCGCCGGGGATACCGGCGGCGATTGGAGCAAGGGCGGCTGGATTGGTTGTTTTCAGCGCGCGCCCAAAAGCCAAAATGAAGCTTACACAATGATAGCACGCTGACTATACGGATCCCGCGCGCTAACAGTCGCAATTCTGGTGCCCGATTGACTTCTCTCAATAAACAATCCGATTCGCGGAGTGTGACTGACGATCGGGGTCAAAACCATGACACGCGACGAATTCGCCTCGCCGCGCCGAAAGTCCACCGGGCTTCACACCGCCATCGCATGGGTTGCATCGCCCGGCTTCGCGCCTACCGTTAAACGGGTTTCTTCGTCGCGCGCGCAGTATTGCCCGCACCGCTTGCACGCTTGGCCGTCGAAGTCGAAGTCGAGGTTGCCGGCGCGGCCCGCTTCGCCGCCGGCCGTTTGGCGGCAGGCCCGGCGTCGGCGGCCTCATCCGGTGCGTCAGCCGCATCCTTTGCCGACGCCTCCGCGCCCGCCGCTCCGGGCGAGTCCGTCGCCGAATCGCCTGACGCGGAGGCGCCCGCAGTGGGTTGGGTCATCGCAAACTGGGCGATCTGGTTGAACTGCGATTGCAGCAGATTCCACCAGGCGGAGGCGTCGAACGGCGGCGTAGCGGCCTCACCCTCGTCGGTTGCCGGCTCGGCGGCGGCCGACGAGTTCGCATTGTTCGAAGCCGGGCTCGAGGCCGAAGCTGCCTCCGGATGCGGCCAGCCAGCCGGCGCGGGACTCGGCGCAGCACCGGCGGAAGCCGGCTGCGCCATCGACGACTGCGCGAACGCACCGAATGCGCGCAGTGTCGCGAGCGTGGCGCGCTGCACTTCGAGCGCCTGAATGGCGGATTGCAGCATGTTCAGATTGAGCTTCAGCCACTGCTCGACCGCGCGCATATCCGTGATGCGCTTGTCGAGTTCTTCGACATTGGTCAGCGGCGCCATCATGTCGGACATCATCGACAGCGACGGCCCGAGGCTACCGCCCGCCTGCGCGCCGGAAAACGCCGAACTGAACGGCGAGAGACGCATCATGGCCCACATGTGTTCGAGCATTTCAGCGGGCGGAAACCCGGGGAAACCGGGAAAGGGCGGCGTGGTGCCAGGTGTATCGGTCATGCTTGTCGCCTCGCTGCATAAAGGGAAGGAAATAGCGCCGTCCCGGACGCGTCTGATTCGATCATACCGCGCGTGGCGCAGCGCACCGCGCTGAGTTCGGGCAGCGCTTCGGGCAACCGCTTGCGCCCCTCACGCGGCACCTCAAGCGCGGACCGGCGGAGACGTTGCACAAGCGGCGCCGGTCGCCGGTTTCAGGAACCTTCGTCGTCCCTGGTCCCGCTGCCCGGCGCGTGCCGCGGCCGCCCGCTCCACGGGTCCGCGCCGCCAAAATCCGGCGCGCGCCGCTCGCGCAGCGAGGTTACGCCTTCGCGCACGTCCGGTCCGGCGAAACCCATGAATTCCAGCGCCAGCGACGTGTCGAACGCCGGGCCGGCCGAGCGCAGCCAGTTGTTCAACGCGTACTTGGTCCAACGAATCGCCGTCTGCGAGCCGTTGGCCAGTTTTTGCGCGACTTCGAATGCTTTGGGCCGCAGATCGTTTTCATCGACAGCAAGCGAGACGAGACCGATCCGCTCAGCCTCCTCGCCGCTCACCGGCTCGCACAGCAGCAGGTAGTACTTGGCTTTCGCCATGCCACACAGAAGCGGCCAGACGATGGCCGCGTGATCGCCGGCGGCAACGCCGAGGCGCGTATGGCCGTCGATAATGCGCGCCGATTTCGTCGCAATCGAAATATCGGCGAGCAAACCCGCCACGAGCCCCGCGCCGACCGCCGGACCGTGCATTGCCGAAACGATCGGCTTGCTGCAATTGATCACGTTGTAGACCAGATCGCGCGCCTCGCGCCACACGCGTGCGCGGACGTCGAAATCGGTCGCCATGTCTTCGACCAGTTGCAGGTCGCCACCCGCCGAAAAACCTTTGCCCTCGCCGCGGATGATCGCGACACGCGTTTCGGGATCCCGATCGATGTCGCGCCAGATTTCGGCGAGCTCGAAGTGCATCCGCGCGTTGGCGGTGGCCAGCCCGCTTTTGTTCGCGCCCTCGCCGCTCATCACGACTTCGAGCACGCCGTGCGGATGACGGTGCAATTGCAGCGACTGGTAGTGCGCGTAAAACGCGTCGTTACGGTGTGGTGCGTGCGACATGGTGAGCAATCCGTCTATCGATGTATCTGTTGAAACCGCTGCCTTGAGAGCCCCTTCTGCAGGTTCAGCTCGTTCGGCCCGTTTCGCGCTATGTCAGCGCGAAACTCACACAAACTCCCCGCGCAAACTCAATTCGGTTGATAAACCCATTTCCCATTCCTGATTTCGACCATCACGCGGGCCCGTTGATCGAGTCCGAGGTGATCGGTGGCGCTCATGTTGACCACGCCGTTGGTGTCCGCGAGACCACGCGTCGCTTCCAGCGCGTTGCGCAGTGCACGGCGAAATTCAGGCGTGCCGGGCGCGGCCTGCTTGAGCGCGATCGGTATCGCGTTGCCAAGCAACATGCCGGCGTCCCACGTGTACGAACCGAACGCCGACACGCTACCCGCTCCGCGCAACGCTTCAAAGCGCGCGATGTAGTCGAGCGCGAGACGTTTGGCCGGATGATCCGTCGGCAATTGCGCAGCGACCAGCACCGGGCTCGCGGGCAGGAACGTGCCATTGCAATCGGCGCCGCACACGCGCAGGAAGTCGTTATTGCCGACCCCATGATTGTGATAGATCAGCCCTTTGTAGCCACGTTCCCTGAGCGTCTTCGGCGGCAGCGCGGCGGGCGTGCCGGCCGCACCGACCACCACCGCATCCGGGTGGGTCGCGAGAATCTTCAGGACCTGGCCGGTCACGCTCGGATCGGTGCGATTGAAGCGCTCGCTCGCCACCATATCGATGTGATGCAACTGCGCGAATTTGGCGACTTCGGTGTAGAACGTTTCGCCGAGCGCATCGGCCTGGCCGATGAACGCCATCGTTTTGACGCCGTGTGCGCTGGCGTGCGCGGCGATCGCCGAGGCCATCATTGCGTCGGTCTGCGGGGTCTTGAACACCCAATGGCGTTTAGCGTCCACGGGTTCGATGATTTTCGCCGACGAGGCCAGTGAGATCATCGGCGTTTCGCCGTCGGCAACCACATCGATCATCGAGAGCGAATTCGGCGTGATCGACGATCCGATGATCGCGTCGACGTGATTCTCGGAGATCAGCTTCTTGGTGTCCTGCACCGCCTGTGTGGTGTCGGACGCGTCGTCGAGCACGATGTATTCGACGCTCTGCCCGCCAATCTGTTTGGGCAGCAGCGCGACCGTGTCGCGCGCGGGAATCCCGAGCGACGCGGCCGGCCCGGTGAGCGACAGCACGAGGCCGATCTTCACCTGCGCCAGGGCGATGGTGGGTAGCGCGGCACATAGCGCGGCGGCAAGGCGGCCGAGCCCGCGCTTGGATGGTGTTGCGCGTACGCTCAAGGCGCGAGCGCGCCGGGTTCCTCGTTCCAGGGATTCAAATCGCGGCATGCTGTCTCCTCACGTCGGTTTTTCGTTTTGATGTACTGCCGATGTGCTGCTTGTCTTGTGCTTACGCTGTGCCTGCGTTGCACCGGCGTGCTGCCGGCGCCCGCCTCACCTGCTGTTTCACGCGGGTTTCACATTCAACGGACAGCCGCTACCCCGTGGTGGCCGCCGCGCCAGTCAGTGTAGCGGCGCGTGGTGGCGCCGGCATCGGGCGAAACCCTTTCGTAGATATCAAATAAAGCACGTGCCGACGCCGCCTCGATGCCACGTCTCGCGCAAAAACCCGCGCCTCAATCAGTCGGTTTAGTCCAGCGGCGCGATACCCTGCTCGATCGCCCCGAAAATCGACTTGCCGGCTTCGTCGAACATCTCGATCTTCACGGTGTCGCCGAACTTCATGAACTCGGTTTGCGGCGCGCCGTGCTCGATGGTTTCGAGGCAACGCTTCTCAGCGATGCAGCAATAGCCGCGCTTCGCGTCCTTGTTCGACACCGTGCCCGAACCGACAATCGCGCCGGCGCGCAGATTGCGCGTTTTCGCGGCGTGCGCGATAAGTTGCCCGAAGTGGAACACCATGTCGGTGCCGGCGTCGGGCTGGCCGACCTTCTTGTTGTTCCAGTGGACGATCATCGGCCGGTGCAGGCGCCCTTCGCGCCAGCTCTCGCCGAGTTCGTCGGGCGTCACCGCCACCGGCGCGAACGACGTGGCCGGCTTGCTCTGGAAAAAGCCAAAGCCCTTCGCGAGTTCAGCGGGGATCAGATTGCGCAGCGAGACGTCGTTGACGAGCGTCACCAGACGCACGCACTTGAGCGCCTGATCGGGCGTCGCGCCCATCGGCACGTCGGTGGTGATCACGGCGACCTCCGCTTCGAAATCGATGCCGAATTCTTCCGACGCGCACAGCACATCGTCTTTCGGCCCGATGAAGTCGTCGCTGCCGCCCTGGTACATCAGCGGATCGGTCCAGAATTCCGGCGGCATTTCCGCGCCGCGCGCGCGGCGCACCAGTTCGACATGGTTCACGTACGACGAACCGTCGGCCCACTGGAACGCGCGCGGCAGCGGCGCCATGCATTCGCTGGCGTCGAACGGGAAGGTGTTGCGCGCGCGACCCTGGTTGAGCGCGTCGTACAGGTCCTGGAGTTGCGGCGCGTAGAAGGCCCAGTCGTCGAGCACGCGCTGCATGGTGGGCGCGATCGCGTCGGCGATGGCCGCGGTGTGCAGGTCGCGGGACACGACGATCAACTGACCGTCGCGCGTGCCGTCCTTCAGCGTGGCAAGTTTCATAGGAAAGTGAACCGTTAGTGACGATAGAAGGAATCTATTCTACGATGGTGAATCGGCGCGGCCCAAGTACCCGCGCCCTTTCTCACTTCTCACTGCCTTTGAACGCGCTCCGTGCGCCTTGCTCATGCCGCCTACTGCCCGCTCCGGCGCGATCCGCACCGACGCCGACTCCGCTGAACCGCTCGAACCGCACGGCGCACCCGAATCCGACGACGAAAGCATCGAGGCCGGCGAGGAGAAACTGCGCTCGGGCATCCAGTCGATCGAAGTCGGGTTCAGATTGCTCGAGGTGTTGACCCACGAACCGCGCGCGATGATGCTGCGCGATCTGGCCCAGCGGGCAGGCATGAGCCCGGCCAAAGCGCACCGTTATCTGGTGAGCTTCCTGCGCCTCGGTGTGGTCGCGCAGGATCCGCTGTCGGGCCGGTACGAACTGGGTGGCTTCGCATTGCAATTGGGGCTGGCACGGCTTGCTCGCGTCGACGGCGTGAAGCTTGCGCGCATTGCGCTTGCCGAACTGCGCGACCGGCTCGATCTGACCGTGGGCATTGCGGTATGGGGCAATCAGGGGCCCACGATGGTCCATTGGATGGAATCGAGTCATCCGGCCAAGGCGTCGCTCAAGCTCGGCGACGTAATGCCGCTGCTCAGTTCGGCCACGGGTTTGCTGTTTGCCGCCTATCTGCCGTCGAGCAAAACCGCCGCGATGCTGGAGCGCGAACTGGCCGACTCGCGCCGCTCGTCGTACATGGGCGGCCCGCGTACGCCGGAAGCGGTCGAGCAGGTGCTGGCGGAGGTGCGGCAGCACGGAGCGGCGCGTGTTGAAGGCATGTTGCTGCCGACCATCCACGCGTTCTGCATGCCGGTGTTCGACTCGACCGGCGATCTCGCGCTCGGGCTGGTCGCGCTCGGTCACGAAGGCGCGTTCGATATTCGCTGGGGTGGCGAGATCGATACGGCCCTACGCGACTGTGCGCAAAAGCTTTCGTATGAGCTCGGGTATAGTGCGTCGCCCCGCTGACGTGCTGACGTGCTGGCGTGCCGAGTCCAGGAACATCGCGCGCCGGCGACCGGTCGAAGCCGTTCGCGGCCCGTTAAATTCCAGACCCGGCGGCTTTTGCCATTGCCGTCGCGCCGGGAAGCCGGAATTCCCCCAACCCGCCCCTTTACCGTCTGCCCGTTCGAATTCACCCGGCCATGTCCTCACCTTCCGCCACACGCCGCACTGATCGCACGCCGCCCGCCGGGCCGCGCGCCGGTCTGCGAGTGTCGCGATGGCTTGCGGTTCTGCTGGTGGTGGCCGTCCTGCACTGGATTGCCGCGCAGTGGGTCGAACGCAACCGCGCGACGCTGAATCCAGCGGACAGCGAGCATGTACCCGTGCAGGTCGCCCTGCTGACACCCGAGCGCATCGAGCGCAATCCCGCGGCCGAGGCGCCCAAAGCTGCGGCGCCAGCGCCGACGCACAAGGCCGCGGCGAGCAAACCTCGCGAACACGTGCTGACGGCAATGCAACCGGCAAAGCAGGCACCCGCGATCACGGCCGCGTCCGATGCGGTGGCCAGCGCGGCCGCTGCGACGAGCCCCTCCAACGCCACGGCCCATGCAAGTGCGGCCGCATCGGGCACGGCCAGTGCCGCCGCCCCCGCCAGCGCGCCCAAAGCTGCAGCGGGTGTGAAATTCTCTGTTCCGCCGTCCGGGGAACTGCAATACGACACGTTCTATAACGGCGTGCGCAACCAGCCCGGCACGATCCATTGGACCAGCAACGCGCAAAGCTATGAGATCGTTGTTTCCGTGCCGCTGCCGTTCGTCGGCACGTTCACCTATTCGAGCCATGGCCGCATCGATGCATTCGGCCTCGCGCCGGAACAGTACATCGAAAAACGAGGCCGTCGTCCGGAAGACGTGGCGATCTTCAATCGCACCGACAAAATGATCGTCTTCACACGCACGCCGGCTTCACTGCCGCTGCCGGATGGCGCGCAAGACCGCTTCAGCATGGTGATGCAGCTTGCCAGCCTCGTGCGTGGCGACCCTGCCGCTTACAAGCCGGGGGTGACGCGGCAATTTTTCGTCGTCGATAACGATAGCGGAGAGAACTGGCCAATCGAAACGATCGGCGACGAGACTATTCGCACCGCGCAAGGTTATCTCGAGACGCGTCACTTCAAACGATTGCCTCGCCACGATGGCGATCTGCGCCGCATCGACGTGTGGCTCGCGCCGTCGCTTGGCTGGCTGCCCGCGCGCATCATGCAGACCGAGCCGAACGGCACGCAAGTCGAGCTCGTGTGGCGCGGCAAGCTCAATGCAGACGAAAGCGGTGCTGCGGCGAGCGGTTCTAATGACACCAGCGTTACGAACGGTGCTGGCGGCGCGGGTAGTGGCGACGCCATTTCGTCCGGCAGCGCGGCGAACCAGCCCTCCGCGACCAACGCACCCGCGACGACGCCCGAAGCCGCACCTGCGTCATCGGTCAATTCGACCGCGCCTGGCAGCCTGCCTGAAAAACCCTGAGCCCGAGCGGGGTTTCGAACAGATCGCAGAAATTTTCAAGAATTAACACTTACGTTGTCAGAAGGCTACGCCATGGCGTGCGAAGCCCTGCGCGATTTCCGCGTACGCGGTAAGCTGGTAACCGTATGTCGCGTGACGTTGACCATGGTGGGCTGCCACGGTACGGGCACGCTACCTGCTGCGATGCAGGCAATAGCAGACGCCTTCGAAGGCGCACAGTTCGAATGCTCGATGCGGCTCGTCTCACGCCCATCGAACAGTCTCACCGTTTTGCTGCACTGCTTGAAACGTTTCCTGGAAAGCCGGTCTAACCGGTAGGTTCGGAACTTCACAAGCGTCAATCCGGACCCACCCCTTGAATTCCACACCACAAGCTCCACCTATGGCGCAGGAATGGCCAGGAGCCAACGGAAATAAGGAGTGTCGCCATGCAAATGATCTATAACAGCCCCAACTATTGTGTCGTCGAGTTTCCGCCGCAGGAAGGTCCTCTGGCCATGAAATCAGGAGGCTATGAGATCGTGGACAAGAACATGCAGCGCGAAATCTACATAGACGGTGCAATGGCGGCGAGCTTCCGCGAGCACGTGCAAAAACTGATCGAAGATGAACCGTCGCTCGACGAGGTCGACGAATTCCTCGGGCAGTTCGACAGTCTGATGCATCAACCGGTGATTCTCCACTAATCGAAGGGTTTCACGTAACGGTTTGGCGACAACCATCGACCGCGCCGACCGGCTCAGCCGGCGGCCTTTGCAAGTCGGTCTTCAGTAGTAACGCGGCCCAGCAGGCTTCCACCTGACTGGGCCGTTCTGTGTCAGCAGCAGTTTCTCCCGTTGTTTCCGCAGTTGTTTTCGTTGTGTCGGGCTTCAACCCATTGTTTCCAACATTTCGTTTTCGTCATCGTGCTTCCGCGCCGGCCGCGGCCGCCGTTGCGACCGGGTGCGCGCCCGCCCGGCCTGCGCCCGGCGGAACCGCCCCACAGCGGCTACAATGACAGGTTTCCCGAAAAAGTCGGCGCAAGCCCTCGTCCGCCATGAACCAGCCTGCTCAAATCGCCAAGCCAGCCCGTGCCGATGCCGCCTACACGCGCGGCGCGGAACTGCCCGCGCTGCTCAAGTCGCGCATCCTGATTCTGGACGGCGCCATGGGCACGATGATCCAGCGCTACAAGCTCGATGAAGCCCGTTATCGCGGCGAACGCTTCAAGGACTACGGGCGCGACATCAAGGGCAACAACGAGCTGCTGTCGATCACGCAACCGCAGATCATCGGCGAAATTCACGAGCAGTATCTGGCCGCGGGCGCGGACATCATCGAGACCAACACGTTCGGCGCCACCACGGTTGCGCAGGCCGACTACGGAATGGAAGACCTCGCCGTCGAGATGAATCTCGAATCGGCGAAGCTGGCGCGCGCCGCTTGCGACAAGTACTCGACGCCCGACAAGCCGCGCTTTGTCGCCGGCGCGATCGGACCCACGCCGAAGACCGCGAGCATTTCTCCTGATGTGAACGATCCGGGCGCCCGCAACGTGACCTTCGACGAGTTGCGCACGGCGTACTACGAGCAGGCGAAGGCCTTGCTGGACGGCGGCTGCGACCTGTTCCTCGTCGAAACGATCTTCGACACGCTCAATGCAAAGGCCGCGCTGTTCGCGCTGGACGAGCTGTTCGAAGACACCGGCGAGCGCCTGCCGATCATGATCTCGGGCACCGTCACCGACGCATCGGGCCGGATTCTGTCAGGACAAACCGTCGAGGCCTTCTGGAACTCGCTGCGCCACGCCAAACCGCTCACCTTCGGTTTGAACTGCGCGCTGGGCGCGGCGCTGATGCGCCCGTACATCGCCGAACTGGCGAAGCTATGCGACACCTATGTGTCGTGCTATCCGAACGCCGGTTTGCCGAATCCGATGAGCGATACCGGTTTTGACGAATTGCCGGCGGATACGTCGGGATTGCTGAAGGAGTTCGCGCAGGCAGGCCTCGTCAATATCGCCGGCGGGTGCTGCGGCACGACGCCTGAGCATATTGCGGCAATTGCCAAGGCGCTGGCAGAAGTGAAACCGCGCCAATGGCCGGGCCAATACCGCGACGCGGCATGAGCGGCGGCTCGCCGCTGAGCCGCCGCTGTTCCGCTATCGAACCCGACGCACGTAATCGAACGTAATCGCACGCCACCGTACGTAACCGCACGCAACCGAACCGCACTCACGCCATGACCGATCACACCATGCGCCTTTCCGGCCTCGAGCCGTTCAACGTCACGACCGGGACGCTCTTCATCAACGTCGGTGAGCGCACCAACGTGACCGGTTCGAAGGCGTTCGCGCGAATGATCCTGAACGACCAGTTCGACGACGCCATCGCGGTCGCGCGGCAGCAGGTCGAAAACGGTGCGCAGATCATCGACGTCAACATGGACGAGGCCATGCTCGATTCGAAAGCGGCAATGGTCCGCTTCATGAATCTGATCGCCTCGGAGCCGGACATCGCACGCGTGCCGATCATGATCGACTCGTCGAAGTGGGACGTGATCGAGGCCGGCCTGAAATGCGTGCAGGGCAAGGCGATCGTCAACTCGATCTCGCTGAAGGAAGGCGAAGAAGCGTTCCGTCATCACGCGAACCTGATTCGCCGTTACGGCGCGGCGGCGGTCGTGATGGCCTTCGACGAACAAGGCCAGGCCGACACGTACAAGCGCAAGATCGAAATCTGCAAGCGCTCCTACGATTTCCTCGTGAACGAAGTGGGCTTCCCACCGGAAGACATCATCTTCGATCCGAACATCTTCGCGATTGCGACCGGTATCGAAGAGCATAACAACTACGCGGTCGACTTCATCAACGCCACGCGCTGGATCAAGGAAAACCTGCCGTACGCGAAGATCAGCGGCGGTGTGTCGAACGTCTCGTTCTCGTTCCGCGGCAACGATCCGGTACGCGAGGCGATCCACACCGTGTTCCTCTACCACGCGATTCAGGCGGGGATGGACATGGGCATCGTCAACGCGGGTCAGCTCGGCGTCTACGCCGTTCTCGATCCGGAATTGCGCGAGCGTGTGGAAGACGTGGTATTGAACCGTCGTGAAGACGGCACCGATCGTCTGCTGGAAATCGCCGACAAGTTCAAGACCGGCGCCGCGAAGAAGGAAGAGAACCTCGAATGGCGCAATCAGCCCGTCGAGAAGCGTCTGTCGCATGCGCTGGTGCACGGCATCACCAACTTCATCGTTGAAGACACCGAGGAAGTGCGCGCGAAGATCGCGGCAGCCGGCGGCCGTCCGATCAACGTGATCGAAGGCCCGCTGATGGACGGCATGAACATCGTCGGCGACCTGTTCGGCCAGGGCAAGATGTTCCTGCCGCAGGTCGTGAAGTCGGCGCGCGTGATGAAGCAGGCGGTCGCGCATCTGATCCCGTACATCGAGGAAGAAAAGAAGTTGATGGCCGAAGCCGGCGCCGACGTGCGCGCGAAAGGCAAGATCGTCATCGCCACGGTGAAGGGCGACGTGCACGACATCGGCAAGAACATCGTTTCGGTGGTGCTTCAGTGCAATAACTTCGAAGTGGTCAACATGGGCGTGATGGTGTCGTGCAACGACATTCTCGCCAAAGCCAAGGTCGAGGGCGCGGACATCATCGGTTTGTCCGGCCTGATTACGCCAAGCCTCGAAGAAATGGCCTACGTAGCGTCCGAAATGCAGCGCGACGACTACTTCCGCGTGAAAAAGATCCCGCTGCTGATCGGCGGCGCGACCACCTCGCGTGTCCACACTGCCGTGAAGATCGCGCCGCATTACGAAGGCCCGGTGGTCTACGTGCCGGACGCCTCGCGCTCGGTTTCGGTTGCGTCCAGCCTGCTGTCCGATGAAGGCGCGGCGAAGTACCTCGACGAGCTGAAGGCCGACTACGACCGTATCCGTGACCAGCATGCCAACAAGAAAGCCCAGCCGATGGTCACGCTCGCCGAGGCCCGCGCGAACAAGACCAAAATTGATTGGGCCGGCTACCAGCCGGTCAAGCCGAAGTTCATCGGCCGCCGGGTGTTCAGGAATTTCGATCTGAACGAGCTGGCGAACTATATCGACTGGGGTCCGTTCTTCCAGACCTGGGACCTGGCCGGCCCGTACCCGGCGATTCTGAACGACGAGATCGTCGGCGAATCGGCCCGCCGCGTGTTCTCGGACGGCAAGTCGATGCTCGCGCGCCTGATCCAGGGCCGCTGGCTGCAGGCTAACGGCGTGATCTGCCTGCTGCCGGCCAACACGGTGAATGACGACGACATCGAGATCTACACGGACGAATCACGCTCGGAAGTCGCGCTCACGTGGCGCAACCTGCGCCAGCAGAGCGTGCGGCCGGTGGTGGACGGCGTGATGCGCCCTAACCGCTCGCTCGCCGACTTCATCGCGCCGAAGGACTCGGGCGTGGCCGATTACATCGGTATGTTCGCGGTCACCGCGGGTCTGGGCGTCGACGTGAAGGAAAAGCAGTTCGAAAAGGATCACGACGACTACAGCGCGATCATGCTGAAGGCGCTCGCCGACCGCTTCGCCGAAGCCTTTGCGGAAGCCTTGCACGCCCGTGTGCGCCGCGATCTATGGGGTTACGCCAGCACCGAAAGTCTTTCGAACGACGACCTGATCGCCGAAAAGTACCACGGCATCCGCCCGGCGCCGGGCTATCCGGCCTGCCCGGACCATCTCGTGAAACGCGATATGTTCGACGTGCTGCAAGCCACCGAAATCGGCATGAGCGTGACCGAATCGCTGGCCATGCTGCCGGCGGCCAGCGTGTCCGGCTTCTATCTGGCGCACCCGGACAGCACCTATTTCTCGGTCGGCAAGATCGGCCAGGACCAGCTGGAAGACTACGCAGCACGCATGTCGTTGTCGAAAACAGACGCCGAGCGGGCGCTCGCGCCTTTGCTGTAAGCCTTGCGGGGCGGGAGACCCACTATATCGGGCACGCTAGGCTGAATATTTGCGGCAGTGCAAATTTCGGCTTTGTAGACTGAAATAGCTTCACCCCCGCCAGACGTGGCCAAAACGCGTCGGCTTATCAAAATTGCAATCGTCAACGGAGAGAATCGTATGAAGAAGCTGACGCTGTTATTGACTGCTGTTTCCCTCGCCGCAGGCGCCTCGGTGGCGCTGGCCCAGCCCGCCAGCTCGGTCAGTTCCTATTCGCCGCCTACCGAAAAGCACGTCAAGAAGCCCAAGAAGCAGAAAATGAAGAAGGGTGCGTCAGCACCGATGGCAGCGCCGGCAGACGGCGCCAGCCAGTAAGCAGGCCGCCCCGGCAGACGGGCTGTCAAGCCCCGTGAAAGGCAAGAGCCCGCAGATGCGGGCTCTTGTCATTGATGCGTCATATTGCGCGCGGCGCAACCCGGTCCGCGCCGCCTGGCGCTGCAAGCGCCACCGCCGGCGGACGAAGCCAGGCTCAGATACCCCAGACGATATCCGCGTTTTCCTTCTTCGCGGCACGCAGCATGTCGAGGAACGGATACGCACGCTGGGCGAGCCCCGGTGGAATTTCGTGATGCTCGTGGCCCTCTTCACCTTCGTGGAAATGGCCATCGTGCTCGGCACGTTCCTGTTTGTCGAAGGTAATCGCCGCTTCGAGTTTGCTGATCGCAACGTCAAGTTCGTCGTGGATGATGACGCCACGCTCGCCGAGGCGCTTGCCGACAATGCCGACGAGGTACTGTGCAAGATTCTCCAGCATCATCACATCCGGGCAGGCCCGGCATTTAAAAGTAATCAGCATGACTGTTCCCTTTTTCGTTATGTTGGATCGACGCGCGTGCCGCCCAAAACTCGCCGCCCGCGCGCTTTGCGTTGGCACGCCGATCAGGCACGGCGGCCACGGCCCTTGGTGGGCATCTCATTGAACATATTAGCACCTGCTAAAATCCGTCTGAACGGAAAAGCGCGCCGCAATGCGCTGTGTACGGCGTTGCGCGGGTGGCCGGCCGGAGCGGTTGGCCAAAATCGCGCGAAACCGCGCACAAGCGCGCCAAGCCTCGCGGCAAGCACGCCGCGCGCCTGACGGCGCTCCGACGTGCCGGCTGCCTACCGGCCGGGGCTTCGCCGCTTTCCACGCTTCTGACGAATCGGCTGCGCGTCGCGCGCGGCCGCCGCTTCTTCCGCATTACCGGATTGCCTCACTGGACTCGCAACAAGCATGCTGCCCGCACATAAACGAACCCTCGAAACACTGCTCGCCGACACGGTGAAGCAGGTCGCTGAAGCAACCCAAGGCGCGACCGAAGCCGCCTTCGTCTCGCCCACGATCACGCTGGAGCGTCCCAAGGTGGCCGCGCACGGCGACGTCGCGTGCAATGTGGCGATGCAACTCGCCAAGCCGTTGCGCGCCAACCCGCGCCAACTGGCCCAGCAGATCGTCGACGCGCTGCTCGCGCAGCCGCAGGCAAAAGGCCTCGTGGACGCCGCCGAAGTGGCCGGCCCCGGCTTCATCAACCTGCGCCTCGCGGCGGCCGCCAAGCAGGCCGTGATCGCTGCCGTATTCGCTGAAAAGGAAGCCTTCGGCCGCTCGCAGCGCGACGCCGGCAAGCACGTGCTGATCGAATTCGTCTCGGCCAACCCGACCGGCCCGCTGCACGTCGGCCACGGCCGCCAGGCCGCGCTCGGCGACGCGCTGTCGAACGTGCTGGCTAGCCAGGGCTATGACGTGCACCGCGAGTTCTACTACAACGACGCCGGCGTGCAGATCCACACGCTCGCCGTGTCGACCCAGGCGCGCGCCCGCGGCCTCGCTCCGGGCGACGAGGGCTGGCCCGCTTCGGCATACAACGGCGAGTACATCGCCGAGATCGCGAAAGATTATCTGAACGGCGTCACCGTAGCCGCGAGCGACGGCGAGCCCGTGACGGGCGCGGGTGACATCGAAAACCTCGACGCGATCCGCCGCTTTGCGGTCGCCTACCTGCGCCGCGAGCAGGATATGGACCTGCAGGCGTTCGGCGTGAAGTTCGACCAGTACTACCTGGAGTCGTCGCTGTACAAGGAAGGCCGGGTCGAGAAAACCGTCGATGCGCTGATCGCCGCCGGCAAGACCTACGAACAGGAAGGCGCGCTGTGGCTGCGCACCACCGACGACGGCGACGACAAAGACCGCGTGATGCGCAAGACCGACGGCACCTACACGTACTTCGTGCCGGACGTCGCGTATCACGTCGCCAAGTGGGAACGCGGCTTCACCAAGGTCATCAACATTCAGGGCTCGGACCACCACGGCACGATCGCGCGGGTGCGCGCCGGCCTGCAAGGCCTCGGCATCGGCATTCCAAAGGGCTATCCCGACTACATCCTGCACAAGATGGTCACGGTCATGCGCAACGGCGAAGAGGTGAAGATCTCCAAGCGCGCCGGCAGCTACGTGACGGTACGCGACCTGATCGAATGGTCGGGCGGCGCCACGCCGGGCTCGGAAGCAGCGATCGATCTGATTGACGAAGAGACGATTCGCCGCGGCCGTGACGCCGTGCGCTTCTTCCTGATTTCGCGCAAAGCGGACACGGAATTCGTGTTCGACATCGACCTCGCGTTGAAACAGAACGACGAGAATCCGGTGCACTATGTGCAGTACGCGCATGCGCGGATCTGCTCGGTCATCGCCGAATGCAAGGCGCGCTATAACACGGACGAAAGCACGCTCGCCCAGCTCGACGTGTCGCCGCTCACCAGCGAACGCGCCATGGCCTTGCTGAACAAGCTCGCCGAGTTCCCGGACATGCTCGAGCACGCCGCCGACGAACTCGCGCCGCACGCGGTCGCGTTCTATCTGCGCGACCTCGCCGGGGAATTCCACTCGTTCTACAATGACAAAGCCGAACGCGTGCTGGTCGACGACGCCGCCGAGCGCAATGCGCGCGTCGCGCTGCTTGCGGCCACGCGCCAGGTGTTGGCCAACGGTCTCGCGACGATCGGCGTCTCTGCTCCCGTCAAGATGTAAGTCCTCCGGCGCAACATGCACGCGGCCGTCGTTATAATCGACGGCCGTTCCAGGATTCTTTTTGCAGGTGATTCATACGATGGCAAAACCACGCCGGACAACAAAGCAATCGCAATCGAAACAAACCGGGGGGACTTTTCTCGGTATCGTGCTGGGCCTGATCGTCGGTCTCGCGATCGCGGTGGTGGTGGCGCTGTATATCACCCGCGCACCTACGCCGTTTGTCTCGAAGGTCGCGCCGCCCGCGGCGCCCGACACCGGCGCGAGCCAGGCGCAGCAATACGACCCGAACCGTCCGCTGCAAGGCAAGACGCCGGGCCAGCCCGTGCCGCAAGCCGCGCAGCCGGCACCGCCGAACACCGCCCCGGGCCAGACCAATTCGCAGACGCAGTCCGGCATGCTGGAAGAACCGCAGATCGTCGAAGTGCCGCCGTCGGCTGACAACGCGAATGGCACGGCAGTCGCGCCGAAACCCGCTCAGGACAACGGCACGGCCACTGCAACGGCGAAGAAACCGCAAGGCTCCAGCGCACCGGCCGCCACCGCGGCAGGCTCGGCGCCGAAGAGCACGGTTGCCAACGCCAAGCCCGGTTCAGGCGCGGCGCCGACACCGGCGCCGGGTGATGCGAATACGGGCTACTTCCTGCAAGTGGGCGCCTACAAGACCTCGGCCGACGCCGAGCAGCAACGTGCGCGTCTCGCCTTCCAGGGCTTCGAGTCAAAGGTCACGCAGCGCGATGCCGGCGGCGTCACTTACTACCGTGTGCGGATCGGCCCGTTCTCGAAGTTTGAAGACATGAATTCGAGCCGTCAGCGTCTGTCCGACGCGGGCGTGGATACCGCCGTCATCCGCTTTACGAAACAATAAGCAGGCAATCAATAAACGGCGATTTTTGCCGGAACGCGCCGCACGCCGAACTCCCGACGTGCGGCGCGTGTCACAAGCACAATCGACAAACACAACGGACTAGAACGTCTGAGCCGACAATGAAAACGGTGACGGGCATTTGCGTGGCGCCACCGCTTTATCGCCTACTTGGGTCAACACAACATGAAAAAACTGCTGAGCATTCTGTTCCTCTCGCTGGGCCTGGTTGCCGCCACGGCGCATGCATCGCCGGCCGCGCCGGTGTCCGGCAAGGACTACACCGTGCTGGCCACGCCGCAGCCTACGGACGTGCCGGCCGGCAAGATCGAAGTCACCGAATTCTTCTGGTACGGCTGCCCGCACTGCAATGAATTCGACCCCTACCTCGAGGCCTGGATCAAGAAGCAAGGTCCGGACGTCGTGTTCAAGCGCGTGCCGGTCGCCTTCCGCGACGACTTCATTCCGCACTCGAAAATGTTCCACGCGCTGGACGCGCTCGGCCTCGCGCAGCAGCTCACGCCGAAAGTCTTCAATGAAATTCACGTCAACAAGGACTACCTGCTGACGCCGGAAGACCAGGCCAAGTTCCTCGCCAAGAACGGCGTCGATCCGAAGAAGTACATGGACGCGTACAACTCGTTCTCGACGCAAAGCGCTTTGCAGAAGGACAAGAAGCTGATGGACGACTACAAGATCGACGGCGTGCCGACGCTGGCCGTGCAGGGCAAGTATGAAACCGGTCCGGCGGCGACCAACAGCCTGCCGGGCACGATTCAGGTGCTCGACTACCTGGTGCAGCAGATTCGCGCCAAGAAGATGTAAAGCCGAGGCGCCGGAATGAGCTCACCCCTGAAGGTTTTCATTACCGGCGCCTCGAGCGGCATCGGCCTCGCGCTCGCCGCCGAATATGCGCGGCGCGGCGCGATTCTCGGCCTGGTTGCCCGCCGCGGCGACGCGCTCGCCGCTTTCCAGCAGTCCCATCCGCAGAATTCCATCTCCACTTATTCCGTCGACGTGCGCGACGCTGAGGCGCTCGCTGAAGCGGCCGCACTGTTCATCGCGCAGCATGGTTTGCCGGACATCGTGATCGCCAATGCCGGCATCAGCCGCGGCGCGGTCACCGGGCACGGCGACCTGCGCACCTTCCGCGAAGTGATGGATATCAACTACTTCGGCATGGTCGCCACCTTCGAGCCGTTCGCCGCCGCCATGGTGGCCGCGAAGAAAGGTACGCTGGTCGGCATTGCCAGCGTGGCCGGAGTGCGGGGCTTGCCGGGCTCGGGTGCGTACAGCGCGTCGAAGTCGGCGGCGCTCAAGTATCTGGAAGCGCTGCGCGTCGAGATGCGCCCTCTGGGCGTCGGCGTGGTCACCATCGCGCCCGGCTATATCCGCACGCCGATGACCGAGCACAACCCGTACGCCATGCCGTTCCTGATGGACGCCGAGCGCTTCGCCATGAAGGCCGCGGGTGCAATCGAGCGGCAAACGTCCTTTGCGGTGTTCCCGTGGCAGATGCGCATTGCGGCCATGCTGTTGCATGTGCTGCCGCGCTGGCTCTACGATCGCGCGTTCGAACGTGCGCCACGCAAGCCCCGCGCCGTCACCGAATAAATCGATCACAGTGCGTCGATATCGACGAAAACGCGCGCGGCGCTTCCTGAGCGCTGACGCCGGCATCCGCTATCCATATGGATATGCGGATTAAATTGTTGTCGTCACAACCACCCTTCGATAAGCTTTCGCGAAGGCCAAAGCGCGCGTGGATGGCACCCGTCAAACCATGCGCAGGCGCCGGAAACGTATCACAATAAAGACGACGGCCAGACCGGTCGCCGCCCGTCAACGGAATACAACCACACAACCAGACGCACTGCCTGACTGCGCTTGTTATGGGAGATCCTATGCGCTTCAAACTGCTCGCAGCCGCCGTACTGTTCACGGCGCCCGCGCTCGTGCTCGCCAAACCGCTGACCGTCTGTACCGAATCGAGCCCCGACGGTTTCGATGTCGTGCAATTCAATTCGCTCGTCACGACCAATGCGTCGGCCGACGTTATCTTCAATTCGCTGGTCTCATACGACGAGGCCGCGAAGAAAGTTGTGCCTTCGCTGGCCGACAAGTGGGACGTGAGCGCCGATGGCCTCACCTACACGTTCCACCTGCGCCCGAACGTGCAGTTCCAGAGCACCGATTACTTCAAGCCCACCCGGCCGCTGAACGCCGACGACGTCGTCTTCACGTTCGACCGCATGCTCAACGACAGCAATCCGTGGCACAAGGTGGCGGGCGCGAGCGGCTTCCCGCACGCCCAATCAATGGGTTTGCCGAAGCTCATCAAGTCGATCAGCAAGGTTGACGACAACACGGTCAAGTTCGAGCTGAACGCCCCGGACGCGACCTTCGTGTCGATCCTGACGATGGGTTTCGCCTCGATCTATTCGGCCGAATACGCCGACCAGTTGCTCAAGGCCGGCAAACAGGTCGACCTGAATGCGAAGCCGATCGGCACCGGCCCGTTCGAGTTGAAGAGCTACACCAAAGACGCGGTGATCCGCTACGACGTGAACCCAACGTACTGGGGCCCGAAACCGAAGATCGATCGCCTGATCTACGCGATCACGCCGGACGCCACGGTGCGCGCGCAAAAGGTGAAAGCCGGCGAATGCCAGATCGCGCTGTCGCCGAAGCCGCAGGATCTCGCCGAAGCAAAGGGCGACAAGTCGCTCGCCATCGTGCAAACACCGGCCTTCATGACCGCCTTCGTCGCGCTGAACACGCAGAAGAAGCCGCTCGACAACCAGAAGGTGCGCGCCGCGCTGAACATGGCGTTCGACCGCACCACTTATCTGAAGGCGATCTTCGACAACACCGCGACGCCGGCCGTCAATCCGTATCCGCCTAACACGTGGAGCTACGACAAGTCCGTGAAGCCGTGGCCATACGATCCGGTGAAGGCCAAGAAACTGCTCGCGGACGCGGGTTATCCGAACGGCTTCGAAACGACGATCTGGGTGCGGCCGAACGGCAGCGTCCTGAACCCGAATCCGAAGGCTGGCGCCGAACTGTTGCAGGCCGACTTCGCGAAGATCGGCGTGAAGGCCGAGGTGAAGGTGATCGAATGGGGCGAGTTGATCAAGCAGGCGAAGCAAGGTCAGCATGACACGCTGTTCATGGGCTGGGCCGGCGACAACGGCGATCCGGACAACTATCTGTCGCCGCTGTTCAGTTGCAACGCGGTTAAGTCGGGTATCAACTTTGCGCGCTTCTGCGATCAGGATCTGGACAAGCTGATCGCCGACGGCAAGGCAACGCCCGATCAGGCCAAACGCGCGAAGGCGTATGAACAGGCGCAACAGATCATCCATGACCAGGCGCTGTGGATTCCGCTGGGTTACCCGACGGCAGCGGCCATCACGCGCACGAATGTGAGCGGCTATCACGTCAGTCCGTTCGGACGGCAGAACTTCGGCGCGGTGGCCGTGCAGTAAGCTTGCGTCACGCCGCTGTAAAGAAAAGCCCCGTTCCAAAGAAAAGCCCGATTGTCATTCGCAATCGGGCTTTTTTATCGACGTGTCAGTCTGCCGACGCGATCACGCCGAGAACCGGATCACTCCATCGGCATCCTGCGTGCGCTTCAACTCGCCCGCGAACCATAGCAGATGCAAGTGCGCCAGCGCCTCGCCCATTGCGAACGTCATCTGATGGATGTCGAGTTGGCGCTTGAACATCAGCGGCACGATGTCCGCGGCGCTCCGCGGCTTCTCCGCACAGGCCTCGCGCACTTCAGCCAGACGCGCGTCGTGGTGCTCACGCAATTGCCTGATACGCGTACGCACGCCACGGAACGGCTTGCCATGCGACGGCAGCACGAGCGTGTCTTCGGGCATCGTCTCGTAGCGGCCGAGCGATTCCAGATACAGCGCGAGCGGCGTGCTTTCCGGCTCCATGGCGAACACCGAAACGTTCGTCGAGATACGCGGCAGCACCATGTCGCCGGAAATCAGCGTGCCGGTCTCTTCGCAATACAGCGCGCAGTGTTCCGGCGAATGGCCGAAGCCGGTCACTACCCGCCACGTCTTGCCGCCGATCTGCACACCGTCGGCTTCACGCAAACGGCGATATTGATCGGGAATCGCCGGCACGAGACTCGCGTAGTAGCTCGTGCGATTGCGCAGCTTCTCGAGCGACGCCTGATCGTTCAGACCATGCCGCGCGAAATGCTCTGCCGCGGCCTCGCCGCCCGCATTCGACCCGTCGCCGGCCGCCATCACGCGGGCCTGCATGTATTCGCCCAGCGTCGTCCACAGGCGCACGTTCCAGCGCTTCTTGTCGCCGCCGCCGCAGATCCAGTGTGCGAGGCCAATGTGATCCGGGTGGCAATGCGTGACGATCACGCGCAGCACCGGCAGGCCGTCGAGCACGGAGTCGAACACCTTCTCCCAATTCTCCCTGATCGCATCCGATGCAATGCCGCAGTCGACGACCGTCCAGCCACGCTGACCGTCGATTTCATCGCGTAGCAGCCACAGATTGATGTGATCGAGGGCGAACGGCAGCGGCATGCGCAGCCAGAACACGCCGGGCGCGACTTCCATCGCATGGCCCGCTTCGGGCATGGTGTCGTTGAACGGGTAGTCGAGTTGATGTTCGAGTGCATTCATTGGGCTTGTCTTCCTCCGTCGGCCGTCCGGCATGGCGAGGTATGCGATGCCGCACAGCGTGGTTGCGGCCCGGCCGGGACAGTCCGGTGCCGTATTGCTCTCTAGTTGCGTTTCGATCAGGTTGACGATAACGTAAACGTCGATTCTATCGTTCAATCCGATTTTCTGCCCGGACACGGGACGCCCCGATGAACACGCAATACACGATCACCGAGCTCGCGCGAGAATTTGACGTCACGCCCCGAGCGATCCGCTTCTATGAAGACCAGGGTTTACTCTCGCCCAGCCGCGAGGGTTCGAGCGGCTTGCGGCGCGTTTATTCGGGTCGCGACCGAACCCGTCTGAAACTCACGCTGCGCGGCAAGCGGCTCGGCTTCACGCTGTCGGAAATCCGCGATCTGCTCGACGTTTACGAATCACCGACCGACACCGTGCCGCAATTGCACGCCTTCCTTGCGACGGTGTCGCGCCATCGCGATGTGCTCGAACGCCAACTTGAAGATCTGAACGCGACGCTCGAAGACCTCGCACAATACGAAGCCCAGGCGCGTGCGCTGCTGGAAAGCGGCACACGCGGAACCCAGTCTGCGTAAGTCGCGACCAGGCGAATTCGACATGAATCACTTCCCCAAACTGCTGTCGTCCCAGATCGGCTTTGACGTCGCCCAGACGATGCTCGAAGGGTTTGATCGGCACTACCGGATTTTCCGCGACGCGGCGATTCATGCCAAAACGCTGTTCGAGGCGGCCGACTGGCACGGTCTGCAAACCCTGGCGCGAGAGCGCATTACCTCATATGACGATCGCGTCGAGGAATGCGTCGAGTTGCTCGAAGACGAATACGACGCCGAGAACATCGACAGCGAAGTGTGGCAGCAGATCAAGCTCCACTACATCGGTCTGCTGACCACGCACCGTCAGCCCGAGTGCGCGGAGACGTTCTTCAATTCGGTGTGCTGCAAGATCCTGCACCGTTCGTATTTCAACAACGACTTCATTTTCGTGCGCCCGGCGATTTCGACCGAGTACATCGAGAACGACGAACCGGCGGCAAAGCCGACTTATCGTGCGTATTACCCCGGCAAGGACGGCCTCGCTGCGACGCTCGAACGCATCGTCACCAACTTCCAGCTGGAGCCGCCGTTCGAGGATCTGACACGCGACGTCGAGTGCGTCATGCAAACGATCCACGACGCGTTCGGCGTGTTCGACGAAGCGGCCAACTTTCAGATTCACGTGCTCTCGTCGCTGTTCTACCGGAACAAGTCGGCATACATCATCGGTCGGATCATCAACGGCGATCTGCTGTTGCCGTTCGCCGTGCCGCTGCGCCATGTGAAACCCGGCGTGCTGGCACTCGATACGGTGCTGCTCAAACGCGATCAGCTGCTGATCATCTTCAGCTTCTCGCACTCGTACTTCCTGGTGGACATGGAAGTGCCCTCGGCTTACGTCGAATTTCTCTGCACGATCATGCCGGGCAAACCGAAGGCGGAAATCTACACGTCGGTGGGTTTGCAGAAGCAGGGCAAGAATCTGTTCTATCGCGATCTGCTGCACCACCTGAAGCATTCGAGCGACCCGTTCATCATCGCGCCCGGCATCAAGGGGCTCGTGATGCTGGTGTTCACGCTGCCCTCGTTTCCGTATGTCTTCAAGCTGATCAAAGACCATTTTCCGCCGCCCAAGGAAACCACGCGCGAGAAGATCAAGGGAAAGTATCAGCTCGTCAAACGGCACGACCGGCTGGGCCGCATGGCCGACACGCTCGAATACTCAAGCGTGGCGCTGCCCATTTCCCGGCTCGACGAAGCGCTGATACGCGAACTCGAGAAGGAAGTGCCGTCCCTGATCGAACACGATGGCGACAACCTCGTGATTCGCCATCTATATATCGAGCGCCGGATGGTGCCGCTCAATCTGTTCCTGCAGAACGGCAGCGACGAGGACGTCGACCACGGCATCAAGGAATACGGCAACGCGATCAAGGAATTGATGCAGGCGAACATCTTCCCAGGCGACATGCTGTACAAGAACTTCGGCGTGACGCGCCACGGCCGCGTCGTGTTCTACGACTACGATGAAATCGAATACCTGACTGACTGCAACGTGCGCGCGGTCCCGGCGCCACGTAACGAGGAAGACGAAATGTCGGGCGAGCCGTGGTACTCGGTCGGCCCGCACGACATTTTCCCGGAGACATACGGCACGTTTTTACTCGGCGACCCACGCGTGCGCCGATCCTTCATGCAGCATCACGCGGACTTTTTCGATCCTGCGCTATGGCAACGGCACAAGGATCATCTTCTGAAAGGCGAACTGCCCGACTTTTTCCCGTACGACAGCAGTGTGCGTTTCTGCATCCGCTATCCGGAACGATTCGCCGATACGGCGTCCGGACACGCGGAGAATCCGGCAGACGAACGCCCAGCGCGGGTGGCTTGAGCCCGGCGCGTCTATCGCGTCTCACGTGCCGCCCGCATCGTCCGAACCTTATACGACATCGACCGGTCAATCGGTCGAGCAACCGCCCAGACTCATCCATGAATACGAACGCTTCTCCCGCTGCCAATCCGCTCGCTCACCTGTTCGACAACAACGACGCGTGGGTGGCCCGCAAGCTGTCCGAAGATCCCGAGTACTTCTCGCGCCTCGCGCATCAGCAGACCCCCGAATATCTGTGGATCGGCTGTTCCGATTCGCGTGTGCCGGCCAATCAGATCATCGGCCTGCCGCCTGGCGAAGTGTTCGTGCACAGAAATATCGCCAACGTGGTGGTGCATACGGATCTGAACTGCCTGTCGGTCATCCAGTTCGCCGTCGATCTGCTGAAGGTCAAGCACATCATGGTGGTGGGCCACTATGGCTGCTCGGGTGTCGCCGCAGCGCTGCATGGCCGGCGCGTGGGCCTCGCGGACAACTGGCTGCATCACGTGCAGGACGTGCGCACCAAGCATGCCGCGCTGATCGAGGATTGGCCGATCGGCGAGGCGCGGCATCGGCGCCTCGTCGAACTGAACGCGATCGAGCAGGTGATGAACGTATGCCGGACCACCATCGTCAACGACGCGTGGGCACGCGGCCAGGAACTCGCCGTGCATGGCTGGGTGTATGGCGTACACGACGGCAAGGTTCGCAACCTGGGGATGACCGTCAACGACCCGGCGGCGCTCGATGCAACCTACAGGAACTGCCTCGCCGCGGTATCGGCCGGCGGCGCGTACAAGGAAGACAGCGACATGGCTGCCGCCGATGCGGCCCAGCTCGGTGACGTGCCGGCCATCGTCGAAGGTGTGATCGAGGAACTCAAACATGAAGGAGGCAAACATGAGTGATACCAAAGCTGATCCGATCGTGATCGTCGGTGTGGCCCGCACGCCCATGGCGGCATTTCAGGGCGATTTCGCTTCGCTCACCGCGCCGCAACTGGGCTCGGTTGCGATCGAGGCCGCCGTGCAACGCGCGGGCCTGAAGCCGGAGCAGATCGACGAAGTAGTCATGGGCTGCGTGCTGCCCGCCGGCCAGGGTCAGGCGCCAGCGCGTCAGGCCGCGCTCGGTGCTGGCTTGCCGCTCGCCACCGGCAGCACCACGGTCAACAAGATGTGCGGCTCCGGCATGCGCGCGGCGATGTTCGCGCATGACATGCTGGCCGCCGGCTCGGTCGACGTAATCGTCGCGGGCGGCATGGAGAGCATGACCAACGCACCTTACCTGTTGCCGAAAGCGCGTAACGGCATGCGCATGGGCCACGGCCAGGTGATCGACCACATGTTCTACGACGGCCTCGAAGACGCGTATGAAAAAGGCCGTTTGATGGGCACCTTCGCCGAAGAATGCGCGGCGTCGTTCGACTTCACGCGCGAAGCGCAGGACGCGTTCGCCGTCGAGTCCCTGAATCGGGCAAAGCGCGCGAATGAAGACGGTTCGTTCACGTGGGAAATCGCGCCGGTGAAGGTGGAAAGCCGCAAGGGTGACGTGACCATCGACCACGACGAGCAGCCGTTCAAAGCGAACCTCGACAAGATTCCAACGCTCAAGCCCGCGTTCAGCAAAAACGGCACGGTCACGGCGGCGAACTCATCGTCGATTTCCGACGGTGCGGCAGCGCTCGTGATGATGCGCGAATCGACCGCGAAACGTCTCGGTGTCGAGCCGCTTGCTCGCGTGGTCGGCCACGCCACCTTCGCGCAGGAACCGGCCAAGTTCACCACCGCGCCGGTCGGTGCGATTCGCAAGCTGTTCGAGAAGAACGGCTGGCGCGCCGACGAGGTGGATCTGTACGAAATCAACGAAGCCTTCGCGGTGGTCACGATGGCGGCGATGAAGGAACACCGTCTGCCGCACGACAAGGTCAACGTGAACGGCGGCGCCTGCGCGCTCGGCCACCCGATCGGCGCATCGGGCGCGCGGATTCTCGTCACGCTGATCGGCGCGTTGAGACAGCGCGGCGGCAAGCGCGGCGTCGCGACGCTGTGCATCGGCGGCGGCGAAGCGACCGCGATGGGTATCGAACTGGTTTGACGCGCCGTTTGCCGGCGTTCTGAAGCTTGAGGTGATTCGATGAAGACAGTGTTGATCGTGGGTGCGTCGCGCGGCATCGGTCAGGAGTTTGTGCGGCAATACAGGAAAAGCGGCTGGCGCGTACTCGCCACCGCGCGCGACGGCGCCGCGCTCGACGCGCTGAAGACGCTCGGCGCGGAGACCTTCTCACTCGACGTCACCGAGCCCGAGGAAATCGGCGCGCTCGGCTGGCGGCTCGACGGCGAACGGCTCGACGCGGCGGTCGTAGTGTCGGGCGTGTTCGGACCGCACACCGAGGACATCGAAACCATCACGGCTGAAGACTTCGATCTGGTCATGCACACCAATGTGCGCGGTCCGATGCAGCTGATGCCGATCCTGCTGCCGCTCGTCGAAGAAGCCGGCGGCGTGTTCGCGGTGATTTCGAGCAAGATGGGCAGCATCAGCGACGCAAGCGGCACGACCGGCTGGCTGTATCGGGCGAGTAAGGCGGCGCTCAACGACGCGCTGAAAGTCGCCTCGCTCACTACCACACGCGCCACGTGTATTTCGCTGCACCCGGGTTGGGTGCGCACCGACATGGGCGGCGCGCAGGCGGCGATCGATCCTGCGCGCAGCGTGACCGGCATGCGCGAAGTGCTCGCACAGGCTGCCGCCGCGCACGACGCGTTCAACGGCCGCTTCTATCAATATGACGGCACGGCGCTCGACTGGTGAGAAGACACCTGGAGAGACTAAAAAGGAGACCGAGCCATGGTGCTTGATCAGGATCACCAGATGATCCGCGACGCGGTACGCACGTTCGTCCGCGAAGCGGTCACCCCGCACGCGGCGCAATGGGACCGCGAGCGTATTTTTCCGAAAGAGGTGCATCGCCAGCTCGCCGAACTCGGCGCGTACGGCGTGCTGGTGCCCGAGGCGTATGGCGGCGCCGGCATGGACGCGCTGGCGCTCGCGTTGATCCTCGAAGAAATCGCGGCTGGCGACGGCGGTACCTCGACCGCGATTTCCGTCAACAATTGCCCGGTGTGCAGCATTCTGCTGACCTATGGCAACGACACGCAGAAACGCGATTGGCTCACGCCGCTCGCGCGCGGTGAGATGCTCGGCGCGTTTTGCCTGACCGAACCGCAAGCGGGCTCGGACGCATCCGCGCTGCGCACCACCGCGACACGCGACGGCGACAGCTACGTGCTGAACGGTGTCAAACAGTTCATCACGAGCGGCAAGAACGGCGACGTTGCGATCGTCATGGCCGTGACCGACAAGGCGGCGGGCAAGCGTGGCATCAGCGCGTTTATCGTGCCGACCGACACGAAGGGATACGTCGTTGCTCGAGTCGAGGAAAAGCTCGGCCAGCATTCGTCAGACACGGCGCAGATTATTTTTGAGGACTGCCGCGTACCGGCCGCGAATCTGATTGGCGCGGAAGGCGAAGGCTATCGGATTGCGCTATCGGGGCTCGAAGGCGGACGGATCGGAATCGCGGCGCAGAGCGTCGGGATGGCGCGTGCCGCGTTCGAGGCGGCATTGGGCTACGCGAAGGAACGCGAGAGCTTTGGCCAGCCGCTGTTTTCGCACCAGGCCGTGCAGTTCCATCTCGCCGATATGGCGACGCAACTCGAAGCCGCCCGCCAGTTGATCTGGCACGCGGCGTCGCTAAAGGACGCAGGCCAGCCCTGTCTGACCGAGGCCGCGATGGCGAAGCTGTTCGCCTCGGAAGCCGCCGAGCGCATCTGCTCGGCGGCCTTGCAGATCCATGGCGGCTACGGTTATCTGAACGACTTCCCGGTCGAGCGCATCTACCGCGATGTGCGCGTGTGCCAGATTTACGAAGGCACCAGTGACATCCAGAAAATCCTGATCGCGCGCGGTCTTGCCTGAACGTCTGATGATCAAGCCATTGTTGTCGATGCAACGACCTTCCGACTGCCCATGCGGCGGCGCCGCGCCCGATCAGCGCAGCGGCGCCAAACCGCCCCGCTTCGCGCAATGTTGCGGCCGCTATATCGATGGCGGCGAAACCGCGCCGCGCGCGCTCGAACTGATGCGCTCGCGTTACAGCGCATATGTTGTGGGCGCAACGGATTACCTGCGGGCGACCTGGGCACCGCACACCTGCCCCGCGGAACTCGACGCCGACCCTGCTGCCCCCGACGCACCGCGTTGGCTCGGACTGCAGATCAAGGCCTTCACCGAAACCGACACCCAGCATGCAACCGTTGAATTCGTCGCACGATACAAGGTCGGCGGCCGCGCTCACCGGCTGCACGAACTGAGCCGCTTTGTCCGCGGCGACGACGGACGCTGGCGCTATGTCGACGGTGACGTCAATGAATAAGCCGCGCCTTACCTGCCCTTACACGAGGCAATGACGCAGAGAGCGTCGTGATTACATGTGGCCCTCTAACGAGGGCTTTTTTTCGTGTTGGCCCGACGCCACAGCGCGTATGTTGCAGCACATTACTTCGCACAGCCACGCAGCGTCCGCGAGGCGGCTTTGCTGCGCCGCCAAGGCGAAAGGACCCTGCTCCGCAGACGGCAATTTTTGCGCCACGGGTTCTCCTTGATTGCACAAAACAAAATTGTCGTGCCAGGATGGGGCCGTAGGTTTGTGACGTCACATTGCGAGAACAGGTGCATACCGAATCCGCAAAATGCGCAGACTCCAGCCGATAGCCCACCAGTAAGGGTTCGACGGCGGTTTCAGGCGGCATGTGTGGCGCTCATCATCGGCGCGTGGGGTCGCGTCAGCCGTTTGGGTTCATCCCGTGCGATCTCGATCAGCGTGCGTGCGCGTAGCGCACTACGTACGCGAGTGTGTTTTTGTTTGTCGAAAACGCCGATGAAAGGCAACTGTCAGCGATGACATTCGACGGACAAGGCATCACGGTGTTCTGGGCAGGTTTTTGAGGCAGGTGCGTCAATGGTGTTCAGCAAGGTTCTGACGAAGTGTGCGGTGACGTGTGCAACGGCGATATGCGCTGTCGCGCTCGCGCATGCCGACCCGCTTGACGACACCCAGGCAGGGCCTCTCACCCGCGCGCACGTGCCGCGCATCGCGCTCGACGACGACGTCTATTTGCCCACCGCCGGTCTCAACGAACAGATCATCCGCGTGCCGGTCGACGCTGCCGGCAGCATCACGCTCGAAACGACGATCTACAAGCCGGACGGCCCGGGTCCGTTTCCGATGATCGTTTTCAATCACGGCAAGATTCCTGGCGACCCGCGCACGCAGGAGCGCAGCGACCCGCTGCCGTTCGCGCGTGAATTCGTGCGTCGCGGCTATGTGGTGGTGGCGCCGAACCGCCAGGGCTTCGGCCATTCCGGCGGCACTTATCAGCAGGACGGTTGCGACGTCGAGCGCAACGGTATCGACCAGGCTGGCGACGTCGCCGCGACGATCAACTACATGTCGAAGCAGCCTTACGTTGACGCCACGCACATCGTGGTGGCCGGCACTTCGCACGGCGGTCTGGCGACGATCGCTTACGGGCCTGACGCTGCACCGGGCGTGCGGGCGCTGATCAATTTCTCGGGTGGTTTGCGGCAGGACGCATGCGCTGACTGGCAGGGCAACCTGACGCGCGCGTTCGGCGCGTATGGCGAGAAAACGAAGGTGCCTTCGCTGTGGTTGTACGGCGATAACGATTCGGTGTGGACCGCGCCGCTGGTGGCCGGCATGTACGCCGCGTATGCCGCGCACGGTGCGAGCGCGAAGATGGTGGATTTCGGCAACTACAAGAATGACGCGCATCGGCTCGTGGGCGATCGTGATGGCGTGCATGTGTGGTGGCCTGCGGTCGAGGCTTTCCTTGCCAGGGTGGGGATGCCTACCGGCGTGCAGTATCGCGTGGCGGATCCTTCCATGCCTAAGGCGAGTGGGTTTGCTGCTGTCGATGCGGTCGATTCCGTGCCGTATGTCGATGAAGCTGGCCGGAATGGGTATCGGAATTTCCTGCATCAGTATCCTAGCCGGGCTTTTGCTGTGTCGGATACCGGTGCGTGGTCGTGGGCCGAAGGGGGCGATGATCCGATGACGGTGGCGATTGCTAATTGCCAGAAGCAGAGTTCGGCGCCATGCCGGTTGTATGCGGTTAATAACTCCGTTGTTTGGGGAGGGGCTGGGTCTTCGCAGACGGCGGATTCTGCTGGTGGGCAGGGGGCTATTGCTAGCCGGAATTGAGGGTTAAGGGGTGGGGCCTGCTCGGCCGGTTTGTTGTTGATCTGGATTTTGGGCGTTGCCTTGCTGTGTTTGTGGTTTGTTTTGGCGTTGCCTTTCTGGTCTTTTGGCCTTTCCTTGCTGTGTTAGTGGTCTATTAGCTGTATTAGCCTGGACTCGATCTGACAGGTAGTCGGGAAACGAAGTAACGAAGCCGATCAGTGAGGGATCAGTTTCTCCCTGGCAAGATCAAGGGAGTCGAGAAACGTACGCATGGGCGTCTTGCCATAGCACCATCGTCCTTGATGTTCG